>NZ_JBSXOE010000016.1:0-87407 GCF_056859295.1 Roseovarius sp. B-10 | reverse complement strand
CGCTTCCGCACCGAACGCGACGCGACATTGGACATGCCGCGGCTGATCCTGCCGTCGTTGCAGGTCAACATGCGCGCGGGCGCGGTGCCCAAGGACCGCGACGGCAACCCGATGCTGAAAGTGCCGGTGAACCGGCTCTGAACGCGCTTTCCTGCTGATTTCCCGGTCCGGATCGGCTAGGACCGGGAAAAGCCCCAAGCGATCGCCGAGAGCCGATGGACCCCAGCTACCTGACTACCAAGGAAGTCGCCGACCTGCTGCGCGTCCGCGAACGCAAGGTCTATGACATGGTCGCGGCGGGCGAGATCCCGCATCGCAAGGTCACCGGCAAGCTGCTGTTTCCACAATCCGAGATTACCGCCTGGATCGAGGGCGAGGGCGCGCTGCAACCGCCCGCGCGCCCCGGCGTGGTCACCGGCTCGCACGATCCGCTGCTCGACTGGGCGCTGCGCGAGAGCGGGTCGGCGCTGGCGACGCTGTGGAACGGCAGCATGGGCGGGCTCGACGCCTGGTGCCGGGGTGAGGCGGCAGTGGCGGGGCTGCACATCCCCGGCGAGGAAGACTGGAACATCGCGGCGCTGGAGGCGCGGGGGATACGCGACGCGGTGCTTATCGGATGGGCCACGCGGGTGCGCGGCCTGATCCTGGCGCCGCAGGTGGCCGACATGGTGCGGGATTTCGCCGACCTGCGCGGGCGGCGGGTGATCCTGCGGCAAGAGGGGGCAGGCACCACGGCGCTTTTCGCGCGGCTGATGGCGGAGGCGGGGCTGACACCCACGGACCTCACGACCGCTGCCAGCCCCGCCCATACCGAGAGCGAGGCGGCGGCGGCGGTGGCCGCTGGCGAGGCCGAGGCGACGCTCGGGATCGAGGCGATGGCGCGGCAGTTCCGGCTGGTGTTCCGCCCGCTGCTGCGCGAGCGGTTCGACCTGCTCATTGACCGGCGCGCCTATTTCACAGAGCCGGTGCAAAGCCTCGTGAGCTTCATGCGCTCCGAGGTAATCGCCGCCAAGGCAACGGCGCTGGGCGGCTACGAGACCGGCGGCATGGGCACGGTGCGGTGGTTGTCGCCGTAATGTGACCACAGGCTTGACCGGGGGCCGATCGCCCCGTAGCGTTTTAATGGTCGGCCCGGTATTTCGGGTCATTGGATTTCGTGATTATGGGCATTCGCGCACGCATCGCGGGCATGGCAAAGGGCAGGGTCGCCCCGGTCCTCTTGGTGCTGCTTCTGGGCGTGCGCGTCGCCACCGCCGCCGCCGTAGAGTGCCAGCACGAGCTTGCCGATGCAGCCCGCGCAGCGGAGCGTGCTCAGGAGGCGCGTCTGGCAGAGGTGATCGCGCTGGGCGGTGCGCTCTGCCTGTATGCTGTCGGTGCGCCGTCGGACACGGCAGAGCAGGAGGACCGCCCGCACCTGAACGCGCCCTGCCCCTTTTTCAAGTCGCCCGTCACGCTGACCGATACGGGGCCAGACCCGGCGGCGCGGATCGTCGCCTTCTCGCGCCTCGCGCCGCTCTCCGACGCGGGCTGCCCAGAGGCGCAGGCCCCTGTCGCCGCCTACAACGCCCGCGCCCCACCGCCGCTGGCCCGGGGATAACCGGCATGTGCGCCTGACGGGCCTTCCCGTGCGGTGCGTCGCTCTCCTTCGGCGTGCTGCATCTCCAGCGGGACATCCCGTGCGGCAAGCGTTTGCACCCCGGTTTCGGCCCCGCCGCCCTCTCCAGCGGGCAGGCGGGGCAATCACCGAAACCCGGGATGCGCGGCCCTGACGGCCCATGCCCGCCCCCGCTGCGCCCCTGGCAGAGATTGAACCCAAGCGTTTTTCATGAGAGTTTTCGAGGTACGGATACGGTCACGGGGCGCTCTTGCCACCTCTTGCCACCGTGCCTGCCTCGCGTGACGAGGCTTGCCGTCTAGCTGTCACTCCGCCGCGCCGAGGCCGGTCAGTCCGTTGCGCGCGGGCGGTCGCTGCCCCCGATTTCCAGAGAGAAGGGCCGCGGCAGCGCCGGTTGGCCAAGCCGGGCGCGATAGATTGGCAGGCTCTCGGCCACGCGCATGACGTAGTTGCGCGTCTCGCGAAAGGGCAGGTTCTCGATCCAGTCGATCACCGCCTCGGGGGCCATGCGCCGCGGATCGCCATAGGTCCCTAGCCAGTCCGTCACCCGCGACGGCCCGGCATTGTAGGCGGCGGCGACGAGCAGCGGATTGCCCTCGTACCGCCCCCGCAACTGCGCCAGATAGGCGGCACCGAGCCGCACGTTGTGGCGCCAGTCCGTCACCAGCCGCGCGGCATCCGTGTCGAGCCCGCTGTCGCTGGCCATCTCGCGCGCCGTGGCGGGCATGAGCTGCATCAGCCCGCGTGCGCCCGCGCCGCTCATCACCACGGGATTGAACTCGCTCTCGCGCCGGGCGATGGCGAGCGCCCATTCCATCGGCACGGGCAGGTCCATGTCCGTGAGGGGATGGAGCGGGTAGTAGATGGCGGGCAGGACGATGCCGCGTTCGGCTGCCGCCTTGCCGAGCATGATTTGCAGGTAGGGCGTTCCGATTTCTTCGAGCATCGCGCCCATGCGGGCAAGGCCCTGCCGGTCTTGCGTCTCCGAGAGGTGCAGCAGGAATTGCCGGGCCAGCCACGTCTCGTCCATGTCGAGCGCCAGCGTGACGATCTCGTGCAGGTCGGTGCGCGCGAAATCCGCCTCGCGCCATGGTGGGACGGTCCCGGCGCCCGAGACCCGTTCGGCGATGTCGCGCTCGATCCGTTCCGCCGCGAGCAGCCCGTAAAAGCTGGTCGGGTGATCCGCCCCTCCGGCATAGGCCGCGCGCGCCGCCTCGGCGTCACCGCCGGCCTCGACCGCCCGGCCGAGCCAATAACCCGCACGCCCCAGCGAAATCGGTGTGCTGACGGCGCTGCGGAAACGCTGGAAATGATCGCGCGCGAGGTCGGGCTCGCCCAGATGGATGAGCGCGATATAGCCCGCGAGCCATTCGAGATCGGCGTAATTCGCACCCTCGTCAAGCTGGTGCAGCGCCGCGATCTCGTAGGCGCGCGCCGCTTCGCCGTCCCGCATCGCCTGGCGAGCCAGCGCCCGGCGCCAGCCGGCCCAGCGCTCGGGCACGCCCAGCCCGCCCCTGATCCGGCTCTGGCGCAACAGCACAGCGATGGCGTCCTCGGCGGAACGCGCGAGGTAATGCTCGAACAGCGCGAAGGCGATGCCGGGGTCGCGGGCCGCGGTCGCGCTCACGCCATCGGGGCCGGACTCGGCCACGCGCGCCCGTGTCTCGGCTCGCTCGCGCGTGGCGTCGCTCACCAACGGCAGCGTCAGGGCGGCGTCGTCGAGTCCGCGCCACAGCGCCATGTCAAGCCGTGCCTCGTGATGGGGGGCCAGCAGCGCGCCGAATTCGCGCAGGAAATCGGCGTGCTCGGCTGCGGTGAGATCGAGCGTGCGCCATGCCATCACGATTCCGGCCTCGGCCTCACCCTGCCGCCCACGCGCCAGCCGCGCGCGGGCGGCAGAGAGCGCGCCGGTACCCGTCTGCGGCACGTACCCGTCGTAGAAGGCGAGCACCGTGTCAAAATCCGCGCCGGCCATCGCCGCCTCGCTGTTGCGGCGCAGCAGGTCAAGGCCGGGCCAGTGGTCATTGCGCCTCAGAAAGCCCAGGATCTCGTCGGGCGCGCCCAGTCCCGCGCGCAGCCGGTACCATTCGACGAGATCGGCCGCTGCCGGGCCGTCGCGCGCCGCGAGCCGCGCCGCCACCTCCCAGCGGCCCGCACCCATGGCCTCAAGCGCGCTGGCCAGCGGACGCGGCGCAATGCGCGGCACGTCGGAAGCCGCAGACGCCGCACCGAGGGGTATTGCACAGATCAAAACCATCGCCAGAAGCCGCAACATCCCTTGCCTTTTCCGCGCTGAATCAGGATAGACGTCCCCAGCCTAGGCGGCGCGGTCCGCGCGGTCCACTCACGAGTGGAGGACCGGTCGCCGCCCGAGACCACAAGGAGCGCGTGATGTTCAAAGGATCCTTCCCTGCCCTCGTTACACCGTTCAGGAACGGCGAGGTGGATTACGAGACGCTTCGGACTCTCGTGGAATGGCACATCGGCGAGGGCAGCCGCGGGCTCGTCCCCGTAGGCACCACGGGCGAGAGCCCGACGCTTACCCACGAAGAGCACGAGCGGGTGATCGACGAGGTGGTGCGCGCCGCCGCCGGGCGCGTCCCGGTGATCGCGGGGGCGGGCTCCAACAACACGATCGAGGCGATCCGCTTCATGCGCCATGCCGAAACGGTGGGCGCGGATGCCGCGCTGGTCGTGACACCCTATTACAACAAGCCCACGCAGGCGGGGCTGATCGCGCATTTCACCGCACTGCACGATTGCTGCGAACTGCCGATCATCATCTACAACATTCCCGGCCGGTCGGTGGTGGACATGCTCCCCGAGACGATGGGCAAGCTGGCACGGCTTCCGCGTATCATCGGCGTCAAGGACGCCACCGGCGATCTTGCCCGCGTCAGCACGCAGCGCATCGCCTGCGGTAAGGATTTCATCCAGATCTCGGGCGAGGACGCCACCGCCCACGGATTCAACGCGCAGGGCGGTCAGGGTGTCATCTCGGTCACCGCCAATGTCGCGCCCAAGCTGGTAGCGCAGGTGCAGGAGGCGACGCTGGCGGGGGACTATGCCACCGCGCTCGAATTGCAGGACCGGCTGATGCCGCTGCACCGGGCGATCTTTGTCGAGCCGGGGCTGGTGGGCGTCAAGTACGCGATGTCGCGGCTGGGGCTGTGCAGCGACGAGGTACGCCTGCCGCTCGTGGGCCTGAGCGATCCGACCAAAGCGCTGGTCGAGGAGGGCTTGCGCCACGCCGGGCTCATCAACTGAGCAGGGATCGCGGGGCCAGGCCTGGGGTGCGTTCAGGCGCATTCACGCGCCCTGCCCCCGGACAGCCGATCTTGCACATTCACCGATCACAAGACGCAAGTCGGCGGCGCCTCCGGGTCGCGATGCCCGCCTTGTCGATCTCCTCTGCCTGTATCAGGCCATCGTAGCGGCGGGCCGAATCGCGCCTGTCTCGATGCCGCGCCAGTTGGTGATCGGCGCGTTGCGCACCTTGCACGCCGCCGGATGCTGGGGGTCGAGCACCCCCAACCGCACGAGAATCGAGGCGATGGCACATTCCGCGCCGCGCGTGCCGCCGTCGGCGATCTTTAGCGCGACACCGAGGCCCCGCCGCGGAAGGATCGCGATATAGAACGCCTCCGCCCCAGTCTTGAGCGCCACCGGCTCCGAGCAGGCGCGCATCAACTCGGTGCAGGCCCGCCCCTCGCCCGCCACCAGATCAGGATGGGCCACCATCGCCTGCCATAGCCTGCGGGCGGCGCGTTCCTCGGCGGTGGCCTCGCCCGCGCTCGCATACCACGCCATCGCCCGCGCCATCGCCCGCAGCGTGGTGGCCGGATTGGGGGCAGAACAGCCGTCGATCCCGTAATAGGGCGAGGATTGGTCGGTAACGGTCTCGAACACCTCCATCACCGCGCGCTGCACCGGGTGGTCGGGTTCGACATAGTCGGGGCCGCCACCGAGATGCCGGTTGAGGGTGAGAAACCCGGCATGCTTGCCGGAACAGTTGTTGTGCACCTGGCAGGGTGCGGTACCCGAACAAAGCAGCGCATCATGCGCCGCCTTGTCCCACGGCATGTGCGCGCCGCAGCGGAAATCACCGTCGCCGAGGCCAATCTCGGCAATCCAGCGGCCCACCCTGTCGGTATGGATCGCCGCGCCGCTATGCGACGCGCAGGCCAGCGCCAGATGTTCGGGCGTCAGCCCCGCCGCGTCCGCCGCCCCCGAAGCCACCAGCGGTAGCGCCTGGATCATCTTGGCCGAGGAGCGCGGCAGCACCACCTCGTCGGGGTTACCCCATGCCTCGACGATTTCGCCTCGCGCATCGCAGATCACGGCGTGACCGAGGTGAACGCTCTCGGGGCGCGGTCCGCGCCAAACTTCGGCAAGGGGAACGGGGTGGGTCATGCGTGGTCTCCGGTCTGCGCGCCCGGCGCGGGAAGAGGCCACACGATTCGCGGAGACCCGCCAATTCCGCCTTTCACTTCCCGTCCAATTCGCGCTAGTCTCGATGCGTCGAACGTGGATCGGTCGCACAATACAACAGGCCTGTAAAGGGCGGCGGCCGGTCGAAAGATTGAGGCTGGGACGGCTTGGAGGCTGGAACATGATGATGGGACTTGCACGAGGCCTCGCCCTTGCACTGGCATGTGCGGCGGCGACGGCGACCACTGCGCAGGACACGAGCACGAATCAGGTGGCGACGAACACGGCATGGAGCGTGTTCGAAGATACCGATCCGCGCGAATGCTGGGCGGTTTCGGCCCCCACCGAGACAGTGAACACCCGCGATGGCCGCGTGGTGGCGGTGCGGCGCGGCGATATTCTGCTGATGACCTTCTTTCGCCCCGCTGCCGACGTGCAGGGGCAGATCACCTTCACCGGCGGCTATCCCTTCGCAAAGGGCTCGACCGTGAACCTGCGCATCGGTGACGACAGCTTCGAGCTGTTCAGCGAAGGCGAATGGGCATGGCCCGCCACCGTAGAAGATGACGCGAAGATCCTCGCGGCGATGAAGCGCGGGATTGACGCGGTGCTCACCGCCCGCTCCACGCGTGGCACCCAGACCAAGGACACCTTTTCGCTTCTGGGCTACACCGCCGCCGTCGAAGAGGCGGAGAAGCGCTGTAGCGGCTAACCCGCCTGCACTTCAGCGCAGCACCTTGCCCTCGGGCCAGCTCATTTGCGTATCGAGGGTGATGGTGCGCTGCGCACCCGCCTCCAGGTCGAACCGCCAGGCGAGGATGCCCCGCTTGTCCTCGACGTCGGTCTCGTCGGGATCGGGCCGCGCATTCCACGTGATGCGCAGGTCGTCCTGCTCGGACACCGGCACACGGTCGAGCACGGTGACCGGCCAGCTCTCGCCGGTGAGGTTCTCGACGGTGATCTCCACCGTCTCGCGGCGCTCACTGGCACGATTGATGAGGCCGCGATCGCCCTCCGAGCGCGTCTTGACGACGCGCTTCAGCGTCAGCCCCTCGATCGGCCCGAACGAGAGCGCCATCTCCGCGCCCGCCGCGGCAAAGGGCAGCCAGCGCTGCCCGACATAGCGCCCGTCGAGATAGAAGCGTGCCTCGGACGTGGGCAGGATCACGTCCTCATCCGAATTGGTCACCCGTGCCATGAGGAAGGCGGTCTCGTCCACCAGTGGCACCGCCCGCGCCCTGATCTCTGCGTCGGCCTCGATGGGCGAGAGCATGAGCCGCACCCGGTCTGCCCCGGTGGCGACGCTCACCGGCGCGGGATAGGCGTAGCGCACCGACAGCCCGTCGAACTCGGGCCGCGCCATGTCGGCCTCGGGGGCCGCAGCGGCGGGCGCGGCCATCTCCATCAGCGCGCCGTCGCCCTTCACCCGTGGCATCGGGCGGATCTCGTCGGGATCGCCGAGCCGCGGGATCCACGGGTGGATCTCGCCCGGTGCGCCCTGCTGCGCCGGACGGCGGGTCGAGAGGGTGAGCGCGATGTCGCGCCAGTTCTCGCCGGTCTCCTGCCGCACGAAGGCCCCGCGCTCGATCCGCACCCGGCCCTCGTCACGCGCAAGATGCAGATCGTAGAGCGGCTGCCAGCCCGCCTGCGGCACCGTGTAGCTGACGGTGAGCTGCCCCTCGGTGGCCGCGTCGGCGCGGATGGCGACGGCGAGCAGGGCGCGCGGCCCGGTCTCGGGCACCAGCGCCTCCAGCGCCTGCCGCGCGCGCGACAGCTTCTCCACCAGGTCCTTGAGCGCGCGCTCGGCAGCATCGGCACGGCGCTCGGCAGCGGTCTCGGCGCGGCGTGCCTCCAGCGTCTCGCGCCCGATCATCGCCACCAGATCGCCCAGCGTGGCCGGCTCCTGCGCCGCCAGCCCCTCGGCCTTGCCGATGCCGTCGAGAAAGCGCAGCCGCGCCCGGGCCGCATCGGCCTCCAGCCGGATATCGGCCACCTCGGCACGGCCAGCACGCAGCGCCTCCTCCAGACGCTCGACCTCGGCCCGCGCGGCCTGCACCTCCGCGTCGTCCTCGGCCTGCCGTGGTGGCACGTAGTCCTCGCGTGTGCGCACACCACCCAGCCGCGCGCCGTCCAGCGCCACCCGTACCGACGCCAGCGGCGTGTCGCGCGGCAGGTCCGTGAGGATCAGCTCATGCTCCCCGGCGGGCGCCGAAAACGCCGCCTCGCGGGTGACGGTCGCACCCTCTGGATAGACGGTCGCGGCGCTCACCCGACTGGTCACAGCCAAGTCATCGGCCAGCACCGGGGAAGCAACAAGAACAAGCGAAAGGGCAAGGGACACGCCGCGCATGGGAAACCTCCAATCAGCTTCTGTGATACTTGGGTGTTTCGGGAACAGAGCGCAAGCGCGACGGCACGCCCAGGGAACCGGGGACTGTTCCGGCCCCTTCTACCGCACGATCAGCCGCGTCCCGTGGCAGATGCCCGCCGCGATTCGGCTCAGGTGATCGGGTCGCAGCGCGATGCAGCCCGCCGTCGGATAGCCCGGCCTGCGCCAGCGATGCACAAAGATGCACGACCCACGCCCGCGCGCGGCGCGGGGCCAGTTCCAGTCGGTCACGATCACGAGGTCATAGAGCGGATCGGCGCGGCGCAAGACCTCATGACTGTGCGGATAGGGCGCGCGTACCATGAGGTTGTAATCCTCGTGGTCGGGATCGTCGGACCACAGATCGCCGGGCCTGATCGGCAGCGCCCAGTTGGCGGGCCGCGCCATGCGGTCGGGACGGTAGAGCATCCCGACAATGCGATGGATGCCGGCAGGCGTCGCACCATCGCCCTCGCGCTTGGCACCCGATATGCCGCCGCGCCCGATCGTGCAGGGATAACGCCGCCCGCCAAAGCGTAGCCCGGTGGGGGTGAGAACGAGGTCGTTTGGTGTCATGCCCCTTGCTACCATGTGCGGCCGCCCGATCCAGATATTTTCGCCGCGAACATGGCGCGCATGCCGCATCGCCGCGATGCGCAATCTTCGAAGGATGCGCAGAATGGCATCAGTTAGCGATGAAAAGCTATGCGTTTGCCTGACGTTAGGTCACTTTCTGCCATGCGTTTTCTGCATGGCAGAAATGTTCAAGCTGGTATTGTGCATGCGCAGAAAGAGGCTATCTTTGCATCAACCGGGGCCAAACAGAGTGGCTTCGAACAGCTAAAGCGAAGAAGATCGCAAGGGAAAGAACATGGCACGGTCGATCGTAACGCAATATGGCACAGCAGGCACGGCGTGGGGCGAGCTTCGCAACACCGTTCGCGCCGCAGCGCAGCGTGCCGCAGCCTTTATCGCCTACCGCCGCACAGTGCGCGAGCTTTCCGAGCTGAGCAACCGCGATCTGGCCGACCTTGGCCTGCATCGCAGCGAAATTCGCCGGGTCGCGCGCGACTCGGTCTACGGCGCACGGCGCTGAACGGAATACGGGTGCGCCTCTCCTCCTCCCTGGCGCATCCGTGACGGTCGCGGGCTCTCTCTCCTCCTCCCAAGAGCCCGGGACCGAACGACAGGGTCGCGAAAACGATCCTGAAAGATAGCTGACGGTCTCCTCCTCCTCCCTGAGGCCCGACGCGAAAGAGAACGGCGGCACCCTCCTCCTCCCTGGTGTCGCCGTTTTTCTTTTCTGCCGCCCTGCCCCGAGATGTCAGTTGAGCCATCGTGCACGCTTTGCCCGCGCGGCGCGGCGGCCTGCATAGCAGGCTCGGGCAGGCGTACCGGCCTCGCGGACACAGCCAACGAAGGCGCGCGCCGCCGGACTTTGCGCGTCACGGGCAGCCTGCGTATCGAGCGCATCGCGCGCCATCCGCGCGGTGAGCGGACCGGGCGTGGCGAACACCCATTCCAGAAAACCCAGCCGCGCGGCTGCCATCGCTTGCGCACCCTCAGCCGGGCTTTCCTCGAGGGCGTCGATGATTCGGTCGAAATCCGTCATGCTTCGTTCTCCCCGACCGCACCCCGGGCCGGATGGGGCAGTGGGCGGGGCGATGGCGCGCGGGCACGCACAAACGCCCGCATCGCCCACCGCGATTCGACGTGGATCATGGCTGGTTTCCGGGCTTGGGTGGCGGGCTGTCGGCCCATGCGCGAGGCACCTTCCCGGGCTGTCTTCGGCCCAGTGGCGTAACGCCTCGTCGCCCTCCCTTACCGTTGCGGGGGCAGCGCCGGAGTCGCACCGGCTTCCCAATTCTCCGCCCCGAGGGGCGGCACCATGATGCAGGCAGGCTAACACCGAGCCCCGCGCCCGCAAGCGCAAAGGCGAAGATCGCGGATCGAAAAGCGGCACGGCCCTTGACCTTCCAGTAGCGGGAATCTCTATGTCACGGTCAGACACTTGGAAAAACGGAGAGCCGGGATGACCGGGACACGGCAAATCAGGATTTTCCTCAACGGGCTGACCTGCGCGGGCTGCGTGCGGCGTGCCGAGGAGGCGCTTTCCGCGGTCGAGGGCGTAACGCGCGCCGACGTCAACCTCGCGGATGCCTCGGCGCGAATTGACACCTCGGACTCGGTCCCGCTACGCAACATCGCGGCGGCGCTCGACCGCGCGGGATACCCCCTGCGCAAGGCCGAGACGGTGCTCTCGGTGGACAAGATGTCCTGCGCATCCTGCGTGGGCCGGGTCGAGGCGGCGCTCGCCGACCTGCCGGGCGTGCTCGACGTGCGGGTGAACCTCGCCACCGAAAGCGCGCGGGTGATCCATGCCGAGGGTGCCGTCACGGCACGCGATCTTGCCGTAGCCGCCGGCGAAGCGGGCTATCCGGCCACGCTCGCGCAGGGCGGCGAATCGCGCAACGCGGCAGCGCGCAAGACAGATGAGGCGCGCAAAATGGCGCGACGCACGGGTCTGGCGGCGGTGCTGGCGTTGCCGGTCTTCGTGCTGGAAATGGGAGGCCACGCCATCCCCGCGCTGCACATGCTGATCGCCGACACGGTGGGGATGCAGGCAAGCTGGATTCTGCAATTCGTGCTCACCACGCTGGTGCTGGCCGGACCGGGCCGCGGCTTCTACCGCACGGGCATCCCGGCGCTCCTGCGCGGCGCGCCGGACATGAACAGTCTCGTGGCGCTCGGGACCGGGGCCGCCTATGGCTACTCAGTGGTGGCGACCTTCCTACCCGGCGTCCTGCCCGAGGCGGTGCGCGCCGTCTATTTCGAAGCGGCGGCGGTGATCGTGGTGCTGATCCTGCTGGGCCGCTGGCTGGAGGCACGCGCCAAGGGCCGGACCGGCGCGGCGATCGAGCGGTTGATGGGTCTGCAGGCACGCACTGCGCGGGTGATGCGCGACGGCACGGCCGAAGAGGTAGAGATCGACGCCATCGTGCCCGGCGATATCGTGCTCGTGCGTCCCGGCGAGCGTATCCCCGTGGATGGCGAGGTGACCGAGGGCAGCGCCCATGTCGATGAGAGCATGATCACCGGCGAGCCGGTCCCGGTGGCCAAGGACCCCGGCGACGCAGTGACCGGCGGCACGGTCAACGGCGCGGGCAGCCTCATGCTGCGCGCCACGCGGGTGGGGGCCGATACCACGCTGGCGCAGATCATCCGCATGGTCGAAGAGGCGCAGGGGGCCAAGCTGCCGATTCAGGGCATGGTGGACCGGATCACGTTGTGGTTCGTTCCCGCGGTCATGGCCGTGGCGGCGCTGACGGTGGCTGTGTGGCTCGCGGTCGGCCCCGACCCCGCGCTGACGCTGGCGCTGGTGGCGGGGGTGTCGGTGCTCATCATCGCCTGTCCCTGCGCGATGGGGCTGGCGACGCCCACCTCGATCATGGTGGGCACCGGGCGCGCGGCCGACATGGGCGTGCTGTTCCGCAAGGGCGACGCGCTTCAGGCGCTGGCGGGGGTCAGAACGGTGGCACTCGACAAGACCGGGACCGTGACCGAGGGCCACCCCGAGATGACCGACCTGGTGCTGGCCGAGGGGATGGACCGGGCCGAGGTGCTGCGGCTGGTCGCCGCGGTCGAGGCACGCTCGGAGCACCCCGTCGCCGATGCCATCGCGCGCGCCGCCCGTGCCGAAGGGGCGGAAGAGGTGGAGGTGACGCAATTCGAGACCATCACCGGCCACGGCGTGCGGGCGCGTGTCGAAGGCCGCGACGTGCTGGTGGGGGCCGATCGGCTGATGGTGCGCGAGGATATCGACATCGCGCCCCTCGCCCGGACCGAGGCCGACCTCGCCGCGCGCGGGCGCACGGCGCTCTTTGCCGCGATCGACGGGCGGCTCGCCGCCGTGATCGCGGTCGCCGACCCTGTGAAGCCGTCGAGCGTGGCGGCCATCGCCGCCCTGCGCGGGGCGGGGCTGCGCGTGGTGATGCTGACCGGCGACAAACGCGAGACGGCCGAGGCTATCGCCCGCGAGACCGGCATCGACGAGGTGGTGGCCGGGCTGCTGCCGGAGGACAAGGTCACTGCGCTCAAGGACATGCAGGCGCGCGGCCCGGTGGCCTTTGTTGGCGACGGGATCAACGACGCGCCCGCCCTGGCGCAGGCGGATGTGGGCATCGCCATAGGGACAGGCACCGATATCGCCATTGAGGCCGCCGACGTGGTGCTCATGTCGGGCGATCTGGGCGGGGTAATGGGCGCGGTCGCGGTGTCGCGCGCGACCATGCGCAACATCCGGCAGAACCTCGCCTGGGCCTTCGGCTACAACGTGGCGCTCATCCCGGTGGCGGCCGGGGTGCTCTACCCCGTCTCTGGCGTGCTGCTCTCGCCAGTTCTTGCGGCGGGGGCGATGGCCCTCAGCTCGGTCTTCGTCGTTTCGAACGCGCTGCGCCTGCGGCGGCTGCGCCCGATGTTGGGTGACGAGACAGGTGGACGTCCCCAGGCCACGGCACCGGTGGCCGCGCACCCGGCCACCGCCGGGTAACGAGAGGAGAGCGACCATGAATATCGGCGATGTCTCGCAACGCACCGGCCTGCCGGCCAAGACCATCCGCTATTACGAGGAGATCGGCCTCGTCCGCCCCCTGCGCGGCGAGAACGGCTATCGCCAGTTCCGCGAGCGCGACGTGCACAAGCTGGGCTTTCTGGGGCGCGCGCGGTCTCTGGGGTTCTCCATCGACGACTGCCGCGGGCTGCTCGCGCTCTACGAGGACGAGGGCCGCGCGAGCGCAGATGTCCGGCACATCGCCAAGGCGCATCTGGAAAAGATCGACGGCAAGCTCGCCGAGCTTAGCGCGATGCGCGCCACGCTGGCCCACCTCGTCGAGGCCTGCGCAGGCGACCACCGCCCCGACTGCCCGATCCTCGCAGATCTGGCGCTGGAGGACGACAAGGCCGAGACCTGACCGGGCACCGTCAGCACCGCCGCACCAAGGCCGCGAGGCCAGTAAAATTCACAAGATCGTGATTGGATATTTCAATCACCCCCGGCTTAGCGATTGACCCCTTTTCGTCAAGCCGCATGAGCGAAAATCCCCGCTGAACCGGCCCGCGCATTCCTTCGTAAGCCACATATCGACACCCGGAGCGGGTGTCGCGAAATGCAAACCGCAAACGAAGGAAACACCATGCTTCGCAGAACCTACCTGGCCCTGGCCACCGCCGCCATCATGGCAGGCCCCGCGCTCGCCGACGGGCACGGCAACAAGATGGACATCGTGGATATCGCCACGGGCAACGAGAGCTTCTCGACCCTCGTCGCCGCGCTGAAGGTCGCCGATCTCGTCGAGACGCTCAAGGGCGATGGCCCCTTCACCGTATTCGCGCCCACCAACGCGGCGTTCGCGGCGTTGCCCGAGGGCACGGTCGAGGATCTGCTCAAGCCCGAGAACAAGGACACGCTCACCGCGATCCTCACCTATCACGTGGTGCCGGGCAAGGTGATGTCGGGCGACCTCAGCGACGGCATGATGGCCGAAACCGTGCAGGGTGGCAAAGTCACCATCGGCACCGGGGGCGGTGTCACGGTGGACGGCGTCAACGTGGTACAGGCCGATGTCGAGGCCAGCAACGGTGTCATCCACGTCATCGACGGCGTGATCATGCCCAAGTAAGCACATCCGGGGGCGGCCCTCGCGGGCCGCCCCTGCGATCACACCCCCGCGTCGATCAGCGCTTTCGCAAGGATCGGCACGGTCTTGTCGTTCAGACCGGCGATGTTGATGCGGCTATCGCCGATCATGTAGATGCCGTGATCGGCGCGCAGGCGCTCGACCTGTTCCGGCGTGGCCCCGAGACGCGAGAACATACCCCGGTGCTGCGCGATGAAGCCGAACCGGTCCGAGCCCGAGAGCCGCTGCAATTCGCCCGCCAATTGCTCGCGCAGCCGCAGCATCCCTTTGCGCACATCCTCAAGCTCTGCCTGCCAGTCGGCGCGCAGGGCGTCGTCGGTCAGCACCATGCTCACCAACCGGGCGCCGTGATCGGGCGGAAAGGAATAGGTCTGCCGGTTGAGATAGGCGAGGTTGGCCTGCGTCAGCGTGCGCAGCCTCGCCTCCTGCATCACCGCCATCAGGATGCCGGTGCGCTCTCGGTAGATGCCGAAGTTCTTGGAACAGCTCGCCGCGATCAGCACCTCGGGACAGTTCGCCGCCACATACCGCACCGCCGCGGCGTCCGCGTCGAGCCCGTCGCCGAAGCCCTGGTAGGCGATGTCGATCATCGGCAGCGCACCCGCCGCGTTCAGCCGCTCAACCACCGCGCGCCATTCCGGCATCGTGAGGTTGGCCCCGGTCGGGTTGTGGCAGCAGCCATGCAGCAGCACCACGTCACCCGCGCGCACGCCGTCGAGGTCGGCCATCATCCCATCGAAATCCACCGCGCAGGTGGTGCTGTCGAAATAGCGGTAATTCACCACTTCCATCCCGAGATAGGCGAGGATGCTCAAGTGGTTGGGCCATGTCGGGTCGGACACGAAGACACGCGCGCCCGGATTGGCCATGCGCACGAGGTCGAACGCCTGCCGCACCGCGCCGGTGCCACCCGGCGTGGCCAGCGTGGCGACGTTATCGCGCGGCACCGCGTCGCCCAGAACCAGCCCCGCCATCGCGTCGGTGAAGGCCGGGTCTCCGGCAAGCGCGGTGTAGCTCTTGGTCGTCTCTTGTTCCCATAGCCGCTTCTCGGCGGCCTTGACGGCGCGCATGACAGGGGTCACGCCCTCGGGGTTCTTGTAGACGCCGACGCCGAGGTCGATCTTGGTCTCGCGCGGGTCCTCGCGAAAGGCCTGCCCCAGCGCGATGATCTTGTCAGCCGGCTTTTCCTTGAGATGTTCGAACATTCAGTTGTCTCCCGTGGCGACGGGCAGCGTCGGATACGCGCCCCATTCCGCCCATGATCCGTCGTAAAGCGCGTGGTCGGCCTTGCCGATCCGTTCCAGCGCAAGGTTGATGATCGCCGCCGTCAGCCCCGAGCCGCAGGTGGTGATCGCGGGTTTGCCGAGATCGACACCGGCAGTTACGAGCACGGCGCGCAGATCCTCGGGCGATTTCATCGTCTTGTCGGGATTCAGGAGCGCCGAGGCCGGCACGCTCTTCGATCCCGGGATATGCCCGCCGCGCAGGCCCTCGCGCGGCTCCGGCTCCTCGCCGCGAAAGCGGCCCGGCGGTCGCGCGTCGAGGATCTCGTGATCGCCCAGCTTGGTCGCGGCCGAAACCTGCGTGACGTCGCGCACCATGTGATTCTGCCGCCGCACCGTCATGTGCCGGTCACGGATGACGGGGGGCAGATCCTCGATCTCGCGGCCCTCGGCCTGCCATTTGGGGAATCCACCGTCGAGCACGGCCACGTCGTCATGACCCATCAGCCGAAACAGCCACCACACCCGCGCCGCCGAGAACAGGCCATGCGTGTCGTAAACCACCACCTGATGGCCGTCGCCCACCCCCATCGCGCGTAGCCGCGACATGAATTTCTCTACCGGCGGCACCATGTGCGGCAACTCGGACCGGCCATCGCTGATATCGTCGATATCGAAGAACCGCGCGCCGGGGATATGTGCGCCCTCGTATTCGGCGCGTGCGTCGCGCCCGGTGCCGGGCAGAAAAGCGGTGGCGTCGAGAACCCGCAGGTCGGGATCCTTGAGATGCGCCGCCAGCCAGTCGGTCGAAACAAGGGTCTTGGGATCGTCATGCACCGTCTCGGCCCCCCGAAAATTGACTGGCCATTGCCTACAGCCAAGCCCGCCAGAGGGCAAGGCCGGTACGCGCGGTCTTGAAAACACCACGGTCGGAAAGCCTAGCCGTGCTCCTTCAGGAGCCGCTGCTTCTGCCGGTTCCAGTCGCGCTTGGCGGCGGTCTCGCGCTTGTCGTGGGTCTTCTTGCCCTTGGCGACGCCGATCTTGATCTTGGCGATGCCGCGATGGTTGAAATACAGCACCAATGGCACCAGCGTCATGCCCTTGCGCTGCGTCTCGTTCCAGAGCCGCGCCAATTCCTTGCGCGATACCAAGAGTTTGCGGCGGCGGCGCTCCTCGTGGCCGAAGGTCTTGGCCTGCTCGTAGGGCGCGATATAGGAATTGACGAGCCACAATTCGCCGTTATCGACGGTGGCATAGCTCTCGGCGATATTGGCGCCGCCCTGCCGCAGCGATTTGACCTCCGAGCCCTCCAGGATGATACCGCATTCGAGATCATCCTCGATGGCATAGTCGAACCGCGCGCGCCGGTTCTCGGCGACGACCTTGTAATTGGGGTTATCCTTGGGCTTGGCCATGCGCGCGTCCTATCCTTGGCGTTACACGCTGTCCAGCGGGTCGGGCGCGACATTGCCACCGCAGACCAGCACCGCCACCCGCTCGTCCTCTGCCGGAACATAGGCGCCCGACAACAGCGCCGCCAGCGCGGCGGCGCCTGCGGGCTCCACCAGTTGGCGCGTCTCGCGCCAGAGCATGGCCTGCGCCTCGGCGATGGCGGTGTCGCTCACCAGAACGCTCTCGACGCCCTGCGCCTGCGCCAGGCCGAAGCAGATATCGCCGATCCGTTTTGCCCCTAACGCATTGGCGGCAATACCGGAAACCTCGACATCCACCGGTGCCCCGGCGGCCAGCGCGGCGTGCAGCGCGCAGGCGGTTTCGGGCTCGACCGCCACCACTTTGCGACGGCCCTGAAGCCAGCCCAGCGCGCCCGCGATCAGGCCGCCGCCGCCGACGGCGATGAGCACGGTGTCGGCGTCGAGGCCCTGATTCTCCCACTCGGCCATGACCGTGCCCTGCCCGGCAACCGTGGCCTCGGCGTCGTAGGGATGCACCTGCATCGCGCCCGTGGCGGCCTGCCATTCGGCGGCGCGCTCGGCGGCCTCGGCATAAGCACCTGGAACGACTTGCAAATCCGCGCCCTGCGCGCGGATGAGGGCGATCTTGGCGGGACCGGCGATGCGCGGCACGTAGATGCGCGCGCGGTGCCCGAGCGCGGCGGCCGCGCAGGCCACCGCCGCGCCATGATTGCCGCCCGAGGCCGCGACGATCCCGGCCTGCGGCACCTCGGCCTGCAACAGCGTGTTGAACGCGCCGCGCGCCTTGAAGCTGCCGGTATGCTGCATCTGCTCGAACTTGAACCTCACGGTTCGCGCGCCGAACCGCAAGGTTGCCACCGGCGTGCGCCGCACGTGATCCGCGACCCGCGCCGCCGCCCCGGAAATTGCTGCCTGCCAGTCCATCGCTCACACCTCTTTGGCTTTTCTTGACCGGCCAAACGCTATACCCATGAGAGCCCGGACCCAAGCGAGGATCGCCCGCGATGAACAACGACCGCAACAGCCTGTTTCGCGATGCGCAGGCGGATCGCTCCAGCGCCGCGCAGGTGCCCGACACACCGCAGACCCGCGCACCCGCCTACCGGCTGGCATTCACCGATGACGATTTCCTGTTGCGCGACGAACTGCGCCCGGTGCGGCTGCAACTTGAACTGCTCAAGCCCGAGATGATCCTCAACGAGCGCGGCATCCAGAGCACGGTGGTGCTGTTCGGTGGCTCGCGCATCCCAGAGCCGTCGCACAAGGAGACCGCGCGTACGCCCGAACTGGCGAACCTGTCGCGCTATTACGACGAGGCGCGCAAGTTCTCCCGGCTGATGACCGAGAAATCCATGTCCACCTACGGGCGCGACTACGTCATCGCCACGGGCGGCGGACCGGGGGTGATGGAGGCCGGAAACCGGGGCGCGGCAGATGCGGGGGGGGCGTCCATCGGCTTTAACATCGTGCTGCCGCACGAGCAGGCGCCCAACGCGTACGTTACACCGGGGTTGTGCTTCAACTTTCACTATTTCGCGATCCGCAAGATGCATTTCCTGATGCGGGCGCGGGCCGTGTGCGTGTTTCCCGGCGGCTTTGGCACGCTCGACGAGACCTTCGAGGCGCTGACCCTCATCCAGACCGACCGGATGAAGCGGGTGCCCTTCCTGCTGTTCGGCAAGGATTTCTGGCGGCGAATCATCAACTGGGACGCGCTGGCCGAGGCGGGCACGATCAGCGACGAGGATCTCGACCTGTTCCACTTCGTCGAGACGGCGGACGAGGCGTTCGCAATCATCGAGGGCTGGGACAGCGATGCCGAGGCTTGAAGCGAGACGCGCACGCGCATAACAGACGACGACCATTCCCGGGGAGGGCGCGATGCACCGCGACACGATCGACCGCCTGCTGCTGGCACTCATCGTTGCAACCTTGGCCGCCAGCACCATAATCGCGTGGCGCGCACCGGACTATTTCCAGTTCTCCTTCGCCGCCGAGGACCGGCTGGTCGAGAATGGCACAGCGCTGTTCCTGCTGGTGGCGAGCCTCGTACTTCTGTCGAACGCGGTGCGGCTGGCGCGGCGCGGCGCGTGGCGCGCGGCGCTGCTGACCGGGGCCTATGCGCTGCTGTTCTTTCTCGCGGCGGGCGAGGAAATCTCGTGGGGGCAGCGGATTTTCGGATGGAAACCGGGCGAGTTCTTTGCCGAGAACAATTACCAGGGCGAAACCAACCTGCACAATTTGATGGTCGGCGAGGTGCGGCTGGCGCGGGTGCTGTTCGGCAGCGTCCTGACCACTGTGCTACTGCTCTATCTCGTGGTGCTGCCGCTGCTCTATCCCCGCGTGGCATGGCTGCGGCGGGTGGCCGATGCGCTGGCGGTGCCGGTGCCGGGGCTGCGCCACGCGGTGCTGGCGCTGCTGGCGAGCGGGGTGGTCGCGGTCATCCATGTGCCGCGCAATTGGGAGGTCTACGAGCTGGTCTTTGCCCTGCTCGCCACCGCGATTTTCGTCGCGCCGCAGAATCCGGAAAAGATCCGCTGAACACGACCGCCTGGTCCGCGCCGCACCACCGCGCGGCGCCCGATCATTCAGCCGTAATCCCGCTCGCCGAAAATGGCCGAGCCGACACGCACATGGGTGGCGCCGAACGCGATCGCGCGCTCGAAATCGCCGCTCATCCCCATCGATAGCCCGGTGAGCCCGTTGCGCGCGGCAATCTTGGCCAACAGCGCGAAATGCAGGCTCGGTTCCTCGTCCACCGGCGGGATGCACATCAGCCCGTGCACGGGCAGGTCAAGCGCCCGGCATTCGGCCACGAACCCGTCCGCATCCGCAGGCAGCACCCCTGCCTTTTGCGGCTCCTCGCCGGTATTGACCTGCACGAAGAGATCGGGGCAGCCGCCCGTCTCCTGCGCCAGCCGGGCGAGGGTGCGCGCGAGCTTGGGCCGGTCGAGCGAATGGATGGCGTCGAACATCTCCATCGCCTGCCGCGCCTTGTTGGTCTGCAACGGCCCCACGAGATGCAGGGAGATGCCCTCGTAACGCTCCTGGAAGGGCGGCCAGCGGCCTGCCGCCTCCTGCACCTTGTTCTCGCCGAACAGGCGATGGCCCTCTTCGAGCACCGCCTCGACGCGCGCCTGCGGCTGCACCTTGGACACGGCGACGAGCGCCGTGCTGCCCGGTGCGCGCCCGGCCTCGGCCTCGGCCCGGGCGATACGATCCCTGATCTCGCTGAGGCTCACCGGCATTCTCCCGCTGTTATCCCGTGGCAACTGATCTGCCACGGGCGCGTGGCGGGTGCAACGGGCTTGCCCCGGCGCGGCGGCTTGGATACACGGGATGGAAACAGATCCGGACGGTGCCATGACCCAATCGCGTATCAGATTTGTCGGCCTCGCTGCGGTGAGCCTCGTGCTCCTCGCGGGATGCAGCGCGTTCCAGAATGCCCGGCTCGACCCCGAGGCAATGCGCGTGCAGGGCGGGCGCGAGGCACAGCCCGATCCGAGCGAAGGGTCGCTGCTCGATGCCTTCCGCGGCGGGCGCGATACCGTCAAGGTCAACCGGTTCCTGTGGACCGCCGCGCTCGAAGTGCTCGATTTCCTGCCTGTCGAGGCCGCGGACCCGTTCACCGGCGTGATCTCCACCGGGTACGGCACGCCGCCGGGGGGCGGCACCGCCTACCGCGCGACCGTGCTTATCAGCGATCCTGCGCTCGATGCCCGCTCGCTCAAGGTGTCGCTGCAGACACGGCGCGGACCGGTCGATGCCGCCACGCAGCGCGCGGTCGAGGATGCCATCCTCAACCGCGCCCGCCAGATCCGGATCAGCGCCGGCCGTTACTGAGACGCGAGGACGGCGGCGCGCCGCTCGGCGCGCGCCTGCCGGATGATCTGCACCGCCGAGTTGACGAAGAGCGCAGCCATCGCGGCAGCCACGATCACGTCGGGCCAGCCGGTGCCGCTGCCCCAGACACCCAGCGCCGCCAGCATCACCGCCACGTTGCCGATGGCGTCGTTGCGTGAGCACAGCCAGACCGAGCGCACGTTGGCATCGCCGTCCTTGTAGGCCACCAGCAGAAGCACGCTCGTCACGTTGGCCGCGAGTGCCAGAAACCCGATGACCCCCATGATTTCTGCCTCGGGCACCCCGATATAGACAACCCGGTAGAGCGTGGTGCCAAACACCCAGGCGCCCATCGCCAACAGGCTCAACCCCTTGAAGAGCGCCGCCGTCGCGCGCACGCGCACAGACATGCCGATCACCGCCAGCGACAGCCCGTAGGTCAGCGCATCGCCGAGGAAATCGAGTGCGTCGGCCTTGAGCGCCTGCGATTGCGCGGCCTGACCGGCCCCCATCTCGACCGCGAACATCGCGGCGTTGATCGCGATCACCAGCCAGAGCCGCCTTTTATAGGCGTCCGATACACCTTCGAACTGCACCTCGTGTTCACAACATCCCGCCATTCCGGGACCTCCTTTGCATCTTGCCTGCCGGCAATGTAATCTCTCTAGGGACTAGAGCTTCAAGAGGGTCATGCAATGTCTTTCTCCATCGGCGATCTGGCCCGGCAAACCGGCGTCAAGGTGCCCACCATCCGCTATTACGAGGACCGCGGCCTGCTCGACGCGCCCCGGCGTAGTGCCGGCAACCAGCGCCGTTACGGGCAGGCGGAGCTGGAGCGGCTGCGCTTCATCCGCCACGCCCGCGACCTGGGATTTTCGCTTGGGGCGATCTCTGCCCTGATCGAGTTGCAGGAGCATCCCGACCGCACCTGCGAGACGGCGACGCGCATCGCGCAGGACCAGCTCGACGCCGTCCGCCACAAGATCCGCCGCCTGCGCGCGCTGGAAGCGGAACTGAGCCGCATCACCGAAGGCTGCACCGGCGATGGGCCGTCACGGGATTGCTACGTGCTGGCGTCGCTGGGCGATCACGAGCTATGCGCGCACGATCACGCGCCCCCTGTCGCCACCTCGCTGACCCACGCCACCTGACGCGGCAGGCAGATCGTCTGGAGATCGTAGCGCGCCCGGATCAGGTCGCGCGCCGCCTGTCCCAACCGTTGCCGCGCGCCTTCGTCGTCGAGGAGGGTGCAAACCTCGTCCACCAGCGCGGTGCCGTCGAAGAAATCCACCAGCCGCCCGGTCTCGTCATGGGTGATGACCTCGCGCACCGGCTCGGTATCGCCTGCCACAATCGCCGCGCCGCAGCTCATCGCCTCCATCAGCGACCAGCTGAGCACGAAGGGATAGGTCAGGTAGACATGCACGCGGCTCACCTGCAACAGCCGCAGGAACCGCTCATAGGGGATGCGCCCGAGGAAATGCACGCGCGCCCAGTCATCGTCTGAAATCTGCTCGCGCACCTCGTCGATGAAGATTTGTTTCCAGGTCTGGTCCTTGGGCGGGCGGGCGCCATAGCTCACCTCGTCGCCACCCACGATCAGCACGCGGGCCTTTGGTCGCTCGCGCAACAGACGCGGCAGCGCGCGCATGAACACGTGATAGCCGCGGTAGGGTTCCAGATTGCGGTTGACGAAGGTAATGACCTCGTCCTCGCGGCCCAGCTCGCCCGCGCCCTCCACCTCTAGCCGCACATCGGGCTTTGGACAGGCGGCGACGGTGTCGATGCCGTCATGGCTGACCGTGATGCGGTCGCGAAAGCGCGCGGGGAAGGTGTCGGCCTGAAACCGGGTCGGGCTGATGCCCGCGTGCCCGGTCTCGAAATGCAGATCGTTGTTGAGGTTCTTCATCCGGATGCGCAGCGACTCGGCCTCGGGGGTCTTGCTGGGAAACTCGGGATCGAAGTCCAGATGCGGCCAGCCCGCGAGGTGGTAAAGCTCGCAATAGAGCCCCAGCCGCGCCTCGGGCCAGACATCGCGCAGGAAAAGCGATTCTCCCCAGCCGGGATGGGCGAGGATGAGATCGGGCACGTAGCCGCGGTCGCGCAGTCTCATCGCCGCGCGCCAGCACGCCTCGCCGCGCGTCACCTTGCTATCGAAATCCACCAGCCAGGGGTGCACCACCTGCCCGGGCCGGTTTGGCAGGCTGTAGGGGATGATCCGCACCCCCTGCCATGTCTGCGCCTCCTTGACCCGCAGGGTTAGCGCTACGCAGTGGTGCCCCATGCCCGCCAGTCGGGGGGCGAGGTGCTTGTATTGACCCGGAAAATTCTGATGGATGAAAAGGATATTCACGTCCCTGCCTGCCTTGCTGCCTCGGGGCGCTTATAGCCGAGCGGCGCGCTTCGGGCCAAGCCCCGCATTTTTGTGCCCTGACACTGGACCAAGGGCCGACAAGCGCCTATCACCGCAGCCCAAACGGGACCGCAAGAAGAGGGGCGCAAGGCATGTCGCGCTATTCACCAGCCGAGATCGAGGCAAACTGGCAGAAGGCGTGGGACGAGGCCGGGATTTTCCGCGCCCGGCGGGACGAGAGCCGTCCGAAATACTATGTGCTGGAGATGTTCCCCTACCCGTCGGGGCGCATCCACATGGGCCATGTGCGCAATTACACGATGGGTGACGTGGTGGCGCGCTACAAGATCGCGACGGGGCATAACGTGCTGCACCCGATGGGGTGGGATGCCTTTGGCATGCCCGCCGAGAACGCGGCGATGGCCTCCGGCGGCCACCCCAAGGACTGGACGTATGGCAACATCGCCACCATGCGCGAGCAGATGAAGCCGCTGGGGCTGTCGATCGACTGGAGCCGCGAATTCGCCACCTGCGACCCGGAATATTACGGCCAGCAGCAGGCGCTGTTCCTCGATTTCCTGGAAAAGGGCCTCGTCTATCGCAAGAACGCCGTGGTCAATTGGGATCCGGTGGACATGACCGTGCTCGCCAACGAGCAGGTGGAGAACGGGCGTGGCTGGCGCTCGGGCGCCGAGGTCGAGCGGCGCGAGTTGACGCAATGGTTCTTTCGCATCTCGGATTTCGCGGGGGAATTGCTCGAGGCGCTGGACAGGCTCGACGACTGGCCCGCCAAGGTCCGCACCATGCAGGAAAACTGGATCGGGCGCTCGCGCGGGATCGAGATTCCGTTCCATCGCACCGATGGCGGCGATCCGATCCTGTGCTATTCGACCCGTCCCGACACCATGCGCGGTGCGAGCTTTATCGCCATCTCGCCCGAGCATCCGGTCTCGCGCACGCTGGCCGAGACCAACCCGGAGTTGGCCGGGTTCATTGCCGAGACGCGCAAGATGGACACCACCGAAGCGGCGATGGAGAAGGCCGAGAAGAAGGGGATCGACACCGGCATCACGGTGCGTCATCCGGTCTGGCCCGATCGTGAATTGCCGGTATGGGTCGGCAATTTCGTCATGATGGATTACGGCACGGGCGCGGTGTTCGGCTGTCCGGCGCATGACCAGCGCGATCTGGATTTCGCGCGCAAATACGGGCTGGAGGTGCGCAACGCGTTCTACATGCCGGGTGACGAGCGCGAGGTCGGGACCGAGGCGCTGGTGCCTGCCAAGTCCGAGAAGGTGGTCTATATCGACCATTTCGCGGGCGTGGGCGAGGTGACAAGCCAGGAGGGGATCGACGCCACCATCGACTGGTTCGAGGCGCAGGGCCTGGGCACCGCGCAGGTCAAGTTCCGCCTGCGCGACTGGGGCCTCTCGCGGCAGCGTTACTGGGGCTGCCCGATCCCGGTGGTGCATTGCGACACCTGCGGCGTGGTACCGGAAAAGAAAGAGAACCTGCCCGTGCAACTGCCCTATGACGAGGGCGGCATGCCGATTGACTTCTCCATCCCCGGCAACCCGCTCGACCGGCACCCGACATGGGCGAAATGCGCCTGCCCCGCCTGTGGCGCACCTGCGCGGCGCGAGACGGACACGATGGATACGTTTGTCGATTCGAGCTGGTACTATGCGCGGTTCACCGCGCCCCGTGCGACGACGCCCACCGACATGGCCGAGGCCGAGTACTGGATGAACGTGGACCAGTATATCGGCGGCATCGAGCACGCGATCCTGCACTTGCTGTATTCCCGCTTTTTCGCCCGGGCGATGCATATCTGCGGGCATTTGCCGGCGAGTGCCATCGAGCCCTTCGATGCGCTGTTTACCCAAGGAATGGTGACGCACGAGATCTACCAGACCCGCGATGCGCGCGGCCGCCCCGTCTATCACCTGCCCGAAGAGGTGAGCGACGGTCGCCTCGCCGATGGCACCGAGGTCGAGATCATCCCCTCCGCCAAGATGTCCAAATCCAAGAAGAACGTGGTCGATCCCTCGACCATCATCGCGCAATACGGGGCCGATACCGCGCGCTGGTTCGTGCTGTCGGACAGCCCGCCGGAGCGGGACGTGGAGTGGACAGCCTCGGGCGCCGAGGCCGCGCATCGCCACCTGTCGCGCGTCTGGCGGCTGGCAGCCGAGATCGCAGAGACCCGCACGGACCCGGCCCCCGAGGCCGATACCGCGCTCCTGCGCGAGATGCACAAGACCATCGACGAGGTCACCAAGGGCGTGGAATCCTTCGGCTTCAACGCGGCCATCGCGCGGCTCTATGCCTTTACCGGCACGCTGGCGAAATCGCAGGCGGGGCAGGCGGCGAAGCGGCAGGCGGCGCTGACGCTGGCGCAGCTCATGTCGCCGATGACTCCGCACCTCGCCGAAGACGTGTGGTCCATGCTGGGCGGCAAGGGGCTGGTGGCGACCGCCGCCTGGCCCGAGGCCGACCCGGCCATGCTGATCGACGACACGGTGACGCTGCCCATCCAGATCAACGGCAAGCGCCGGGCCGAGATCGCGGTGCCCCGCGACATGGACAAATCCGAGGTTGAAAAGGCGGCGCTGGCGCATGATGCTGTGCAAAGGGCGCTGGAGGGGGCGGCGCCCAAGAAGGTCATCGTCGTCCCCGGACGGATCGTGAATGTCGTCATCTGACCGCCGCCTGTTCCTGTTGTCGGGTCTCGCCGCGCTGGCGGGCTGCGGCTTTGCGCCGGTTTACGGCCCCGGCGGTGGCGGCGACGCGCTGATCGGGCAGGTCCGCGTCACGGACCCCCAGGGTCGCGCGGGGTTCCTGCTGACCCGCGAGATCGAGGCGCGTCTCGGACGGCCCGAGACGCCCCGCTACGAGCTTCGCCCGGCGATCGCCCTGCGCTCGGAGGCCATCGCCATCGACCGCAGCAACGTCGCCGCGCGCGCCAATCTCATCGGTACGGTGAATTACACGCTTACCGACCTGGAGACCGGCGAGAAGGTCGACAGCGGCAAGGTCACGAATTTCACGGGGTATTCCACCTTCGACACGCCGATCGTCACCCGCGCCGCCGCGCGTGACGCCGAAGCGAGGCTGATGCAGATGCTCGCCGACCAGATGCTCACCCGCCTCGCCGCAGCGGCGGCCAGCCGGCCGCGATGAAGCTCGGCACGCGCGAGGCCGCGCGCTATTTCGCCCGGCCCGAGCCGCAGCGCACGGGGCTGCTGATCTACGGCCCGGACGCCATGCGCGTGGCGCTCAAGCGGCAGGAGATGATCGCCGCGCTGCTTGGTCCCGGCGCCGAGGAAGAGATGCGGCTCAGCCGCCTCGCCGCGGCCGACCTGCGGCGCGACCCGGCCATGCTCCTCGATGCGGTCAAGGCGCAAGGGTTCTTTCCCGGTGCGCGCGCCGTGCTGGTGGAGGACGCCAATGACAGCGTCGCCGACCCGGTCCTCGCGGCCCTTGCCGACTGGGCCGAGGGCGATGCGCAGATCGTCGTCACCGCCGGGCAGCTCAAGGCCACATCGAAACTGCGCAAGGCGTTCGAGGCGCATCGCAACGCCTATGCCGTTGGAATTTATGACGATCCACCCTCGCGCGACGAGATCGAGGCGGTGCTGGCCCGTGCCGGGCTGAGCGACATTCCCGGGCCGGTGATGGCGGACCTCGCGGCGCTTGCCCGGACGCTCGATCCCGGCGATTTCCGGCAGACGATGGAGAAACTCGCGCTCTACAAGCTGGGCGACGACAGCGCGCTTACCGCCGGGGATATCGCCGCCTGCGCCCCCGCCTCGACCGAGGCCGGTCTCGATGACATCCTCGATGTCGTGGCCGAGGGCCGCGCCCCCGAGATCGGCCCGGTGCTGCGACGGCTCAAGGCGCAGGGGGTGCAGCCGGTGGGGCTGTGCATCGGGGCCGCACGCCATTTCCGTGCCCTCTACACCGCCGCCGCCGATCCCGGCGGGGCCGCGAAGGGCATTGCCCGCCTGCGCCCGCCGGTATTTGGCCCGCGCCGCGACCGGATGCTGCGGCAGGCGCAGAACTGGGGCGCGCCAAAGCTGGAACAGGCGCTGAGCATCCTGACCGAGACCGACCTGACGCTGCGCTCGGCCGCGCAGCGCGCCCCCGAGATGGCGCTGGTGGAGCGGGCACTGATCCGGCTGGCGATGCTGGCGGCGCGGTGAGCGGACGAATCAGGGTTAACGTGCTGAAATCGTGAGAAATACCTGGGCGGCATCGCGTCGGTATCCTGTCGGTATTCCGACGGTGCGGTTTTCGGCAGGGGCCGGGGTGAACGGGGCGTGCGCTGGACTCAGGGTAAAGGTCGGGGCAGGGTTCGGGGAATGGTGGACGTGTCGGATATCCGGGACCGGGAGAGCCTTGAGGCGTGGCTTGAGAAGCCGCGCAGCGCACGACCGTGGGTGGGCGCGCAAACGATTGTGGTCAGCGTTTTATGGAGCAAGACACGTCAACGATTGTGCGAGCTCGGACGTTGCAAGAGCGCCCGCCCGGGGGACGGTCGGGCGCTGCGCGGCGGCGCGTGAACGCGCCTTTATTCCGCGCATCGACACCAGGCTGTGAGGAGCCGCCGAAGGCCAGACCTGCCCCCCCGGCCGGACCCTCATTCCCCCACATGCCGTTGCCACGGCCCGCCCTTTGCGCAATGGTGCCGCGACAACGGATCAAGCGGGGGCACCACCATGTATGACGTCATCGGATCGCGGGCGAGCAGGGCTTTCCGGGTGCTGTGGCTGCTAGAGGAGATGGGGCTCGATTACACCCACCTGCCCGTCGCGCCGCGCTCGGACGAGGCGCTGGCGGTCAACCCCTCGGGCAAGATACCGGCGCTGCGCGATGGCGACCGGGTGCTGACCGATTCCACCGCGATCATGACCTTTCTCGCCGACCGGCACGGGCAGTTGACCCATGCCCCCGGCAGCCACGAACGCGCCGCGCAGGATGCGTTGACGCACCGCGTGCTCGACGAGGTGGACGCGCTTTTGTGGACGGCGGCGCGGCATTCCTTCGTGCTGCCCGAGGCGCAGCGGGTGGCGGCGGTCAAGGACTCGCTCAAGTGGGAATACGAGCGCAATATCAAGGGGCTGGAGGGGGCGCTTGCCGGGCCGTTCCTGCAGGGAGAGACGATGACCATCGCCGATATCCTGCTGGCGCATTGCCTGATGTGGGCGGGCAAGGCGGGGTTTCCCGAACCGCCCGCACGGCTGGCGGCCTATCTCGAGGCGATGATGGCGCGGCCCGCGTTTCAGCGGGCGGCGGCCCTGCCCTGAGGGTGGGATCGAGGGGCCAGCCCCTCGAACTCCCCGGAGTATTTTGACCAAGAAGAAACCGGGCTCACAAGGCCTGCGCATAGGCGGCGGCGTGGCGCCCCGCCCAAAGGCCGGTAGCGAGGCAGGCGGTCAGCAGGTAGCCGCCGGTGGGCGCCTCCCAATCGAGCATCTCGCCGGCGGCGAAGGTGCCGGGGCGGGCGCGCAGCATGAGGCCAGCGTCGAGCGCCTCAAGTCGCAGCCCGCCCGCCGTGGAAATCGCCTGGTCCATCGGGCGGGGGCCCCTGAGCGGCACCGGCAGGGCCTTGAGCGCGGCGGGCAGATCGGGCGCGGTGCGGGCAAACTCCATCGCCAGCGCGAGCTTGGCAGGCTCCAGCCGCAGCGCCTTGCGCAGCCGGTTGCCAAGGCTGTCGCGCGCCCGCGCCCTGGCCAGCCGCGCGGCGATCTGATCCGCTGACAGGTCCGGCAACAGGTCGAGCAGGAGCGGTGCACCGTCGCGCAGGGCACTGCTGACCTCGTAGATGCCGCCGCCCTCCAGCCCGGTGGCGGAGATGACGAATTCGCCACGCGACCGCGCCGTGCCTGCCTGCAACTCCACCCCCTTTACCGGCTGCCCGAAATGCGGAGCCATGTGGGCCGACCAGTCCACGAGGAACCCCATGTTGGCGGGGCGGAACGGGGCGAGGGCGTCGGATGCGAGATATGCGCTCCACCCCCCGTCCGAGCCGAGCCGCGCCCAGCTTGCCCCGCCGCAGGCCAGCACGGTGACGGCGGGAGAGCGCCGCTGTGGCCCCTCGGGCGTATCGAAGCACAGCGCATCGCCCTGCCACCCGGTCCAGCGCCAGCGGGTGCGCAGATCGACGCCGAGGCCGCGCAATTCGGCCAGCACGCTGCGCAGGAGCGGCGAGGCCTTCATCACGCGGGGAAAGACGCGGCCCGTGGAGCCGGTGAACAGTTGTTGGCCATGTTCCCGCGCCCAGTCCTGCACGGCCTCTGGCCCGAACGCCTCGAGCATCGGGCGCAAGCGGTCGGCGCGCGCGCCGTAGGCCGCGAGGAAATCCTCGAACGGCTCATTCTTGGTGAGGTTGAGCCCCGATTTCCCGGCCATCAGGAGTTTGCGACCCGCCGATGGCTTGCCCTCCGCCAGCGTCACGCGCAGCCCGGCACGGGCCAGCTCGCGCGCTGCCATGAGCCCGGCGGGCCCGGCCCCGATGACCAGCGCTTCCATCACTTGCCCCTTGCCCTCGGTTCACGTTGGGCCATGCTATGGCCCGGAGCGCCGCAATGGATCAAGAGAAACCGCCCGAGACCCCGATCTGCCCGCTGTGCCTACGGCCCATCCCGCCGGATGCGCGGCAGAGCCTTCACCACCTCGTGCCGAAGCTCAAGGGCGGCAAGGGCGGACCGGTGGTGCGCCTGCACCAGATCTGCCACAACGAGATCCACGCCACGCTGACCGAGGCGGAGCTGGCGCGGGCGTATCATACCGTCGAGGCGTTGCGCGCCCATCCCCGGCTGGCACGGTTCATCGCGTGGGTGGCGAAGCGCCCGCCGGAATTTCACTCGAAGACACCCGGCGCGCGGCGCAAGCGGTGACGTGGCTCAGAGCGCGTGCCAGAGCGACAGGCCGCCGACGAGGACAAGGCTCAGCGCCCAGAGCAGGTCGAGGTTGAACCAGCTTCGCGACAGGAATTTCAGCCCCAGCCAGCGATAGACACCGAACGCCAGCGCCCCGCCCGCCGCCGTCATGGCAAGGGTGTGGACCACGGCGACGAGGGTCGCGGTGGCCAGCGTGCTGCGCATCAGCGTGGAGGCGGCGGCGTGGCCTGCGCCCTCCTGTGCGAGGTCGCAGATGCCGAGATAGATCGGCACCAGCATCAGCCCCGCGCCGTGCGCCGTGGCCGCGAGGAACGACCATAGCACCAGCCGCGAGGGCGGCACCCGGGCGAGGAACCGGGGGTGCCGCCGGTTGACCAGAAGGTAGAGCCCGAGGCCGATCACGAGACAGGCCGCGCCGATCTGGATTTCGCGCTGCCACGTCACCAGCGAGACCAGCATCGAGAACGGAAACAGGATCGCGGTCATCGCCAGCAGGTGCCCGCCGGCGAGCGCCGCGAGCGCCTTCCACAGGCTGCCGCGCGCGCGCTCCATCAGTGCTGCCGAGACCGCGAGCGGCCAGCCCATGCCGGGATTGATGCCGTGGTAGAGCCCCGAGGCGACGACGGCCCACCACAGGGCCGCCGTCGTATTCAGATCAGCCACGCGTCAGACGGACGGATAGCAGAAACTGTCGGTGGAACAGTCGCCGCCCTCGAGGCGAATCTGGTGCGCGCGATAGCCCTTGGGGAAATCGACGTAGAAATCGGGATCGAGCGTCAGGCCGCCGTTCTCGCCGACATGGGCCATCACCATCTGCCCGCCCTCGTCGTCGGGGTAGAACTGGTCGTCCCACGTCGAATAGAGCGAGTTGGTCCAGTAGACGCGCTTGCCGTCGCGGCTGATCTCTACCATCTGCGGGCCGTAGGCGAAATCGCGGCCATTGGGGTGCTTGGTGTCCGCCACGATGCCGCCGAGTTCGACCTTGCCCGCGAGGACGGGCTTCATCGGGTCGGAGACATCGTATTGGTGCATCTCGCCGGTGCCCCAGCAGGCGACGTAGAGATACTTATCGTCGAGGCTGAGGTCGATATCGGTGACCAGGGGCGGCACCGCCTCGAAGCCCTTGAGCAGCGCGGGCAGGTCATCGGGGGCGGCGGGCTGCGGCGGGATGGTGACGGTCTTCTTCGCCTCGAATGTGCCGTCATCCTTACGCCACCATGTCCAGATCGAGCCTTCGAGATTGGTAGTATCCACCACCACGCCGCAGAAGCCGTAATCCTTGGCCGGATCGTGCGCGGGCCGGATTTCGAGCGCCATCTGGTGATTCTCACCAAGGTCGATGGTCTGCACGTTGCGGCGTTCGCGCAATTTCCAGAAATGGATCGCGTGGCCGTACTTGTTGGAGAGCAGGTCCTCGGGCACGATGCCGTTTTCGAATTGCGGCGGCAGGCCCCATTCGGAACTGACCATGTAATCGCGCGGCAGGTTCCACCAGAAATCGTAATGCTTGTCCTGCGCGCCGCGATCCATCTCGTAGCGGCCGAGGATTTCGAACGTTTCGCAATCCATGATGAAGATGCCCGGCGGGCCGTCGGTGCCGTCCTTGCCGCCGCCGCCAAGGGTGCTGACATAGATGCCCTCGGGGCCGCAATGGATGGTGTGCGGGCGCGAATAGCCGGTCTTGGCAAACACTTCCTCGGGTTCGATGATCTTGTGGATTTTCGCCTTGAGCGGCTCCTTGACGTCGATGATGTAGATGCGGCTCGAACGGATGCCGGGGATGATCAGGTATCGCCGTTCGAGAAAGGCATGCCCGGTCAGCGGCGAGAGCGAGGACGAACAGGCGTTCCAGCCGAAATGGTGAAACTCGTCGCCGGTGTAGGGCATGATGACCTGATGCAGGATCTGGCCATAGGATTTCGACTTGGGGTCCACATCCACCACGGCGAGCCCGTCCGGCTGGCTGCCGTCGGGGCTGAGCATCAGGGTAAAGGCGAGCGTTTCGGCGGGAGCCTCCATCGCCAGTTTCGGGGTGGCGTGGAACGTGGGATCGGGTCTGAGGTTCATCTGCGGTATCCTCCCTTAATGCGCGCCCAATGGGCAACGCATGAAGCTTTTCGCTGGTTTTTCAGCCTCTCACGAATCCCGGTTTGCGGCAAATCCTTTGAAACGGGTCGCCAAACGCAAACGGCCCCGCCGAGGCGGGGCCGTCCGGGTGCCTTGCGGCGCCTTGGCTTACTTGTCGCCCTTGAGCGCCGCGCCGAGAATGTCGCCCAGCGACGCGCCCGAGTCGGACGAGCCGAACTGCTGGACGGCCTCTTTCTCTTCGGCGATCTCGCGGGCCTTGATCGACAGGCCGAGACGGCGGGTCTTGCTGTCGATATTGGTCACGCGGGCATCGACCTTGTCACCGACCGAGAACCGCTCGGGGCGCTGTTCGGAGCGGTCGCGGCTGAGGTCGGAGCGGCGGATGAAGGACTTCATGCCTTCGTATTCCACCTCGATGCCGCCATCCTCGATCGCGGTCACCTCGACGGTGACGATCGAGCCGCGCTTGACGCCGCCCACGGCCTCGGCAAACTTGTCGCCGCCCAGCGCCTTGATCGAGAGCGAGATGCGCTCTTTCTCGACGTCCACGTCCGAGACGACAGCCTGAACCATGTCGCCCTTCTTGTAGTTCTGGATGGCGTCCTCGCCACGCTCGTCCCAGCTCAGGTCGCTGAGGTGAACCATGCCGTCGATGTCGCCTTCCATGCCGATGAACAAGCCGAACTCGGTGATGTTCTTGACCTCGCCCTCGACCTCGGTTCCCGGCGGGTACTGCTCGGCGAACACTTCCCACGGGTTGCGCATGGTTTGCTTGAGCCCGAGGCTGACGCGGCGCTTGGCCGGGTCGATCTCGAGCACCATGACCTCGACCTCCTGGGAGGTGGAGACGATCTTGCCGGGGTGCACGTTCTTCTTGGTCCAGGACATTTCCGAGACGTGAACCAGCCCCTCGACACCGGGCTCCAGCTCGACGAAGGCGCCGTAGTCGGTGATGTTGGTGACGCGACCGGTGTGGACAGAGGCCAGCGGATACTTGGCCGCCACCAGATCCCACGGATCTTCCTGCAACTGCTTCATGCCGAGGCTGATGCGGTGCGTCTCCTTGTTGATCTTGATGACCTGGACCTTGACGGTCTCGCCGATCGACAGGATCTCGGAGGGGTGGTTGACCCGGCGCCATGCCATGTCGGTGACGTGCAGCAGGCCATCGACACCGCCGAGATCGACGAAGGCGCCGTATTCGGTGATGTTCTTGACCACGCCGTCAACGGCCTGACCCTCGGTGAGGTTGGCGATGACCTCGGCGCGCTGTTCGGCGCGGCTTTCCTCGAGGATGGCGCGGCGCGACACGACGATATTGCCGCGGCGGCGGTCCATCTTGAGGATCTGGAACGGCTGCTTGAGGCCCATAAGCGGGCCGGCGTCGCGCACCGGGCGCACGTCGACCTGAGAGCCGGGCAGGAAGGCCACGGCACCGCCGAGATCGACGGTAAAGCCGCCCTTGACGCGACCGAAGATCGCGCCCTCGACGCGCTCCTCGTCGGCATAGGCTTTCTCGAGACGGTCCCACGCCGCCTCGCGGCGCGCCATCTCGTGGCTGATCACGGCTTCGCCGCGGGCGTTCTCGGCGGAGCGCAGGTAGACTTCGACCTCGTCGCCGACATGGATGTCGGGCTGCTCGCCGGGATTCGCGAATTCCTTTAGATCGACGCGGCCTTCCATCTTGTAGCCGACGTCGATGATGGCCTGGCCCGCCTCGATGGCGATGACCTTGCCCTTGACGACAGAGCCCTCGTCGGGGGTGTCCATTTCGAGGTTTTCATTAAGGAGGGCCTCGAATTCCTCCATAGATGCGTTCTGAGCCATGTGGCGTTTCATTCCTTTGTAACGTTCATTTTCCGGCCGTGCGGTTGTCTCCGCCGGTCTTTGGGTGGTGTCCACCTGCGGTGGAACGGGGGTTCGTTGGTCAGGCGGGCCACAAAACAAAGAGGGCCGGGGATGCCGACCCTGCTCGCTCTCTTCGGTCCTGCGGCGGTTCCGCCTTGTTGACAACGGGCGTCATAGCGGCCACGCAGGCGTAAATCAAGCGGCAAGATCGCCCGTGCGCGTCAACCTGCGCGCCGCTGCCGCCACAGGGTAAACAGCCCCGCCCCCACGATCAGCGCCGCGCCCAGCGCCACGTTGAGGCGGATGGTCTCGGAAAACACCAGGATGCCGATGGTGCTAGCGAACACCAGTTGCAGGTAAGCAAAGGGCTGCACCGCGCTCGCCTCGGCGACCTCGTAACACTTGATGAGCGTGTAGTGCCCCGCCGCCCCGGTGATGCAGAGCGCCCCCATCCAGACCCAGTCGGGGGCGGTCATCGGCTCCCAGAACCACGCGCCCACCGCCGTCATCGCGACCGACCCCACCGTGCCGGTCCAGAAGAACGAGGTGGCCGCGTCGTCGAGCTTGGCCACGAACCGCGTGAGCAGCCCGTAGAGCGCGAACATCAGCGCGGCGATGAAGGGGATGATGGCGGCGGGCTGAAACACGCCGAAGCCGGGCTCGAGGATGATGACGACACCGACAAAGCCCACGCCGATCGCCACCCAGCGCCGCCAGCCCACGCTCTCGCCCAGAACCGGGCCGGAAAGCGCGGCGATCAATAGCGGGTAGGCGGCGAATACCGCGTGGCTCTCGACCAGCCCAAGGAGGGTGAAACCGTAGATCATCACGCAGATCTCGGCCACCAGAAGCAGCGCGCGAAAGCCCTGCATCAGCGGCTGCGCGGTGGCGGCGGCGGCCATCAGACCGCCGGCGCGGCGCGCGGCGACGGTCATGACGAAGGCGGCGAAGAACCAGTAGCGGATCATCACCACCATGAACACGTTGTATTCCCCCGCCAGGTGGCGCGAGATGCCGTCCTGCACGGCGAAGATGAAGGTGGTCAGCACCATCATCCAGATGCCGAGGCGGGTGTTCTGATCGGTCATTGCCTGTCCAGTATTGCGCGGGTCATGTGGCGCTTGCGCCCGTATCCCGGAACACGGCTGACAGAAAACCCCGCCGCCTCCAAGCCCCGGCGCACGAAACCCGCCGCCGTGTAGGTGGCCGCCGTGCCGCCCTTTGCTGTGTGGCGGGCGACGCTCTCCATCAGGTCGGGCTGCCAGAGTTCGGGGTTCTTGGCGGGTGAAAACCCGTCGAGGAACCACGCATCCGCCTTGTCCGGCCAATGGCTTAGCGTTTCGCGTGCGTCGCCCTCGACCAGCGTGAAATCGAGATCGGGCAGCGTGATCCGCTGCCCGCCGCCCCGCCAATGCGGCGCAAGCTCTGCGGCGAGCGGCGCGAGATCGGGAAAACGGGATTGCGCGCGGCGCATGTCTGGCGCTGCCATCGGGAACGCCTCGAAAGAAGTGAAGATGAGCCGCCCCGCCACACCTGCCACCCGCCAGGCATGCAGCGCGGCCAGCAGGTTGAGCCCGGTGCCAAAGCCAAGCTCGGCAATGTGAAACCCGTCGCGGAATCGCACCGGCAGATCGTTGCCCGCGAGAAAAACGTGCCGCGTCTCGGCAAGCCCGTTCTCAAGGCTGAAATACGGATCATTGAACCGGGTCGAGACCGGCACGTCGCCGTCGCGCCAGTCGATCCCGGCCTGCTGGTCCTGCATGGGGTAATCCTCTAGAACGGCGGGCAGGATGCCGGGTGCCGGGGGAATGTGCAATGACCGATGTGACGGTGATGGGGGCGGGGATATTCGGCCTGTCGGTGGCCTGGGCCTGTGCCCGGCGCGGGGCGCGGGTGCGGGTGATCGACCCGAACGGGCCCGGCGCGGGGGCGTCGGGGGGCCTGGTCGGCGCGCTCGCCCCGCATGTGCCGGAGAACTGGAACGACAAGAAGGCGTTCCAGTTTGAGAGCCTGCTCATGGCCGAGGGGTTCTGGGCCGAGGTGGCCGAGGCGGGCGGGGTGCAGCCGGGTTATGCGCGGCTGGGCCGGATACAGCCGGTGATGGACGAGAGCGGTCTGGCGCTGGCCCGCGCGCGGGAAGAGAGCGCCGCGGCGCTGTGGCAGGGCAAGGCGGCGTGGCGGGTGGAGCCTGCCGGGGGAAAGTGGTGCCCCGAGAGCCCCACCGGCCACGTCATCCGCGACACGCTGAGCGCGCGCCTGCATCCGCGCCGCGCCTGCGAGGCGCTGGTGGCGGCGCTGCGCAAGCGCGGGGCCGAGGTGGTGCGCGAGGGACCGCAGGAGGGCCGCGTGTTGTGGGCCACGGGGGTGGCGGGGCTGGAGGAACTGAGCCATGCGGCGGGCCGCGCCGCGGGCAATGGCGTCAAGGGGCAGGCCGCGCTGCTGGCGTTGGACGCGCGCGAGGCGCCGCAACTGTTTGCCGACGGGGTGCACGTTGTGCCCCACGCCGACGGCACCACCGCGATCGGCTCCACTTCCGAACGCGACTATGACGATCCCGCCGCCACCGATGCGCAACTGGATGACGTGATCGCGCGCGCCTGCGCGGCGATCCCCGCGCTGGCGGGTGCGCCGGTGATCGAACGCTGGGCCGGGCTGCGCCCGCGCGCGCGAAGCCGCGCACCGATGCTGGGGGCGCACCCGCTGCGGCACGGTGAGTTCATCGCCAATGGCGGGTTCAAGATCGGCTTTGGCATGGCGCCCAAGGTGGCCGAGGTGATGGCAGAGCTGATGCTCGACGGGGTGGACCGCATCCCCGGGGGCTTTCGCCCGGAGGCCTCGCTATGACCGGGCCGCGCCTATCAAGCCTTGACCACCTCGTGCTGACCGTCGCCGACATCGGGGCGACGGTGACCTTCTACCAGGACGTGCTGGGGATGGTGCCGGAGGTGTTCCGCGCCACGGATGGCAGCGCACGTCACGCGCTGCGTTTCGGCACGCAGAAGATCAACCTGCATCAGGCCGGGGCCGAGTTTGCCCCGCGCGCCGCGCGCGCCACCCCCGGCTCCGCCGATCTGTGTTTCCTGAGCGATGTGCCGCTCGGCGATTGGCAGGCGCATTTCGCGGCGCTGGGCGTCACGGTCGAGGACGGCCCGGTGCCGCGCAGCGGGGCGACGGGGCCGATCGTCTCGCTCTACCTGCGCGACCCCGATGGCAACCTGCTGGAGATTTCCAACCGGGCGGGGTGAGCGCGGGTGGCAGGTTTTGGTCTGGGGCGGTCGTTGACCATCGGGCAGATGCAGGACAGGCGAGTCATCGGGAGGGTTACCCCTGTCCCCCGGCGATCAGGCCGCGGCGAGGGGCCGCTCGCGGACCGGCAGGTGCACCAGCGCCGAGAACGCCCCCACCCCCACGCCGATCCACCACACCAGCGAGTAGTCGCCGTGCAGGTCGTAGAGCCGCCCGCCCAGCCACACGCCGAGGAAGCTGCCAAGCTGATGCGAGAAGAACACGATCCCGTAGAGCGTGCCCATGTAGCGCAACCCGTAGATATGCGCGATCAGGCCAGAGGTCAGCGGCACCGTGGCCAGCCACAGCGACCCCATCGCCACCGAAAACAGCAGCACCGTGCCCGGCGTGATCGGCGTCAGCATGAAGGCCGCCGCCACCACCGTGCGCGCGGCATAGATGCCCGCAAGCAGGTGCTTGCGCGAATGACGGTTGCCAAGCCAGCCCGCCATCAGCGTGCCGCCGATATTGGCAAGGCCAATGAGCGAGATCGCCACCGCGCCCAGCGCCGACGTGGTGGTGATGCCGATATTGTGCAGCACGCCGCCGGGCAGGATCGGGCCGCACATCTCGGTCACCAGCGCCGGGAAATGCGCGGTGATGAAGCCAAGCTGATAGCCGCAACTGAAGAATCCCAGGAAGATGAGCGCGTAGGATGGATCGCGAAACGCCTGTTGCAGCGCGTCGCCCATGGATTGTTCCAGCACGGCGCGGCCCGCTGGGGCGGGTGCGCGCATCAAGGGCAGCATCACCAGCACCGCGAGGATGGTGGCGGCAAACACCACGAACACGCCCTGCCATGTCATGAAGCCGAGCATCCATTCAGCCACCGGCGCGCCGAACACCTGCCCCGCCGATCCCGCGGCGGTGGCGATGGCGAGGCTCATCGAGCGGTTCTCGTCCGAGCTTGCCCGCCCGACCACGGCGAGGATGACGCCAAAGCCGGTCCCGGCGATGCCGAAGCCCACCAGCACCTCATAAGCCTGGTGCGCCTGCGGCGACACGGCGAACGACGACAGCACCAGCCCGGCCGCATAGACCAGCGCGCCTGCGACGATGGCGCGGCGGTCGCCCATCTTCTCGGCCAGCGCGCCGAAAATGGGCTGGCCGATTCCCCAGGCGAGGTTCTGGATGGCGATGGCGAGCGAGAACTCGGCGCGGGGCCAGTTGAACTCCTCTGCGATCGGGATCTGGAACACGCCGAAAGAGGCGCGGATCGCGAAGGAGATCATCAGGATGGTGCAGCCTGCGATCAGGACGGGTGTTAACAGGGGGGCGGATTTCTGCATGGGGCCTCGCGCGGGATCGGGCGCAGATTACGCCACCGCGCGGCGGCGTCAATTCAGGCTTTGTGGTGGCGTCCATCACGCAGGCGCAAGCCGTCGGATCAGCGGCGCCATGACCAGCGGCGTGAGGTACATCGGCAATTGATATAGCCCCACGAACAGCAGGAGCGCCGCCGCCGTCTCGGGCGGCAGCGCGCCGAGGAACAGCGCAAGGTTGCGGTTGCCCGCGATGACCGCCAGCGCCGGGGCGCTGCCCGGCGCGCGGTGGCGGGCCAGCAGCAGCGTCACCACCTGCGCGCCGAAGCCGAGCGCGAAGACAGCGGCAAGCGTGGCCCAGAAGGCGGGACCGGGGGCCCTGAGCGCGGGCCCCACGGCGGACATGAGGCCGACCACGACCACCGCCATGGCCAGCGTGATGAGCCCGTCCACCGCGCCCTGCCCCGCCGGTCCGCGCAGCCACGCCACCCGCCCCCGCAGCACGATCCCCGCGCCCCCCGCCACCGCGATCACCGCCAGCAGGCGCAGTGCCGCCTCGACCACCACCAGCGGCGCGCCGAACACCGGCAACAGCCAGAACACCGGCAGCACCGTCAGCGGCAACAGCGCCGTGCCCAGCACCAGTTGCCGCAGCGCCGGGGCGGGATCGCCGCCCGCGAGGATCGTCAGGCCGGGGCTGCCGGTCATCGGCGGCGCGGCCAGCACCAGCACCAGGCCGATGCCCAGAACGCTCGCCTGTGCCCCCAGCGCCCAGAGCCCGACGATGGCCACCACCGGCAGCGCCACCTGCATCACCAGCGTGACGGCAAGATAGCGCGGCAAGGACCGGCGGCCCGGAAACGCCGCGCGCATATCTACCCGCAGCGTGGCGAGGAACAGCAGGAACGCGATCATCGGGAAGATAAGCGGCGCCATCGTGCGCGCCAGCCCCGGTGCCAGCGCCCCCACCACGAGGCCCGCCACCAGCACCAGCCGCCCGTGACGGGCCAGCGCCGCGAACGCCCCGCTCACACCGCCGCCGCGCCGCGCGCCGCCTGATCGTAACAGCCCGACAGCGCGCGCAAGAGCGCCGCCAGGCGCGACATCTCGGCCCGGTCGAGGCCGAGCTGTTCGACCGAGCGCACCAGCAACTCCTCGCGCACGCGGCCATAGCGGGTGCAGTAATCGGCGCCTGCCGCGGTGATGGAGACGGTCTTTTCCTTGCCCTTGCGCCCGGTCTCGACAAGGCCCGCGCGCTCCAGCTTCTTGACCGCGTAGCTGACGAGGTGGGTATCCTCGACATTGAGCACGAGGCAGATATCCGCGAGGCTCTTGGGCCGGTCGCGGTGATGCACGAGGTGGACCACCAGCACCTCAAGCGGCGCGAGACCGGGCATCCCTGCGGCGGTCATGCAGCGCGACATCCAGCGCTGGAACGCGTGGTTGGCCATCGTGAGGGCAAACTCCATCTCCGACAGCTCGGGCATGCCAGAGCTGGCAAGGTGGGCCGAGGACACGACCGGTCCCGGCGTCAGCGGGCGAGCATCGTCTGCGGGATCCATAGGGCGATCTCCGGGAACAGGGTCAGGATAGCGGTGGCGGCCACCAGCAGCAGGAAGAACGGGAATGCGTGGCGCGCGATCTCGAAGATGCCGCGCCCGGTGATGGATTGGAGCACGAAAAGGTTGAAGCCCACGGGCGGCGTGATCTGGCTCATCTCCACCACCAGCACGAGGAAGATGCCGAACCAGATCGGGTCTATCCCGGCGGCCAGCACCATCGGCAGGATCACCGAGGTGGTCAGCACGACGATCGAGATGCCGTCGAGGAACATCCCCAGCAGGATGAAGAACACCACCAGCGCCGCCAGCAGCATCCCCGCCGAGTATCCCTGCTCTCCGATCCAGGCCGCCAGCGCGCGCGGGATGCCGGTATAGCCCATCGCCACGGTCAGGAACGCCGCACCCGCGAGGATGAAAGCGATCATGCAGCTGGTGATCGTGGCGCCGCGCAGCGCGCCCCATGTGCTCTGCCAATTGAGCGAGCCGCCCATACCGGATAGGATCAGCGCGCCCAGCACCCCCACCACCGCCGCCTCTGTGGGCGAGGCCAGCCCCGCGTAGATCGAGCCGATGACCGCGACGATGAGCAGGATCGTCGGCCCCAGAAGCACGATGGCGCGCAGCTTGTCGGCCCATGTCGTGGCGGGCTCGGTGGCGGGCATCCGGTCGCGATGGGTAAGCGCCCAGAGCATGGTGTAGCCCGAGAACAGCGCCGCCAGCATCAGCCCCGGCCCGATCCCTGCGAGGAACAGCCGCGCGATACTCTGCTCGGTCGCGGCGCCATAGACGATCAGGATGATCGACGGCGGGATGAGAAAGCCGAACGTGCCCGAGCCCGCCAGCGTGCCGATGATCATGCGGTCGTCATAGCCGCGCCGGGTCAGTTCCGGCACCGACATGCGCCCCACCGTGGCCGTGGTGGCCGCCGACGAGCCGGAAACGGCGGCGAAAAGCGCGCAGCCGAAGATATTGGCGTGCAACAGCCGCCCCGGCAGCCGGGTGGTCAGCGGGGCCAGCCCCGAGAACATGTCCGACGACAGCCGCGAGCGGAACAGGATTTCGCCCATCCAGATAAACATCGGCAGCGCGGTCAAATCCCAGATATTGAGTGCGCCCCACACCTTGGTGGCAAAGACCAGCTCCACCGGGGCCGACGAGGCCATGAGCATCGCCGCCAGCCCCACGGCGATGAGCGCGAACCCCACCCACAGCCCCAGCGCGAGGCAGCCGAAGAGGATCGCCACGAGGACGAGCGAGAGGGCCTCAATGCCCATCGGTGCCTCCCTTCTTCGCCTCTTCGGCGCGGCGATAATCGGGGGTCTGCCCGCGCAACAACGCCACCAGCGCATCGACAAGCGCCAGTGCCAGCAACGCAAGGCCCGCCACCATCACCGCCTGCGGCACCCAGAGCGGGAATTTCGCCATGCCGAAGCTGACCGCGTCGAAGGTATAGCTGTCGCGCGCCTGCACGAATGCGCTGTAGAGCGCGAAGCCGCAAAGCCCCAGCGCCCCGAGCAGCACCGGCACCGAAAGAATCCGCGCCAGCGGCGCGGGCAGGCTGTCGGTCAGCATGGTGACGCGAACATGCCCGCCGGCGCGCAACGTGCCCGCCAGCGCCAGGAACGCCGCGCCCACGAACAGGAAGCCGCCCATCTCCGACAGCGAGGTGATGGCGATGCCCACAGGCTCGCGCCCCGCCGCGATCAGGCTTCGGTCGATCACCCGGCCTACCACCTGCACCAGCACCAGAACGGCGATCGCCACCAGCGCCAGCGCGGCAAGGACGAACCCTGCATCGTAAAGACGGTCGAGCGTCCTGCGCAGCATGGCACGGCTCCTGTCTGTCCGGGATGAGAGGACGCGGGCGGGAGAGCCCGCCCGCGCACCCGCTCAGTTGCGGGCGTAGTTGTCGAGGATCAGCTCACCCTCTGGACCGGCGGCCTTTTTCCATTCCGCGGTCATGGTCTCGCCGATCTCGCGCAATTGCTTGGCCAGTTCAGGAGAGGGCTGATGCACCTGCATGCCGTTTTCCTCCAACGTGGCGATCTTGGCCTCGGTTTCGGCCACCGACATTTCCCAGCCGCGCAGCTCGGCCTGCGCCGCTGCCTCGATCAGCGCGTCTTGCTGATCCGCGGGCAGGGCGTCAAAGGCGCGGGTGTTGACGAACACCATGTTCTTGGGCAGCCACGCCTGCGTGTCGATGTAGTGGCCGACGAAATCCCACGCCTGCGACGACACGCCAGTAGAGGGCGAGGTGATCATCGCCGAGATGCGCGAGGTGGAAAAGGCGGTCGGGATATCACCGGCCTCGACCGTCGTCGGCACCGCGCCCATGAGTTGCGCCAACCGTTCGGTGGCGGTGTTGTAGGCGCGGAAATTGACGCCCTGAAGCTGCTCGGTCGAGGTCACCTCCTCGGTGACATAGAGGCTCTGACCCGGCCACGGCACGGCATAGAGCAGCGTCAGCCCCTGGTCGGCCAGCTTGGCCGCGATCTGGTCGCGCGACGCTTCCCACAGACGCGCGGCATCGTCATAGCTCGCGGCGAGGAAGGGCACCGAATCGACGCCGAACACCGCGTCCTCGTTGGCGAGCTGCGACATCAGGATTTCACCGATGGGGGCGAGGCCCCGGCGCACGGAATCGCGGATTTCCGGGTGCGCATAAAGCGAACCCGCCGAGTGCACGGTGATGGAGAGCGCGCCGTCGGTTGCCTCGGCCACATCCTCGGCGAACTGCATGATGTTCTGCGTGTGAAAGACGGAATCGCCGTAAGGCGTGGGCATGTCCCAAGTGGTCTGCGCGGTGGCCGCGCCCGCGCCGAGGCCGAGGGCAAAGGCCCCCGACAGCGCCATGTTGAAAAGATGTTTCATGAGGTGCTCCCTGTTGCAAATCGTGGCGCCGGGCCGCAAGCGGCGGGCCGGTGCAAGGGCAAGCTTGCCCTGTCATTGACAATTTGTCAACAAAATGCCTGCGTCCTGTCAGGGTGCGGCAAGCCGCGCGACAAGCGGGGCCGGTCCCGGCTTCCCGTCGGCGCCGATCAGCACCGGCTCTGCCAGTAGCTTGAGCGTCACCACCCCGGCACAATGCCCGTAGCGATGCCCCATCGAATGGCCCAGCGCGACGCGCCAGCCGGGGCGCGGGTTGAGCGCATCCCGCGCGGGTCCGAGCCCGACCTTCATGTGGTGGGCGATATCCCAGTGCTGCACCACGCCGGCGTGACGGGTGACGACCCAACAATGCATGTCGTCGGTGACACCGCCCTTCTCCGCCGGAAAGAAATAGCCATAGACATAGCCCGCCTCGAACCCGGCGGCGCGCAGGCTCGCCACGAGGTAGGTGTTGATGTCGATGCAAGAGCCCGGCGTCAGGCCGCAGGAAAGGTAGGGCACCGCCTCGGTGCCGTCATTGAACCGCACATCTGGATGGGCATAGGCAAAGCGCGCCTCTGCTTCCGCCACCAGCGCCGCGATGCCCGCCATGCCGCCGCCCGCCGCGCGGGCCATCTCCACGCTTGCCTGCGCCAGATCGTCGGCGGGCGTGGTGTAGCGCGTCGCGCGCGGGGCGAACATGATGTCCGGATAGGCGGGACCGCCGGGCGCGATCTCGTAGGACAGCGTCAGCGGCCCGCCCTCCGCCTCGATCTCGAGCGCGGCAAGGCCCAGCTCCGGCTCGGGCAGGACGGCGGCGATGCGCCCGCCTATGACGGACGCGGCGGCGACGGCCTCGGCGGGGGTGGCCATCCCCGCCGGGGCCAGCAGCCGCGCGCCCGACTCAAGGCCCGCGATCTCGACAGTGAGCCGCCTCATGTCAGGTTCCACATCTGGAACAGCAGCCCGGCGGCGAACGCCCCCGTCAGCGATAGCGCGAGGTAGAGCGCGAAGACGCGGGGCTTTACCAGCGCCCACACCGCGATCGCCGCGGGCAGCGAGGTGACGCCGCCCGCCACGAGAAAGGCAAGCCCCGCACCGGGTGCCATACCCTGCCCGACCAGCCCACCCACCAGCGGCAGCGCGGCATAGCCGTTGAGATAGGCGGGCACACCGACGAGGGTGCCAAGCACGATTGGCATCAGGCCGGTGCCGCCCAGCACGCCGGTGATCGTCTCGGCGGGGATGAAGGCCAGCATCAGGCTTTCGAGGACAAAGGCCAGCGTCAGCCATTTCAGCAGGAACAGGGTGACGCTCGCTGCCTCGCGCCCGAACTTCGCGCGCCGCTCCGGGTCGATCCAGAAGCGCCACACCACCGGTTTCGGGTCGCGCAGTTTCGACCCGCCGCAGCCGCCGTTGCCGATGCCCTCGCGCAGCGGATCGGCGAGGCCCCCGGCGCGGCCCAGGAAATGCACCACCCAGCCGCCCATCAGGCCGAGGCCAATGGCCGCCAGCGTCTTGGCGATGGCGAATTCAAGGCCCAGAACGCCCGTCGTCAGCACGAACATCGACGGGTCCATCACCGGCGAGGCGAGCCAGAACGCCATCACCGCCGACAGCGGCACCCCCATCGCCAGCAGCGCCGCGATGAGCGGGATCACCCCGCAGGAGCAGAACGGCGACAGCCCCCCCGCCAGCGCCGCCAGCAGGATCATCACCGCCGGCGCGCCGGTAAAGGCGCGGGCGATCAGGTTGTCGGCGCCGGTGGCCGTGGCCCAGGCCGCGACGGCGATGGACAGCACGAGGAAGGGCGCGGTGCCCGCCAGCGCCTCGGCCGTGAAGGCAACGGACGCCCCCGCCTGCGCGCGGTCAAACACGGCGAGCACGGCGAGGATCAGCGCGGTGACGAGCCAGACGCTGTGTTTGCGCCAGGCGGTGCGCAGCACGGTGGCGGCACGGGGCGGGGTAAGGGTGGAGTCGCTCATTTTTACATCCCTAGTTATGTCGTGATTTTAGGCCCAAAAAATCAGGCCGCGCTATCGGTGGAGGCCAGCCGCACGCCGGTGCAGCATTCGGCGGTGAGAAAATCGAGCATGGTCCGCATCGCGGCGAAATCCACGCGGTTCAGGATGGTGCGGCCCTGCCGCTCCTGCAGCACCAGCCCGGCATCGACCAGCGTCGAGAGGTGGTGCGCCAGCGTCGAGGGGGCCTGCCCGAGGTGCTGCCCGATCTCGCCCACGCTGAGCCCCTCGTCACCCGCGCGCACCAGCAAGCGAAAGATGGCGAGGCGGGTGTCGTGGCCAAGCGCGGCGAGCGCGCAGGAGGTGGGGCTTGTCTGTGTCATGCGGTCAATATAACTATAAAACTAGTTATGTCAATCCACCAATTCCGCCCGCGCCTCCATCGTCGCCACCCCGTCCGCCGCGCGCCGCACGCGCAGGTCCAGCCCGCCCGCTGTCTCGCGCGCCTCGATGGCCACCGCCGCGCCGCAGATGAGCGGGCTGAGACCGCGATAGGAAAAGCGGCGAACCGTGCGGTTGGCTACGTGAACCGCGAGGTTCATCATCCAAACCGCCTGCATCGGCCCGTGCACCACGAGCCCCTCGTAGCCCTCGACCTGCGTGGCATAGGGGTGATCGTAATGGATGCGGTGGCCGTTGAAGGTGAGCGCCGAGAACCGAAACAGCAACGTCGGGTCGGGCGTGAGGTGCCACGTCTCGGACCCCGGCCAATCCTGTGCGCGCGCGGGCACGCGCGCCTGCCCCGGCTTCGGATCCTCGCGATAGACAATGTCCTGCCGTTCGGTGATGCGCGGCGCGCCCTCGACGCGGTAGACATGGCGCTGCGTGACGAAGCCCAACTGCCCGCTGCGCCCCTGCTTGAACGTCACGTCGTCGATCACCGTCTCGCGCGTCACCATTTCGCCGGGTGCCAAGGGCGCATGGAACTCCAACTCGCCCCCCGCCCACATCCGGCGCGGCAGCGGCAGGGCGGGCAGGAAAATGCCCGTTTTCGGGTGGCAGTCCCGGCCAAGGCGCGCGGGCTCCACCACATCCGGCACGAGGCACCAGTGCAGCCCCACGGGCACCTCAGCCTCGGCCAGGTATCCGTCCAGAGTGGCGCGGTACTGCGCGATCAGGCGGTCCGACACGGGCTCGCTCCGCGTATAGCCCCAGCCGATCCAATCTGAATAGTCGTTCATTTTCTGCCCCTTATTCCCCCCGCCCGGGCCCGTAGGACTTGGGCAGGCCGAGCACCCGCTCGGCAATATGGCACAGGATCAGGTTGGTCGAAATCGGCGCGATCTGGTAGAGCCGCGCCTCGCGGAACTTGCGCTCGACATCGTATTCCTCGGCGAAGGCAAAGCCGCCGTGGGTCTGCATGCAGGCCTCGGCGGCCTCCCAGCTTGCCTCGGAGGCGAGCAGCTTGGCGGTGTTGGCCTCGACCCCCGGGTTCTCGCCCGCGTCATACATGGCCGCCGCGCGGTAGACGATCGCCTCGGCGGCCATCATGTGCGCCTGCGCGCGCGCCAGAGGGAACTGAACCCCCTGGTTGGCGCCGATGGGTTCGCCGAATACCACCCGCTCGCTCGCGTAGGCCGCGCCGGTCTTGAGGAACCACTTGGCATCCCCGATGCACTCGGCGGCGATCAGGATGCGCTCGGCATTCATGCCCGAGAGGATGTAACGAAAGCCCTTCCCTTCCTCGCCGATGAGGCTGTCCGCGGGGATGCGCAAATTGTCAAAGAACACCTCGGTGGTGGCGTGGTTGATCATCGTGCGGATGGGGCGGATTTCCACGCCGTTGCCGATCTTGTCGCGCAGGTCGACGAGGAACACCGACAGCCCATCGGTGCGCGAGGCCGCCTCGTCACGCGGGGTGGTGCGGGCCAGAAGGATCATGAGATCGGAATGTTCCACCCGTGAGGTCCATATCTTCTGGCCGTTGATGACATAGTCATCGCCCTCGCGCCGGGCCGTGGTCTTGAGCGCAAGCGTATCCGTGCCGCTGGTGGGTTCCGTCACGCCAAAGGCTTGCAGGCGCAAGGAGCCGTCGGCGATGCCCGGCAGATACGCCGCCTTCTGCGCCGCCGACCCGTGGCGCAAGAGCGTGCCCATCGTGTACATCTGCGCGTGGCAGGCGGCGGCGTTGCAACCCTGCCGGTGGATTTCCTCGAGGATCACCGCGGCGGCGGTAAGCGGCAGGTTCGAGCCGCCGTATTCCTCGGGGATCATCGCGGCGAGATAGCCCTCGCGGATGAGGGCCGCGACGAATTCGGTCGGGTAGGCGCGCCGCGCATCGAGATCGCGCCAATAGGTGCCGGGAAACCCCGCGCAGACCCGCGCCACGCCGTCGCGGATATCGGCATGCGCAGCGGTGGGATCGAATGTGGTCATGGTATTTGCCCCCGTCTTTTCCGGTTGATACCTCGCAGGTTTTGCATCCGAGGGGAATATCGGGCCCGCGCGAAACCGGGCTTTCCTCTGCCGCCACGACCCGGCATTGTCTGGTCCGCAATCAAAGGAGCCTGCCCATGCCTGCCGATCTCTCTGGTCTTCTCGTTGTTTCGGTCGAACAGGCGGTGGCCGCGCCCTATTGCTCGGGGCGGCTGGCCGAGGCGGGGGCGCGGGTCATCAAGGTGGAGCGCCCCGAGGGCGATTTCGCACGCGGTTATGACAGCCACGTGCATGGAGAGAGCGCCTATTTCGTCTGGCTCAACCGGGGCAAGGAATCGGCCTGCCTCGACCTGCGGCAAGACACCGATCGCGCGCTGATGGAGCGGATGCTGGCACGCGCGGATGTGTTCATCCAGAACCTTGCGCCGGGGGCCATCGACCGGCTGGGATTTGCCCCCGACCGGCTGCGTGCCGACAATCCGCGGCTCATCACCGTTTCGATCTCGGGTTATGGCGAGGAGGGGCCGCTGGCCGATCTCAAGGCCTATGACCTGCTGGTGCAGGCCGAATCGGGGCTGTCGTCGATCACCGGCAACGCGGCGGGGCCTGCGCGCACCGGCGTGTCGGTCTGCGATATCGCGGCGGGAATGACGGCCTATCAGGCGATCCTCGAGGCGCTGATCGGGCGCGCCGCCACCGGCACGGGGCGGCATGTCGCGGTGTCGCTGTTTCACGCGCTCGCCGACTGGATGAACGTGCCGTATCTGCAATACGCCTATGGCGGCAAGGTGCCGGCGCGCGCGGGGCTCAACCACCCGACCATCGCGCCCTATGGTGTCTACGAGGGGGCGGACGGCAAATCGCTGCTGATCTCGATCCAGAACGAGCGCGAATGGGCCGCGTTTTGCGAGGTGATCCTCGGGGATGCGGCGCTTGCCCGCGACCCGCGATTCGACAGCAATTCCGCGCGCGTCGCCAACCGCCCGGCGCTCGACGCGATCCTGCGGCCGGTGTTTGCCGCCGTGGCACGCGACGAAATGGCCGAGCGGCTGCGCGCGGCGCGAATCGCCTATGGGCGGGTGAGCGACATGGAAGACCTCGTCGCCCACCCGCAGAACCGCCACGTCACCGTCGAGACGCCCTCGGGGCCGGTGCGAATGCTGGCCCCCGGCGCATTGGTGGACGGCGCGCCACGCACGCCCGGACCGGTGCCCGGGCTCGGGGCGCATACGGGCGCCGTGCGCGCGGAGTTTTCAGGTGAGTGACGCGGGCGGGCGGATCGCGGCGGCGCTGTCGGAGACCGGGGCGCGCGACGTGCTCGATATTGGCTGCGGGGGCGGCGAGATGGCGCGGGTATTGGTGCAGGCGGGCCATGCCGTGACAGGCATCGACCCGGCCCCAGAGGCCATCGCGGCGGCGCGCGAGCGGGTGCCGGAGGCGCGATTCGTGATCGGCGGAGCCGAGGCGCTGCCTTTCGGGCCGGGCAGCTTTGACGCCTGCGTGTTCCTCAACTCGCTGCACCACGTGCCGGTGCCACTGATGGAGACCGCGCTGCGCGAGGCGCTGCGCGTGTTGCGCCCTGGCGGCGAGGTGATCGTGGTGGAACCGTTGGCGGAAGGGCCGTTTTTCGAGGTGATGCGCCCGGTGGAGGACGAAGCAGACATCCGCCGCGCCGCCATCGCCGCAATCGACGCGGTGATGACGGCTAATGCTGTCGGCCCGGCACCGGAGACGTGGCGACGGCCCACGCCGGTGGCCGATCTGGGGGCGTTCATCGAGTATCTCGCCCGCGTCGATCCCGCCCGTCGCGCCGTGGCCGAAGCGCAGCGCCCGGTTTTGACACGCCTTTTCGCCCGGCACGCGCGCCGCGCCGGGGATGGATTCGTGCTCGATCAGCCGCTTCGCATGTGGCGGCTACGGCCTGTTTGACAGCACAGCACGAGATTCGGGCTGGCGCGTTATGTGTTTTTGTGCTTTTTTTCCCGGTAAAGGGAGAAAACGCGCGTGTTCAGCTTTGGCGACATCATGGCAGAGGCACTCGGCCTGATCCTGACATGGGATCGGGACCTGAGCGAAATCGTGCTGTTGTCGCTGCGCGTGACGTTCACGGCCGTGGCCATCTCGTGCCTGATCGGCCTGCCGCTGGGCGCGGTCGTGGGGGCATTCCGCTTTCGCGGGCGGGGCACGGTGACGGTGCTGCTCAATGCGCTGATGGGGCTGCCGCCAGTGGTGGTGGGGCTGTTTGTCTACCTGATGCTGTCGAACGCGGGGCCCTTGGGCATCCTCGGGCTGCTCTATACCCCCACGGCGATGATCATAGCGCAGACCATCCTCGTGACCCCCATCGTGGCGGCGCTGACCAAACAGGTGGTGGAGGATCTGCACGGCGAATATGCCGAGCAATTCGCCTCGTTCGGGCTGACGGCACGGACGCGTGTCGCCGCTCTTCTGTGGGACGCGCGCTATAGCCTGCTGACAGTGGCGCTCGCCGGTTTCGGCCGCGCGGTGGCCGAGGTGGGGGCGGTGCTGATCGTGGGTGGCAATATCAACCACGTGACGCGGGTGATGACCACGACCATCGCCTTGGAGACTTCCAAGGGCAATCTGGAACTGGCGCTGGCGCTGGGCGTGTTGCTGCTGGGGCTCGCGGTGATCGTCAATGCCGCGGTGATGGCGCTGCGCGCCTCGGCGGTGAGGGCGGCCTATGCGTGACACGGTGATCGATATCCGCGCCGAGAGCGCCATTGCCGCGCAACCGCTGCTGGCGGCGCGCGGCTTGAGTTTCTCGGCGGGCGGGCAGACCCTCATTCACGGCATCGACCTCGGGATAGAGCCGGGCAAGCGCACCCTCGTCATGGGCGCGAACGGCAGCGGCAAGAGCCTGCTTCTGCGGCTGCTGCACGGGTTGCTCACGCCGTCATCGGGAGATGTGCTGTGGCGCGGCCATGCGCCCGACCGCGGCGCGCGCCGGGCGCAGGCGATGGTGTTTCAGCGTCCCGTGATGCTGCGCCGGTCGGTGCTGGCCAATCTCAACTTCGCGCTCAAGGTCCACGGGATGGCGGGCCGCGCCCGCGCGAAGCGCGCGCAGGAAGCGCTGGACATGGCGCGGCTCTCCGACCTGGCAGGCCAACCCGCGCGCGTGCTGTCGGGCGGCGAGCAACAGCGCCTCGCCGTGGCGCGCGCGCTGGTGTGCGAGCCGGACCTGCTGTTCCTCGACGAGCCCACCAGCAGCCTCGACCCCGCCTCGACGCAGATGATCGAGGATCTGGTGAATGCAGCCCATGCACGCGGCGTGACCATCGTGATGGTCACCCATGATCTGGGTCAGGCGCGGCGCATGGGCGACGAGGTGATCTTTCTCGATGCCGGGCGCGTCGCGGAGCGCGGTCCGCTCGACCGGGTTCTGGGCGCGCCGCGCTCGGAGGCCGCCCGCGCCTGGACGCAGGGGCGGCTCTATACCGGAACATCCCACTGAACCCCAATCAAACACGGAGCGTGCAATGTTCAGACGTCACCTTCTTTCGCTTGCCCTCGGCGCGACTCTGGCCCTCGGGGTCGGTGCGGTGCAGGCGCAGGACGCGTTCATCGTGGTGCAATCGACCACATCGACGCAGAATTCGGGCCTGTTCGACCATATCCTGCCGATGTTCGAGGAGGAGACAGGCATCGAAGTCCGGGTCGTGGCCGTGGGCACGGGCCAGGCGATCAAGAACGCCGCCAATGGCGATGGCGACGTGCTCTTTGTGCATGCCAAGCCGGCGGAGGAGAAGTTCGTGGCCGAGGGGCACGGCGTGACACGGTTCGACGTGATGTACAACGATTTCGTCATCGTCGGCCCGCAGGATGATCCTGCCGGTGTGGCGGGGACGCGTGACGTGGTCGCGGCGCTGACCAAGATCGCCGGGACGCAAGCCTCCTTTGCCTCGCGCGGGGATGACAGCGGCACCAACAAGGCCGAATTGCGCCTGTGGAAACAGGCCGGGATCGACGCGCAGGGCGCGTCGGGCGGCTGGTATCGAGAGACGGGTTCGGGCATGGGCGCGACACTCAACACCGGCACAGCCATGGGCGCCTATATCATGACTGACCGCGCCACCTGGATCGCCTTTGGCAACAAGGGGGACTACGGCATCGTCGTGGAAGGTGATCCGAAGATGTTCAACCAATACGGCATCATCCTCGTGAACCCGGAAAAGCACCCGAGCGTCAAGGCCGAGGCCGGGCAGACCTTCATCGACTGGGTGCTCTCGGACGAGGGACAGGCCGCGATCGCGGGCTATGAAGTGGACGGACAGCAGCTCTTTTTCCCGAACGCAGGGGGGTGAGCCGGACGATCCTCAGTCGCAGGCGTCGCGCGAGCCAAGGGCGAGAGGCCCCGCGAGAACGACAAAGTAGTGCGTCATCGGCGTTCCTGTGGCTTTCCTTTCAAGTGCGGCGCGATAGCGTTGGGCCGGGGTGCCCGGATGCAACCCCGACCCACAGCGGTCATTGACTCGGGGCACTCATGACCTGAACGCGCTTGATGATCCGTTGGTTCAGCGTCGGATCATTGCTGGCGGCCATAGCGATCTCTATGTAGCGATCAAGCGTGAGGCCCTCGGTGTCCTCGATCACTCTCGTGATCTCGGTATTGGCCTTTTCGGCGATGGCGGCCTGCTGCTCTTCGGTCTCGGCGCTTAGCATGAGCGTGCTGTATTTCTGGCGCACGTCAGCCACCCCGAGCAGAGCCTCGGTAAAGATATCAAGCTCTTCGGTGGAATAGCTCGTGTCCTGCTGCGCGGCTGCGGTCTGGGTGGTAACGACGGTCACCGGCGCGGCAGCGAGCGCAAGCGCGATGGCCGTCGTCGGTGCCTGGAATATCGTTCGGGTGGGCATAGGGCGTCCTCTCGTCTTGGGTGTCGGCTCCGCGTGCACCTGGCCGCGACCGCGCCATCAACTTAAGAGATACTCTTATGCGTGCAAACGGCTGCGCGATTTCTCGCGCAATTTGCACGTTCAGCCTCTGGCGGCATCCACCGCCGCCACCGCCGCGGCCACCGCCTCTTCGATCGACATTTCCGAGGTGTCGAGCATCAGCGCATCCTCGGCCGGTTTCAGCGGGGCGGCCGCGCGGGCGCTGTCGCGGGCGTCGCGCTGGCGCAGGTCGTCCATCACCTCTTCAAGCGTCACCGCGTGGCCGCTTTCGCACATCTCCTTGTGTCGCCTGCGCGCGCGCTCGGTATCGCTGGCGGTGACAAAGAGCTTCACCTCTGCCTCGGGGCAGATCACCGTGCCGATATCGCGACCATCGAGCACCGCGCCGCCCGCGCGCCGGGCAAAGGCGCGCTGGAAATCGAGGAGCGCCTGCCGCACCTCGGGGATGGCGGCCACGCGGCTCGCGGCCTGGCTCACCTCGGGGGTGCGCAGATCGTCGGCATCGAGATCCTCGGCGCGCAGCGTCTGCGCCGCCTCCACCGGCGCGAGCCCGTCGAGCGTGCGCCGCCCGGTCGCGCGGTAAAGCAGCCCGGTATCGAGATGGGCAAAACCGAAATGGTGGCTGAGCGCCCGCCCGATGGTGCCCTTGCCCGCCGCTGCCGGCCCGTCGATCGCGATGGTGAACGCCATGAACGTCTCCTTTGGTGGACCATCTTGCTAGCCGATCCCGCACCCTGCCTCAAGCATCGCTTGACGGCAGGCCACGGGCGCGGCATCACCCGATCCATGCTGATCTACAAGATTTTTCGCGCCCCGGAATGGGACGCCCTGCGTGCAAACGGCGAGACGCGCGGCGCGCCGGTCGATCTGGCCGACGGCTACGTGCATTTCTCGACCGCCGAACAGGCGGCAGAGACGGCGGCGAAGCATTTCGCGGGCGAGGACGGGCTGATGCTGCTGGCGGTCGAGGCGGATCGGCTGGGTGACGCCCTGAAATGGGAGCCGTCGCGCGGCGGGGCGCTGTTCCCGCATCTCTATCGCGCGCTGCGGCTGGAGGATGTGGCGTGGGCAAGGCCCTTGCCGCTGGTGGCGGGCGCGCACCGCTTCCCCGAGGACGCCGAATGACGGGGTTGGAACGCCTCGGCCTCGGCCTGATGCACCGGCTTGATCCCGAGACGGCGCACGGCCTTGCGCTGCGCGCGCTGCGGCTCGGGCTTGCCCCCGCACCCGGCCCGGTCACCTCGCCACGGCTGCGGGTCGATCTCGCGGGGATGGCGCTGCCCAACCCGGTGGGGCTTGCCGCCGGGTTCGACAAGAACGCCGAGGCGCTGAGGCCGCTATCGCGCGCCGGGTTCGGCTTTGTCGAGGCGGGGGCCGTCACGCCGCGCGCACAGCCGGGCAACCCGCGCCCGCGGCTCTTTCGGCTGGCGGAGGATCGCGGCGTCATCAATCGCTTCGGCTTCAACAATGACGGCATGGAGGCCGCCGCCGCGCGGCTGGCCCGGCGCCCGCAGGGCGCGGTGATCGGCCTGAACCTCGGGGCCAACAAGGACAGCGCCGACCGCGCCGCCGATTTCGCGACGGTGCTGCGCCATTGCGGTGCGCATCTCGATTTCGCCACCGTCAATGTCAGCAGCCCCAATACCGAGCGGCTGCGCGAGTTGCAGGGGGCCGAAGCGCTGGCGGCGTTGCTCGCGGGCGTGATGGCGGCGCGCGACGGGCTGCCCCGGCGCATCCCGGTGTTTCTCAAGATCGCGCCGGACCTGGGCGACGCGGAACTGGGCGAGATCGCCGATGTCGCGCGCGAGGCGGGCGTCGCCGGGATCATCGCCACCAACACCACGCTGTCGCGCGAGGGGCTGCAAAGCGCCGCGCGCGACGAGGCGGGGGGCCTGTCGGGCGCGCCGCTGTTCGAGCGCTCCACGCGGGTACTGGCGCGGCTGTCACAGTTGACCGGCGGAGACATGCCGCTCATCGGCGTGGGCGGGGTCGGATCGGCCGAGGACGCCTATGCCAAGATCCGCGCCGGGGCCACGGCGGTGCAACTCTACTCGGCGCTGGTCTATGAGGGGCTGTCGCTGGTGTCGGAGATCGCGCGGGGGCTGGAGGCGCTGCTGGCGCGCGACGGGTTCGCGTCGGTGGCCGAGGCGGTGGGCACGGGTAGGCAGGACTGGCTGTGAGCGGTGGTTGAGGGGATTGGCCTGGAGGGGACGTTCAACACAACGCTTGAGGAGCCGCGCAGCGCCCGACCGCCGGGTGGGCGTAACACCGATTGTGCGGCGCGATTTATGGTGCAAGATACTTCTGCAATCACAGCTACTTGCAACGACGAGGAGCGCCCGCCCGTCACGCCAGAGGCGTGCCGCCGATATCGGCGCACCTCCGGTGCGACGGGGCGGTCGGGCGCTGCGCGGCGGCGCGTTCCGCGCCTTGATTCCGCGCAAGTGGGCCAAGACCGGAAGGTCCGCTCAAGGCCGATCCAGCCCCGCTCCCCCTTTGCCCGCTACTCCACCGCGCGGATGAGCTTGCGTTCGAGCACGCGCAGCACGGTGCGCAGGTCGTGCCCGCGCTTCAATATCCGCCCGTCCATGCCGATCACCGAATACTGCCCCTGCCGGTCGCGCAGGCGGGGGCGTTTCTCGATGCGGTAGAGCGGGTGCTCGGCGGTGCGGCGAAAGACCGAGAACACGGCCACTTCGCGCAGGCAGGAGATACCGTAATCGCGCCACTCGCCCGCCGCCACCATGCGTCCGTAAAGCGACAGGATCACGCTCAACTCGTCGCGTCGGAACGCCACCTGCGGCTCGGTCGGTTTCGCGCCCGCGAGCGGGCCGGGGCCTGGCATGTTCATGGCCCCAGAGTTGCGCCAAATGCAGCGCGAATCAAGAGCGATGACACGCCGGGCCGCCTCAGGCGAACCGCCCGTGGCAAAACCACCCCCCCGAGAGCGCCGCACCATGCGCCTGGAAAAGCCAGAGCCGCTCGCCGCGCGTGGTCAGAACCTGCCAGTAATCCCGCAGGCCCGTGCGCCATTCGGGGTCATCCAGCCACCATTCCGGGGCGATCCGCTCGGGGCCGATGGCATGGGCCGTCTCGTGCCGCCGCCCGCGCCAGCGAAACGCCGCGCAGGGCCGTCCGCCCGCCTGTGGCGTGACCGGCTCGGGCCGCCAGAGCATCAGCGGGCGGGGATGTTCGGGCCGCGGCCAGGGTGCGGCGGCGGGCTCGGACCAGGCGGCGGCGAGGGTGATAGCGGTCTTGGCCGGGATGCGGCTCTCGGCGGGGTGGCGGCGGGTGATCGCGTCGAGCCCGACGCGCGCGCCCAGCCGGGTAAGCAAGTCCGCGAGCGCGTCACCCCGCGCGGCCGCCTGCCCCTGCCCGCGCATCTGCTCGGGCACGATACGCTCGGTCTGTGGCGCGTCGAGGCGCAGCATGTCGATGCCAAAGCCCGCGTCGATCCGCTCCAGCCGTGGCACCAACAGCGCGAGCATCGCGTCGGCGTCGCGCATGGCGCGCGCCAGCCGCAGGTCCACCGCCTGCACGCCGCCATCGGCACCGCGCACCTCGAGCCGCAGGGCGCGCGCGCCCTCGCCGCGCTCAGCCAGCCGCGCGCAGAGCCGCGCCAGCAGCCGCGCGGCCCCCTCGCGCAGGTCATCCATCAGGCCGATCGGCTCGGGCAGGCTCAGCCGCACCGCCAGCGGCGGCGGCGGGGCGATGGCCGAGAGCGGCTCGGGCACAGCACCCAGCGCCTGGTCGAGCCGCCGCATGAGCACCGGACCGAAGCGCCGCCCCAGCGCCGCGCGCGGCTGCCCCGCGAGATCGCCGATCCGCCGCAGCCCCAGCCGACCGAGGTCATCGGCCAGCCCCTCGGGCAGGCGCAGCGCCGCCACCGGCAGGGGGGCCAGCACGGCGTGAAGCTGCCCCGGTGGCGCGAGGATCACCGGGGCGGCGGCGCGCGGCACCACCCGCCCCTGCCACGGCCCGCGCCGGGCGGCGCGGGCGCGGGTGGCGCGCGCCTCCTGCTCGATGGCGTCGCCCGAGCGGCCCGGTGCCGCCCCCTGCCCCGCGAAGCGCGCCAGCGCCCAGGCCGCGCCGGGCGTGTCGGCGATGGCGCAACGCGCCGAGAGGCCGAGGTCTGTGGCCTCGTCCACAACCGCAGCGCCCAGCGCCGCCTCACCGCCGAAAAGATGCGCGCAACCGGTGATGTCGAGCATCAGCCCCGCCGCGCCGTCACAGGCCACCAGCGGCGAGAACCGGTCCGCCCAGCGCGCCAGCGCGCGCAGAAATGCGGCCTCGGCGGCGGGCTCTTGCGGGGTGGTCCGCAGGTCGGGGCAGAGCGCTTGCGCCTCGCGCAGCGGCTGGCCGGGCACCAGCCCCGCCGCCTCGGCCCCGGCCGAGAGCGCGGCCAGCACCTGCCGCGGCCCGTCCTCGGCCACCACGGCGAACGCCCCCGCCGCGCCCGCACGGCGCGTCAGGCGCTCGGCCCCCAGCCGGGGGAACCAGACGGAAAGGATGCGACGGGTGGGCATGGCAGTCAATGTTCGCTATTTGTTCTCAAGATAGATCGACTGGTCGGCCAAGTCGAGTCTGCTGTCCGGGCCGTCATGCGATACTTTCGTCCCGGAATGCGTGCTATTGCGGAACGCATGTCACGAATTTACGGACCAGACCCCGTGCGCGAAGGACACTCCTTTTCGACCCTCGCGACGCGGCTTAGCTTTTCCACCAACACGAAAGAGGGAGACAGATCATGACCGAGACATCCATCCGCACCACCACGGGCCGCGGCCGCCGCTTCGACAGCATTCTGGATACGATCGGCGACACGCCGGTGATCCGCGTCAACAACCTCGGCCCCGATCACGTGACGATCTATGTCAAGGCCGAGGCGTTCAACCCCGCAGCCTCGGTCAAGGACCGGCTGGCGGTCAATATCATCGAGGCCGCTGAACGCGACGGGCGGCTCAAACCCGGGCAGACGGTCGTCGAGGCGACCAGCGGCAATACCGGCATCGGCCTCGCAATGGTCTGCGCGCAGAAGGGCTATCCGCTGGTGGTGACGATGGCGGAAAGCTTCTCTATCGAGCGCCGCCGCCTGATGCGGATGCTGGGGGCCAAGGTGGTGCTGACGCCCAAGGCCGAAAAAGGCTTTGGCATGTACAAGAAGGCCGAGGAGCTGGCCGAGCAGAACGGCTGGTTCCTCGCCCACCAGTTCGAGACCAAGGACAATGCCGATATCCACGCCGCCACCACCGCGCGGGAAATCCTCGGCGATTTCGAGGGGGAACGGCTCGATTACGTGGTCACGGGCTATGGCACCGGCGGCACGGTGACGGGGCTGGGCCGGGTGCTGCGCGATACGCGCCCCGAGACAAAGATCGTCCTGTCGGAGCCTGCCAATGCCGCGCTTCTGGGCAGCGGCCAGGCGCAGGAGCGCAACGACAAGGGCGAGCCCGCCGCGAGCCACCCGGCCTTCGAGCCGCACCCCATTCAGGGCTGGACCCCGGATTTCATCCCGCTGGTGCTGCAGGAGGCCGTGGACAAGGGCTATTATGACGATCTCATCCCCGTTTCAGGCCCCGACGGGATCAAGGCGGCGCGCGACCTCGCGGCAAAGGAGGGGATTTTCACCGGCGTCTCGGGCGGCGCGACCTTCGCGGTCTCGTTGCAGATCGCCGAGGTTGCCGCCCCCGGGTCGGTGATCCTGTGCATGTTGCCCGACACCGGCGAGCGCTACATGACCACGCCGCTCTTTGACGGGATCGGCGAGGACATGGACGAGGAGGAACAGGCGATCTCGGCCTCGACCCCGGGCTATCAACTGGGCTGACGGCCTTTGCACGGCTGCACAGGAACCTGTGCAGTCGCGCCGATTGTGCGCCCGCGATCAGGAATTAGTTTGGCGAGGACACAAAGCGAGAGGACGCCATCACATGACCGACGACAGCTATACCCCGCCCGAAGTCTGGACATGGGAGGGCGCCTCTGGCGGGCAGTTCGCCTCGATCAACCGGCCCATCGCCGGGGCGACCCATGACAAGGAGCTGCCGGTCGGCGAGCACCCTTTCCAGCTCTACTCGCTAGCCACGCCCAACGGCGTCAAGGTGACGGTAATGTTCGAGGAATTGCTCGCCGCCGGGCATGACGCCGAATATGACGCGTGGAAAATCGACATTGGCGAGGGCGGGCAATTCGGCAGCGGCTTTGTCGAGATCAACCCCAATTCCAAGATCCCCGCCCTTGTGGACCGCACCGGGGACGCGCCGCTGCGGGTGTTCGAGAGCGGCTCGATCCTGCTGCACCTGGCGGAGAAATACGGGGCGTTCCTGCCTGCGGGCGGCCCCGCGCGGACCGAGGTGATCAACTGGCTGATGTGGCAGATGGGCAGCGCGCCTTATCTCGGCGGCGGCTTTGGTCATTTCTACGCCTACGCGCCGGAGAAATGGCAATACCCCATCGACCGCTTCGCGATGGAGGCCAAGCGGCAGTTCGACGTGCTGAACCGCGAGCTTGCCGACAAGCCCTTCATCGCCGGAGACGAATTCACCATCGCCGACATGGCGATCTGGCCGTGGTATGGTCAGCTGTGCCTCGGGCGGCTCTACGACGCCGCGACCTTCCTCGACGCGAAGAGCTACAAGAACGTTCTCGCCTGGGCCGAGAAGATCGACGCGCGCCCGGCGGTACAGCGCGGCCGCATGGTCAACCGCAGCTTTGGCGAGCCGCATATGCAACTGCACGAGCGGCATTCGGCAGCGGATTTCGAGACCCGCACACAGGACAAGATCGGCGACGACGCCTGACGAGAGGCGCTTTCGTCCGCGCGCGGAATGGGGCATGAAGGGGCAAAAGGAGCCGCTTCATGCCCAACCGCGACACACAGCTTCTCGCCGTCCTGATCGACGCCGACAACGTCCCCGCCAAGTATGCCGACGCGATCCTGCGCGAGGTCACGAGCTATGGCGAGCCGGGGCTGCGGCGGGTCTATGGGGACTGGTCGAGCCAGCAGCTTTCGGGCTGGACCAAGACGGCGCAGAACCTCGGCCTCGTCCAGCACCAGCAGACCGCCAACACCAAGGGCAAGAACGCCAGCGATATCGGGCTGGTGATCGACGCGATGGATATCCTGCACGCGGGCCATTTCGACGGCTTCGTGCTGGTTTCGTCGGACAGCGATTTCACCCGGCTGGCCAGCCGCATCCGCGAGCAGGGGCTGACGGTGATCGGCATCGGCGAGGCCAAGGCGCCCGACGCGCTCAAGAACGCGTGCAACCGGTTCGTGGCGATCGAGAACATCTACGAGGACGTGAGCGACGCACCACGCAGCACGCCCAAGGCCAAGCTCGACAGCCACCACATCGCCGACGCGCGGCGGCTGATCTTTGACGCGATGGAAAAGATCGACAGCGATGACGAATGGTATCCGCTGGGCCGCATCGGCCAGCAGATACAGACCGACAAGCCCGATTTCGACACGCGTACATATGGCAAGAAAAAGCTGAGCGATCTCATCAAGGAACTGAAGGTGTTCGAGACCAAGCCCGGCTCGGGCAACCAGCTCTTGGTGCGGCGGGTGGATTGAGGAGCGAGGCTAATGGCCTGAAGCGGTCGTTCAGCACGACACTTGACGAGCCGCGCAGCGCCCGACCGCCGGGTGGGCGCAGTTCGGCTTGTGCTATGCGATTTATGGTGCAAGACACTTCAATGATCACCGCTACTTGCGACGTCGAGGAGCGCCCGCCCGAGGGGGCGGTCGGGCGCTGCGCGGCGGTGCTTTCAGCACCTTGATTCCGCGCATTGGCACCAAGACCCAAACGTCCCCTCCAGGCCACCCCCCTCCCTCACATCCCCAGTTCCGCCCGGATCGCCGCGCTGTCCGCACCGCGCAGGGGTGGGTCCGTGACCCGGGACACGCCCCCGTCGAAGCGGGGGGCAGGCGCAGGTGTCAGACTGTCGCCCTCGCCCTGCCACACGCCGCGCGCCGCCATGTGCGAATCGGTTGCCGCCGCGTCGGGGCGCAGCACCGGGGCGACGCAGGCATCGGACCCGGCAAAGAGCCGTGCCCAATACGCCAGCGGGCGGTCAGCGAAGATCGCGGCCAGTGCTTCGGTTTGTGCGGGCCATTGCGCGCGGTCCTGCTGCGCGGCAAAGCGCGGATCACCTCCAAGCCCCATCACATCCAGAAACGCCGCGTAGAACTGCGGCTCGAGGCACTGCACAGCAATCCATCCGCCGCAGGCGCAGGCATAGACGCGGCTCCAGTGCGGGCCGTCCAGCAGGCTCTGCCCTCGCTCCATCGACAGGTTGCCAGAGGGCATCATCGACATCAGCAGCGCCATCATGTGCGCCGAGCCATCGACGATGGCGGCATCCACCACCGTGCCCTGCCCGGTGCGCGCGGCCTGCACCAAGCCCGCGAGCAGCCCCGCGACGAGGTAGAGCGCGCCGCCGCCCACATCGCCCAGCATGGTAGGCGGCGTCAGGGGCGGGGTGCCGGGCGCGCCCGCGTACCACAGCGCACCCGAGGTGGCGAGGTAGTTGAGGTCATGCCCAGCCTGCCGGGCGCGCGGCCCGTCCTGCCCCCAGCCGGTCATCCGACCGTAGACAAGGCGCGGGTTGGCGGCGCGCATCGGCTCGGGCCCCAGCCCCAGCCGCTCCATCACGCCGGGGCGATAGCCCTCGACCAGCGCGTCGGAGCGGGCGACCAGCGCGCGCGCCACGGCGATGTCGGCCGCATCCTTTAGGTCGAGCACAATAGACCGCTTGCCGCGGTCGAGCAGGTTGCGATCACCCGCCACCGGGCTGCCCGGGCCGGGGCGGTGGATCACCACCACCTCGGCCCCCATTTCCGCCAGCATCATCGCGGCGAAGGGCGCAGGCCCCAGCCCCTCGAACTCGACCACGCGCAGCCCCGTCAGCATCCCTGTCCCCCTCCTTGTCGTGACCCGGACCATAGGACGTCTTTGCCCCGGCGCGCCACCGGGTTACGCTGTGGGCCGGAGGAACAGGAGGAGACGCCGAAATGAAAATGTCCGACAGCCGCGAGATCGCGGCCGACCGCGCGACGGTATGGGCGGCGCTGCTCAGCCCCGAGGCGCTCAAGGAATGCGTGCCCGGCGCGCAGGAGGTGACCGGGACGCCCGAGGACGGGTTCGAGGCGGTGGTGGTGCAGAAGGTCGGCCCGGTGAAGGCCACCTTCAAGGGCTCGGTGACGCTGACTGACATGGTCGAGCCCGAGAGCCTCACGCTGAGCGGCGCGGGCAAGGGGGGCACGGCGGGCCATGCCAAGGGCAGCGCCGCCGTGCGACTAGAGGAAATCGAGGGCGGCACACGGCTGCACTACGATGTCGAGGCCAGCGTCGGCGGCAAGCTCGCGCAGCTTGGCAGCCGGATCGTCGATGGCTTTGCCAAGAAGATGGCCGACCAGTTCTTTGCCCGGTTGGAAGCGGCGGTCGTCCAACCCGAGGAAGCCCCGGATGAGAATACCGCGGAGACCGACGACGAGGCCCCGAAAAAGGGCTGGTTCCGCCGCATGTTGGGATAAGGACGCGGCGCCGCGTCAGTCGGCGCCGCCCGCGCCACGCGAGACCACCGGGGCACCCGATTCGGCGGCGATCAACCGCGCGATGCGGTGGGCGATCGCGCGGCTGCCCTTGAACGAGGGGTGGATACGGTCCATCGCGTGGTAGGACAGATCGCCATGCTGGACCATGTCGGCGAGCTGCAGGAAATACACCCCGCCATCCAGCCCGGCAAGCCGCGCAAGTCGCGCGTCGAGCATGTCGCCCTCGTCGGCGCAATGCTCGATCGGAGAGCCGTTGCCCGGCGTGCGCATGTAACCCACGAGCAGCACCTGCGCCCCGTCGTGCCGCGCCCGCGAGGCAAGGCCAGGGATCACGCCGCGCCGCCCATCCTCGGAAATCATCTGGTCCATCTTGCGCTCGCAGCGGTTGCAGCCGCAGCCGAGCCACAGGTCGTTGCCGCCACCGCCCAGCACGACCCAATCCCAGTCGCCACGGCGATATTGCTTGGCGATGTTGAGGCCAAGGGCGCCGGAGATCGGCAGCCGATAGAGAAACCGTGCGCCGCCCACCGAATTGTCCACGAGATGCGCGTCAAGCGCGGCGCGCAGGCGCGTGCCGACGGAGCCGCCCGCCAGTTTGTGCATGGCAAAGAGCGAATCGCCCATCATCAGGATGCGTGGCCCGTTCTGGCCCCCGGCATGGGCCAACCCTGCTTGGGTGATGGACAACAGGAAAAGGGCGGTCAGAAATCGGGTGAGCATGGCATTTCCCACAGATCAAATCGGTCCCACCCGATGATGCTTATAGCAAAGACGAGGCGCGCTGTCGCGCATAACCATCGCACAGATTGTTTCCAGATTGGAACTGCGCGCCACCGCACAGGTGGATGGCCGCCCACGCCGCTTGCGGTCGCGCGCCAACCGACTAGGTTGCGATCAAATCAGAAGGGGGCAGACGGACATGGCGGCCATCGTCGAGGTCGAGAACCTCAGCAAGACCTACAAGGGCGGCTTCACCGCGCTGCGCGGCGTATCGCTCGCCATCGAGCGCGGCGAAATCCTTGCGCTGCTCGGTCCCAACGGCGCGGGCAAGACCACGCTCATCTCGGCGCTGTGCGGCATCACCACGCCCTCGGGCGGCCAGGCGCGGATCGGCGGGCACGACATCCTGCGCGACTGGCGCAAGGCGCGGCACCTCGTGGGCCTCGTGCCGCAGGAGGTGGCGCTCGAGCCGTTCGAGAAGGTCATCAACACGGTGCGATTCTCGCGCGGGCTGTTTGGCAAGGGGCGCGACGATGTGCTGGTCGAGCGCGTGCTACGGCAGCTCTCGCTGTGGGACAAGCGGAACGCGCGCACGCGCGAACTGTCGGGCGGAATGAAGCGCCGGGTGCTCATCGCCAAGGCGCTCTGTCACGAGCCGCAGGTGCTGTTTCTCGACGAGCCGACGGCGGGCGTCGATGTCGAACTGCGCCGCGACATGTGGGAGGTGGTGCGCGGTTTGAAGGAAAGCGGCGTCACCATCATCCTCACCACCCATTACATCGAGGAGGCCGAGGCGATGGCCGACCGCGTCGCCGTCATCAACGGCGGCGAGATCCTGTTGGTCGAGGACAAGGCCGCGCTGATGCACAGGATGGGGCGCAAGACGCTGCGCATCGACCTCGCCGAGCCGGTGGACGCGGTGCCGGACGCGCTCGACGGATACGATCTCGAGCGGATCGAGGACGGCGCGGCGCTGCTCTATCATTACGACACGCGCGGCGAGGGCACCGGCATCACGCGGCTGTTGCAGGCGCTGGCGCGCGAGGGGCTCGGCTTGCGCGATATCGAGACCCGGCAAAGCAGCCTCGAAGAGATTTTCGTGGACCTTGTGCGGGAGGACGCCGCATGAACCTGCACGCGATCTGGGCGATTTACGTCTACGAGATGAAGCGGTTCTTCCGCACGATATTCGAAAGCCTGCTGTCGCCGGTGATTTCCACCACGCTCTATTTCGTCGTCTTCGGCGCGGCCATCGGAAGCCGTATCGAGCAGGTGGAGGGCGTGAGCTACGGGGCCTTCATCGTGCCGGGCCTCATCATGCTGAGCGTGATGACACAGGCCATTTCCAACGCCTCTTTCGGTATCTACTTTCCGAAATTCATCGGCACAATCTACGAGCTTCTGTCGGCGCCGGTGAATTTCATCGAGATCGTGATCGGCTATGTCGGCGCGGCGGCGACCAAGTCGCTGTTGATCGGGGGGGTGATCCTCGTTACCGCGCGGCTGTTCGTGGAGATAAATATTCATCACCCGGTTATGATGCTGGGCTTTCTGGTGATGATCTGCATCTCCTTTGCGCTGTTCGGGTTCATCATCGGCATCTGGTCGGAGAATTTCCAGCAGTTACAGCTCATCCCTCTTCTCGTCATCACGCCGCTGGTGTTCCTGGGCGGGGCGTTCTACTCGGTCTCGATGCTGCCGCCCGCGTGGCAGACGGTGACGCTGTTCAACCCGGTGGTCTATCTCATCTCCGGATTTCGCTGGTCGTTCTTCGGGGTGGCCGATGTCAGCCCGGGGCTGAGCCTGCTGGCGGTGGCGGTGTTTTTCGCGCTGTGCCTCGGGGCGGTCTGGGCGATCTTTCGCACTGGCTATCGCATCAAGTCCTGAGCGCGGGGTGATGTTTTCCCGCACCGCCGCGCCTGCGGGGCACGCGCCGCCTTGTCTGTCGCCCCCGCGCACTCTACATCGGGCCGGATGAGACATCTTGTCCCCTTCCTCAACCGGCCACCGCGCGTGGCCGTCATCCGCCTCGCTGGCGTCATCGGGTCGGGGCCGCGCGCGGCCCTGAGCGACGAGGCGTTAGGCCCGGTGATCGAAAAGGCGTTTCGCCGCGGCAAGCCCGCAGCGGTGGCGCTGGAGATCAACTCGCCCGGCGGCTCGCCGGTGCAATCCTCGCTCATTGCCGCGCGCATCCGGCGGCTGGCGGAGGAGAAGGAGATCCCCGTGCATGCCTTTGTCGAGGATGTGGCGGCCTCGGGCGGGTACTGGCTGGCGGCGGCGGCGGACGATATCCGCGTCGATCACGCCTCGATCCTCGGCTCCATCGGGGTGATCTCTGCGGGGTTCGGGGCGGACGTGTTCCTCAAGCGGCAGGGGATCGAGCGGCGGGTCTATACCGCCGGCAAGTCCAAGAGCACGCTCGACCCGTTCCTACCGGAAAAGCCAGAGGACGTGGCCCGGCTCAAGACCGTTCTCGACGATATCCACACTGCCTTCATCACCCATGTGAAGGACCGCCGCGGTGGGCGGCTTGCCGACGCGCCGGACCTGTTCTCGGGCGAGTTCTGGCTGGGAGGCAAGGCGATCGAACTTGGCCTCGCCGACGGGTTCGGCCACCTGGTGCCGCGCATGAAGGAGGTCTACGGCGACAAGGTTCGGCTGGTGCGCTACGGGCGTCGGCGGGGGCTGTTGTCACGCTTCGGCGCACATCTCGCCCAGGACGCGGTGGCGGCACTTGAGGACCGGGCGCATTACGCCCGGTTCGGGCTTTGACATGATCGTCAAGATCGTCCTCCTCTTCCTTATCGCGATGGGCGTGCTGGCCATGTTCGGGCGGCTGCGTTTTCCAGGCCAAAAGCGGCTTGAAGCCGCAAAATGCCGCAAGTGCGGACGCTTCCGGATCGGCAAGGGGCCGTGCGCTTGCGAGAAAGGTCCGCGCACATGATGCCGTGGGTCATGGTGGGACTCGGCCTTGTCATCCTGTTGCTGGCAGGCGATGCGCTGGTCAAGGGCGCGGTCAATCTGGCGCTGCGCATCGGCATCCCCGCCCTGATCGTCAGCCTGACGGTGGTGGCGTTCGGCACCTCGGCGCCGGAACTGCTGATTTCCGTCAATGCCGTGCTCGCCGACAAGCCGGGGCTCGCGCTTGGCAACGTGGTCGGCTCCAATACCGCCAACGTGCTGCTGGTGCTGGGCATTCCCGCGCTCATCGCGGTGATGCACACAAGCGGCTGCAACTGCAAGCGCTCCTATTTCCAGATGCTCGCGGCGACCGTGCTGTTCATCGCGCTGGCGTTTCGCGGCAGCTTCGACTGGATTGCCGGGCTGGTCCTGCTCGGCGCGCTGGCGCTGATGCTCGGGGATGCATTTCGCAACGCGGTCACGCATCGACGCGAGGCAGCCGCCGCGGCGCTGCTGGCGGCGGACGGAGATGATGTCGAGGGCGCGGACCCTGACATGCCGTGGTGGCAGATCATCACCTTCCTGGTGCTGGGCCTCGTCGGCCTGCCGCTGGGCGCCGACATCCTCGTGGACAACGCCTCGATCCTCGCCATCCGCTACGGCGTGAGCGAGGCGGCGATCGGGCTGACGCTGGTGGCGCTCGGCACCTCGCTGCCGGAACTGGCCACGACGGTGATGGCCGCGATCCGACGGCAGGCGGACGTGGCGCTCGGCAACGTGATCGGGTCGAACATGTTCAACCTGCTCGCCATCATCGGCATCACCGCGCTCATTGGCGAGGTGCCGGTGGATCGCGAATTCCTGGTGTTCGACCTGTGGGTGATGCTCGCCGCGTCGCTCATGCTCATTCCGTTCGTGATCCTGTGCAGGGATCTCGGACGGCTCTGGGGGATCCTATTGACAGCCGCCTATGTGGGCTATGTCACGCTCGTGCTGGTATGAACGGAGACAGGGCATGACACGGGCATTGGTAACGGGAGCGGGCAAGCGGCTGGGCCGGGCGATGGCGCTGGAACTGGCGCGGCAGGGATGCGATGTGGCGGTGCATTATGCCACCTCGCAAGCCGAGGCAGAGGCCACCGCAGCGGCGATCCGCGACATGGGGCGGCAGGCGGTGACGCTGCGCGCCGACCTGCTGGACGAGGCACAGGTGGTGCCGCTGGTGGCGCGCGCAGCCGAGGCGCTGGGCGGACCGATCCTGACGCTGGTCAACAACGCCTCGATCTTCGAGTATGACAGCATCGCGACCGCCACCCGTGAAAGCTGGGACCGGCACATCGGAAGCAACCTGCGCGCGCCCTTCGTACTAATGCAGGAGATGGCCCGCGCGGTACCGGAGCCCGGCATCGATGAGAACGGCGAGCCCCGCGCGCGCGGACTTGTCGTCAACATGATCGATCAGCGCGTGCGCAAGCTCACCCCGGAGTTCATGACCTACACCATCTCCAAGATGGGGCTGTGGGCGGTGACGCAGACCGGGGCGCAGGCGCTGGCCCCGCGTGTCCGCGTCAACGCCATCGGTCCGGGCCCCACGCTACAGGGCCATCGCCAGAGCGACACGCATTTCGCCCGCCAGCGCGCAGCGACCGTTCTGGGCCGCGGTGCCAACGAGGGCGACGTCACCGCCGCGCTGGCCTACCTGCTGCATGCGCCCGCGGTGACCGGGCAGCTTATCTGCGCGGATGGCGGTCAGCATCTTGGCTGGCGGACGCCGGACGTGCTCGGCCCCGAGTGAGAACATGAACCCTTATCTGAGTTTTGCACCGGTCATGATTCCTTCACAGAAGCGTTACAGAAAGCTTAATGATTTCAATAATCTGTCAGAGGCATATAAAGTTATCGTTCATTATCAGCATGTTACATAATTGCCCAAAAAGTAGGCATTCCGACGAAGCCAGCCGGATCAAACGGATTTTTTCCTTTGGTCGAAATTTGTCTCCAGCTTTATCCACAGGAATCGTGGACAGCTTGCCTCTTGCCCCGGTCCCGGGGACGTTGCAGGCGACCGCGGGAATCATATCCTGTCCCGGATGACCGACACCGATCCGACACCACCCGCCACCGGCGCCGACGTGATTCGCGGCTACCTGCGCACGCTCGACTCGTCGCCCGGTGTCTACCGGATGCTCGATGCGGAATCGCGCGTGCTCTACGTCGGCAAGGCGCGCAACCTGCGCGCGCGGGTGTCGAACTATGCCCGCGCCACCGGCCACACGCCGCGCATCGCCCGGATGATCCGGGAAACCGCGTCGATGATGTTCCTGACTACGGCGACCGAGACCGAGGCGCTGCTGCTGGAGCAGAACCTGATCAAGCAGTTGAAGCCGCGCTACAACGTGCTGTTGCGCGACGACAAGAGCTTTCCCAACATCCTCGTCACCGCGCATGACTATCCTATGATCCGCAAGCATCGCGGCGCCAAGCGCGACAAGGGCAGCTATTACGGCCCCTTCGCCGGCGCCGGCGCGGTCAACCGCACGCTGGCACAGTTGCAGCGGGTCTTTCAGCTGCGCAATTGCTCTGATGCGATGTTCGAGAGCCGCACGCGCCCCTGTCTGCAATACCAGATCAAGCGCTGCACCGCGCCCTGCGTCGGCAAGATATCCAAGGCCGAGTATGCCGTTCAGGTCCGCGATGCCAAGCGATACCTATCGGGGCGGTCCACCGAGATACAGGAGAAGCTGGCCACCGAGATGGCGCAGGCCGCCGAGGCGATGGAGTACGAACGCGCCGCCGCGCTGCGCGACCGGATCAAGGCGCTGACGCAGGTGCAGACCGCGCAAGGCATCAACCCGCGCACGGTGACCGAGGCCGACGTGATCGCGCTGCACCTCGAAAACGGGCAGGCCTGCGTGCAGGTGTTCTTCATCCGCGCCGGGCAGAACTGGGGTAACCGCGATTTCTATCCGCGCGTCGGCCCGGATGTGGAGGAGCCCGAGGTGCTGGAGGCCTTCATCGGGCAGTTCTACGATGGCAAGGAGCCGCCCCGCGCGCTGATCCTGTCGCATGACATCGAGAGCCCTGACCTGATGCAACAGGCGCTGTCGGAAAAGCTGGGCCGCAAGGTCACGCTCAACGTGCCCCTGCGCGGGGAAAAGGCGGAACTGGTCGACGCCGCCCTGCGCAACGCGCGCGAGAGCCTCGCGCGGAAGATGGCCGAGACGGCGACGCAGGGAAAACTGCTCAGGGGGCTGGCGGAGGCGTTCGACCTGCCCGCCCCGCCCCAGCGGATCGAGGTCTATGACAACAGCCATATCCAGGGCACCAACGCCGTTGGCGCGATGATCGTGGCGGGGCCCGACGGGTTGATGAAAAACCAATACCGGAAGTTCAACATCAAGGGCGACAACCTGACCCCCGGTGACGATTTCGGGATGATGAAAGAGGTGCTGACCCGCCGCTTCAAGCGCCTGCTGAAGGACGACCCCGACCGCAGCCACGGCCACTGGCCCGACCTGCTGCTGATCGACGGCGGCGCGGGACAGGTGAGCGCGGTTGCGGGGATCATGCGCGAGATGGGGGTCGAGGACATCCCGATGGTGGGTGTGGCCAAGGGCGTGGACCGCGACCACGGCAAGGAAGAATTCCACCGCACGGGCAAGCGGCCCATGGCGCTGCGCAGGGGTGATCCGGTGCTCTATTTCATCCAGCGCCTGCGCGACGAGGCGCACCGCTTCGCCATCGGCACGCACCGCGCCAAGCGCGCCAAGTCGGTCTCGGCCACGCCGCTCGACGAGGTGCCGGGCGTGGGCGCGGCGCGCAAGCGCGCGCTGCTCGCGCATTTCGGCAGTGCCAAGGCGGTGAGCCGCGCCAACCTCGCCGATCTCAAGGCGGTGGAGGGCGTGTCGGACCGGCTGGCGCAGAAGCTCTACGATTTCTTTCACGAGCGGGGCTAAAGCCCGCGCCTGCGATCAGGTGGGTTGACAGGGTGAAGAAAATTAATGAACATGAATTCAGTTTCATATTGAGTCACCCATGCCCCCTGCCATACGTCCCCACCCCGCACCGCAAGACGCCCACAGCTATTCGCAGGCCCTCGCCGCTGAGGCCGAGGGCCTGTCCAAGGGTCAGCGCACGGCGCAGGCGATTCGCATTGCCGCCTGTCATCTGCTGGAACAGAGCGCGCCGCAGGATCTGACCATCGCCGCCATCTGCGGGCGCGCGGGCGTGGCCAACGGCACTTTCTACCTCTACTTTCCCGATCAGGCACAGCTTCTCGATGACCTGCTGCAGGGCTTCGCCAGCTTCCTGCAAACCGGCATGATCCAGGCGGGTCACAGCCAGCCCGACCACCCGATGCGCGCCGCGACCGAAGCCTATGTGCACCTCTTCGAGGCCAATCGCGGGCTGATGAAATGCCTGGTCCACCATCTCGATGCATTTCCGGCGGCGCGCGCGGCCTTTCACCGGCTCAACCGCGACTGGATCGCCACCGTGGTCGAGGCCACCCGCCGCCGCCACACCCGCGACGGGCGCGACGCGCTGCCCGAGGACGAACTTACCCGCCGCGCCTATGCGCTTGGGGGAATGACCGATCACTACCTCTCAAGCCTCCACCTCTCGCGCGAGCCGGGGCTGGTAGCGGTCTCTTCCAACCGCGCGGCGGTAATCGCAACGCTCACCACCCTCTGGGAACGGGGATTGCAACCATGATCCTGCTCGATAAGGCCGAATTCGCCAGCCACGACCGCCTGCGCGCCCACCAGGCCGCTGCCTGGGCCAGACAGGGCTATTACGTCGCGCGCCACTCGGCCTTTTACCGCGATCTGTGGCAGGGCGCGGCCCCGCCCGCCGATCTGGCGGACCTGCCCGCCCTGCCCCTCTCGGACAAATCGCAACTGCGCGTGGCGCAGGCCGATCACCCGCCTTTCGGACATTACATGGCCGCCCCGCGCCGCGACGCGGTGCGCCTGCACCGCACCTCCGGCACCACCGGGCAGGCGATGAACCTCGCGCTTTCCGCGCGTGACTGCGCGGTGACAGAGACGGTGGGCGGGCGCTGCCAGTCCTCCGCAGGGCTGACCCCCGATCACACGGTCGTTCACTGCCTGAATTACCAGATGTGGATGGGCGGGCTGACCGATCACATGACGCTTCAGGCCACCGGCGCGCTGGTGGTGCCCTTCGGCGTCGGTTCCACCGAGTTGCTGGTGCGCACCATCCGCGAAGTGGGAATCACCGCGATTTCCTGCACACCGTCCTATCCGGCGGTGCTGGAGCGCGTCATCGCCGAACGTTTCCCCGACCTGACCCCTCGCGACCTTGGCCTGAAACTGGGACTATTCGGCGGCGAGGCGGGGCTTGACGATCCGGCCTTCCGCACCCGCCTAAAGGACGTCTGGGGCATGGAGCCGCGCAACGCCAATTACGGCGTCTCGGACGTGTTCTGCAACTTCGCGGCGCAATGCGAGCATGACACGCGGCTGCATTTCATGGGGGCCGACGTGCTCTGGCCCGAACTGATCGAGCCCGAGACGGGCAGCCCCCTGTCCCTCGCCGCAGGCCAGACTGGCGAACTTGTGCTTACCCACCTCGTGCGCGACTGTCAGCCTCAGGTGCGCTTTCGCAGTGGCGACATCATCACCGTGGACGAAACCGCGCCCTGCACTTGCGGGCGCACCGGCTTCCGCTTTCGCGTGGTGGGACGCTCGGATGACATGGTCGTTGTGCGCGGGCTCAACCTGTTTCCCACAATGGTCGCCGCCGTGCTCAACCGGTATCCGACGCTCTCGGGCGATTACCGAATTCCGCTCGACACGCCCCCTCCCTATGACAGCCTGCCGGTCACGGCGGAACTGTCCAAGGGGCGCGACGCCGCCCCGGGGCTGGCCGAGGAGATCGCACAGGCGATCAAGCGCGACCTCGGGGCGACCGCCCGGGTGACACTGGTGCCGCATGGCACCTTCCCGCTGACCGAAGGCAAGACCCGACGTGTGCAAAGGACTTACACATGACCGATTTCACCTACGCGACCGTGCTTAGCGCGTTGCACGAGGGGGCCGTGCGCCGCATCACCCTCAACCGTCCTGACCGGCTCAACGCGATGAACCGGGCGCTGATCGACGATGTGACCCGCGCCTTTGACGACGCCAATGCCGACCCGGAGACCCGCGCCATCGTGCTGACCGGCGCGGGCAAGGCATTCTGCGCGGGCGACGACCGGCAGGATCATGTCCACCCCGCCTCCGAGGAAGAGGCGCGCGATCTGGTGCTGGCGATCCAGCGCGCGACGCATGCGATCACATTGGGACCGAAACCGGTGGTCGGCGGGATCAACGGATGGGCCGTGGGCGGCGGCTTTGAATGGGCGATCAACTGCGATTTCCCGATCTGGGCCGAGAGCGCGCGCGGATTTTTCCCCGAAGTCTCGCTCAACCTGTTCGTGACCGGCGGGGTGACGACGCTGCTGCCCGCGCTTGTCGGGTTGGTCAAGGCACGTGAAATGCTCTTCTTCGGCGACCGCTACGATGCCGCGACGTTGCACGAGATGGGGTTGGCGTGGAAAACCGCACCCGACGGGGATCTCCTCAACACCGCCCATGCCACCGCCCGCCGGCTCGCCGACCTGCCGCCGCTCTCTGTGCGGGCGATGAAGCGTGTGCTCAACGCCACCGCCACCCCTGACCTTCGCCGCGCCATGGACCTCGAGACCGAGGCCACCGTCGCGGGATTCATGGACCCCGAGACCACCCGACGTCTGCGCGACTTTTAGGGTCCGACTGCGCTTTCCCTTGCCAATCGGTCAGGCTAGAACGGTGACATGTCATGGAACGTGCCCAATATCCTCACCGTGCTCCGGCTGCTCGCTGCGCCGGGCATCGCGGTCATGTTCCTTTACTTCAACCGCCCCTATGCCGACTGGTTCGCGCTGATCCTGTTCATCAGCGCGGCGCTCACCGACTGGGTCGATGGCCATCTCGCACGGAGCTGGAAGCAGGTGACCAAGATCGGCACCATGCTCGATCCCATTGCCGACAAGGCGATGGTGGTGATCGCGCTGATGGTGATCGTGGGCTATTCGTCGATGTCGCCCTGGCTGGTGCTGCCTGCCACGGTGATCCTGTTCCGCGAGGTCTTCGTCTCGGGGCTGCGCGAGTATCTCGGCGACAGGGCGGGTACGCTCAAGGTCACGCAACTGGCCAAGTGGAAGACCACGGCGCAAATGATCGCCATCGCCGTGCTCTTTGCCCAAGGCGTGTTCGAGCATTATTTCGGCATGTCGATCTTTGGCATGGACGACGCGCTGGTGCGCGATATTCTCTCGGGCAAGACCGAGGATCTGCACGGGCTGTGGTGGAAGTATCGTGGAATGGTCTGGTCCGGGCATGCGGGGCTGTGGCTGTTGTGGCTCGCTGCCGGGCTTACCCTCGTCACCGGGGTGGACTACTTTTTCAAGTCGGTACCGCATCTGAAGGATAATCGCTGATGGATGTGCTCTATTTCGCATGGGTGCGCGAACGCATCGGCCACCCCAAGGACCGCGTGGAGACGCGCGCCGCCACGGTGCGCGACCTCGTCGAGGAACTGCGCGCGAGAGAGGAGCGCTATGCCGCGGCATTTGCCGATCTGTCGGCGCTGCGCGTGGCGGTGGATCAGGAGCTGAGCGACTTCGACGCACCGCTCGGCGATGCACGCGAGGTGGCATTTTTTCCACCGATGACAGGCGGATAGCGGGGGGCTGAGCCATGGACATCCGCGTGCAAAAAGAGCCGTTCGACCTCGGGGCCGAGGCGAATGCGTTTGCCGCGCGGCAGGCGGGCATGGGCGCGGTCGTCACCTTTACCGGGATCGTCCGCGACCTGGAGGGCGATCTCGACACAATGGAGATCGAGCATTACCCGGGCATGACCGAGAAGGCGTTGGCCGGGATTGCCGAGGAGGCTGCGCGCCGCTGGCAGATCGGCGACGCGTTGATCCTGCACCGTTATGGACGACTGAAGGCCGATGACCTCATCATGATGGTCGCCACCGCGTCGCGCCACCGCGCCGACGCCTTTCACGCCGCCGAATTCCTCATGGATTACCTCAAGTCCCGCGCGCCCTTCTGGAAGAAGGAGGTGACGGACGCGGGCGAAGGCTGGGTCGCCGCCCGCGACGAGGACGAGGACGCGCTCAGCCGCTGGTGACCCCCTTGCCATTGCCACTGCCCACGGGCAGTGTCGCCCGCGTTCCGGCAGCATAAAGAGGGAGAGCGGCATGACCGACAACAGGCGCACGGGCGGGCAGCTTCTGGTGGAGTGCCTTGTCGCGCTCGGCGCGCGGCACAGTTTCGGCGTGCCGGGCGAGAGCTATCTCGCGGTGCTTGACGCGCTGCACGATACGGTCGGGCGGCTCGATTTCACCCTCTGCCGGCAGGAGGGTGGCGCGTCCTTCATGGCCGCCGCCTATGGCAAGCTCACCGGGCGGCCCGGAATCGCATGGGTCACACGCGGACCGGGGGCCACCAACGCCTCGATCGGCGTGCACACGGCGATGCAGGACAGCGTACCGATGATCCTGTTCGTCGGGCAGGTCGGCACGGGGATGAAGGGGCGCGAGGCGTTCCAGGAGCTGGATTACCGCGCGGTGTTCGGGACGATGGCGAAATGGGCGGTCGAGATCGACGACGTGGACCGCATCCCCGAGATCGTGGCACGGGCGTGGAAGACCGCCCTCGTGGGCCGTCCCGGCCCTGTGGTGGTGGCGCTGCCCGAGGATATGCTCACCTCCCACACCGCCGCCGTGCCGCTGACCGGGCCGGGCCATTTCCCCGAGCCATGCCCACCCTCGCAGGCGGTGGCACAGGCGCGCGAGATGCTGGCCGGGGCCAAGCGCCCGGTGATCCTCTATGGCGGCTGCAACTGGACGGATCAGGGCCGCGCGGCGCTGCAATCGTTCGCCGAGGGCTCGGATATCCCGGTGGTGTCGGTGTTCCGTTACCAGGACCAATTCGACAACCATTCGCCGGTGTTCTGCGGCGAGGCCGGGGTGGGCATGGTGCCGCATGTGCGCGCGCTCCTGACCGGGGCGGACGTGATCCTCGCGGTGAATGCCCGCTTTGGCGAGAACTCCACCGATGGCTATACCGTGCTTGACGTGCCGCAGCCTGCGCAGCAACTCATCCATGTGCATGGCTCCGACCTCGAACTGGGCAAGGTCTATCAGCCCACGCTGGGGATACAGGCCGGGCCCAACGCCTTTGCCACCGCGCTGGCCGACGCCGGACCGGTGCGCGGCGCATGGAGCGAGTGGCGCTCGCAGGCGCGCGCGGCGTGGGAAACGGCGTTCGACCTGCCCGCCCTGCCCTCGCCGGTGGATATGGGCCGCGTCACCGCGCATCTGCGCGAGGTGCTGCCCGAGGACGCGATCATCACCAATGGTGCTGGCAATTTCGCCATATGGTCGGGCCGGTTCCTGAAATACGGCCCCCGCATGCGCCTGCTGGGGCCGCAATCGGGGGCGATGGGATACGGCATCCCCGCCGCCATCGCCGCGCGGGTTGCCCACCCCGACCGCCGCGTGGTCTGTTTCGCTGGTGACGGCGATTTCCAGATGACGTGCCAGGAGCTTGCCACCGCCGCGCAGGCGGGCGCGCAGCCGGTGATCCTGGTGCTTGATAATGGCACCTACGGGACCATCCGCGCCCACCAGGAGCGCAACTACCCGGGCCGCGTATCGGGCACCGACATGGTCAATCCCGATTTCGCGGCGCTCGCCCGCGCCTATGGCTTTCACGGCGAACGGGTTGAGACGACCGAGGATTTCGCCCCTGCCTTTGCCCGCGCCTGCGCTTCGCCCACCGGCGCGGTGCTGTCGCTCGCGATCTCGCCCGAGGCGTTGACGCCGCGCATGACGCTGAGCCAGATGCGCGCGGCGGGGCTCAAGGCGCAGGCGGGCGAATGATGCCCGTGCCGCCGCACAGGGCATGTGCGACCGCGTGACGTTGCCAGGCGGGCAGTTTTGCCCCACGTATCCGGGTAACCGAGACAAAACGAAAGGATGCGATATGGCTGATCCGAAACTGTTGACCTTGTCGGGATCGCTGCGCAAAGGATCCTATAACCGGATGCTTCTGGCGCTGGCCGCAGAGGCCTTCGGCCCGGCAACGGTGACCGAGGGCGACCTCGACCTGCCGCTCTATAATGGCGATCTTGAAGAGGCCGAGGGCGTGCCGGAGAAGGTGCAGCACCTCGTTCAGCAGATCAAGGATGCGGATGCGATCGTGGTTGGCGCACCGGAATACAACAAGGGGATCACCGGGGTGCTGAAGAACGCGCTCGACTGGGTCAGCCGGGTGCCTGGATGGCCGCTCAAGGACAAGCCCACGGTGGTCGTTTCGGCCTCTGCGGGGCGCACGGGCGGCGAGACGGCGCAATTCATGACGCTCTCGTGCCTCACCCAGCATCAGGCGCGGCTCATCCCCGGCACCGCCGTGCTCATCGCAGGGGCGATGAACGCCTTTGACGAGGATGGGCGGCTCAAGGACGAAACCTCGCAAAAGCTACTGACCAAACGGATGGAAAAGCTGCGCGCCGAGGTGGTGTAACGCGTCGGCGCGACCCGGCACCGCCGCCCACGTCTTATGGCCGGAACGCAAACGGGCCGCCCCACGTTGGGGCGGCCCGTCCTTTTGGTCTTAATGCCGATCAGGCGTCGAGCCAGACTTTCTCGTAATGCATCTCGCGGAACTGGTGGGCGTTCACGTTCTTGACGCGGTCGGTATGGTGCAGCGCCTGGTTGCGCCAGAACGGCTGAATGATGACGCCGTTATCCTGCAGGATGGCCTGAAGCTTGGCGGAATACTCGCGCCGGGCGTCGGCATCGAACACGCCGAGCGCCTCCTCGAGCAGCGCATCGAATTCCGGGTCAGAGTGGCCACTCTCGTTCCACGCCTCGCCGGAGCGATAGGCCAGCGCCAGCACCTGCACACCCAAGGGGCGCGGGCCCCAGTTGGTGGTCGAGAACGGGTATTTCGTCCAGTCGTTCCAGAAGGTGTTGCCCGGCATCACCGTGCGCTTGACGTTGAAACCCGCCTGCCGCAGCTGCGCGCCGATGGCGTCGGTCGTGGTGGTCCGCCAATCGCCGTCGATCGAGATGATGTCGATCTCGGTCTCGCCATGCCCGGCTGCCTTGGCCATCTCGATGGCCTTCTCCGGGTTGGGCGCGATCTTGGGTAGCTCGGCATATTCCGGGTGGAAGGGGGCGACGTGGTGGTTTTCCGCCGGGATGCCCTCGTTGTTGATCGAGATGGCAAGCAGCACCTCGTTGTCGCAGGCCAGCTGGATCGCATTGCGCAAGTCCTTGCTGTCATAGGGCGGCGTGTCCATGCGCATCCGCGCCACGATGGTGTTGGCTGTGGGCTTGGATTGCTTGACGAGGCCCAGCGCATCGTAGGATTCGATGAAATCGGCGGTGGATTCGTCGTTGATGTCGATCTCGCCGCCGTCGAAGGCCGCCACGATGGAGGCGTTGTCTGTGCCGAAGTCAATGAAGCGGATACCGTCGAGATAGACATCGCCGCCCCACCACTTGCCGTCCTCGCGGCGCTTGACCTCGGCCATGGTACCGATCTCGATGGAGACGAGCTCGAACGGGCCGGTGCCGATGGGGGCCTTGGCAAGGTCGCTGTCGTCGCCATGGCTGCGATGCACGCAGAGCGCAGGGTAGTCAGACATGCCGGCAATCAGCGTGATGTCGGGGCGCGGCAGGTTGAGCTGCACGGTGAAATCGTCCACCTTCACGATCGCGCCGTCGCGGGCCTTGTTGGTGTCGGGGTCGATCAGCGTGGCCATGCGCGCGGCCATCGAATTGCCCTCGACCCCCTTGTCGCACCAGCGGGTCAGGTTGTGGATCACGTCATCGGCGTTGAACTGGTCGCCATTGTTCCACACCGCGTTGCGCCGCACCTTGAGCGTGTAGGTTTGGGCGTCGTCGCTGACCTCCCAGCCTTCGAGCAGCATCGGCTGGAAGCTGTAATCGGGGGCCCAGCGCACCATCGGCTCGCAGAACTGGCGGCTGATATTGCCTGGCTCGGTCCAGGCAAACTTGCGCGGATCGGCGATTTCGAGCACGCGGGACGCAACGCGAAGCACACCGCCCTTCTTGCCTTCCTGCGCCTGCGCGGGCGTGGGGGCGGCAAGGCCGAGCAAGCCGTAAGCCGCCGCCGAGGACGCCCCGAATGTCGAGGCGAGCGCGATGAACTCGCGACGTTCCATCCTGCCGGCGCGCGTCTCCTCGGCCAGCTTTCGCACGACGGGGCGCACGTTTTCCTGTGGTTTTGAGTGGGTCATTTCTTTCCTCCGTGTTGGCCTCTGGCCAGATCGACCGGTGTCGTTTTCAGACAGGTCCTGTCATAGTGTTAGCAGGGTTCGGCCCCTGCACCAGTGATTTTCTCGGCGCGGCGCGATGTCGTTTTTTGACCTTTTCGCATCCGTCCCGCCGTGCAGCCTAGCGCGATTCCCCGGCCCGGATCGCCTGTTTGCGACAAATACCCGTCAATTCGGCTTGAGACGGATGCCGCGCGCGGCTAGATCAACGGCAAAGGAGCCCTGCCCATGAGCGTCAACACCTTCGGTCATCTCTTTCGCTTCACCACATGGGGCGAGAGTCACGGCCCCGCGCTCGGGGCCACGGTGGACGGCTGCCCACCGGGCGTGGCGCTCGACGAGAGCAAGTTGCAACGCTGGCTCGACAAGCGCCGCCCGGGGCAGAACAAGAACACCACCCAGCGCCAGGAGGCCGACGCGGTGCGCATCCTGTCAGGCGTCTACGAGGGGCAGACCACCGGCACGCCCATTCAGCTCATGATCGAGAACACCGATCAGCGCTCGCGCGATTACGGCGAGATCGCGAAGACATTCCGCCCGGGCCATGCCGATATCACCTATCACCTGAAATACGGGATACGCGATCCGCGCGGCGGCGGGCGGTCCTCGGCGCGCGAGACGGCGGCGCGGGTGGCAGCCGGCGGCGTGGCGCGCGCGGCGCTGGCCATGCTGGTACCGGACCTTCAAATCAAGGGCTACATGGTGGCGATGGGCGAGATGGAGCTCGACCGCAGCCGCTTTGACCGCGACGCCATCGACGGCAACGATTTCTGGCTGCCGGATGCCGGGGCCGCGCCCGAATGGGAGGCCTACCTGCAAGACCTGCGCAAGCACCACGATTCGGTCGGTGCCGTGATCGAGGTGGCAGCGTCCGGCGTGCCCGCCGGTCTCGGCGCGCCGGTCTATGCCAAGCTCGACACCGACCTCGCCTCCGCGATGATGTCGATCAACGCCGTCAAGGGCGTCGAGATCGGCGAGGGCATGGCGGCAGCAAGGCTGCGCGGTTCGCAGAACGCTGACGAGATTTTCATGGGCGAGACCGGCCCAGAATTCGCCTCGAACCACGCGGGCGGCATCCTCGGCGGCATCTCGACGGGGCAGGACGTGGTGGTGCGCTTCGCGGTGAAACCCACCTCTTCGATCCTCACGCCGCGCCGCTCGATCACCGTGCAGGGAGACCCCATCGAGGTGGTCACCAAGGGGCGGCACGATCCCTGCGTCGGCATCCGCGCGGTACCCGTGGGCGAGGCGATGATGGCCTGCGTGCTGCTCGATCACCTGCTCTTGCATCGCGGACAGGTGGGCGCGGGGCCACGCGGCACCATCGGCTGACGCCGTTTTCTTAAAAAGAAAACGGTCCGGAATTTTTCAAAAATCCGGGCGCTCAAACCCGGCGCTGCCGCGACAGTTGCACCGCCAAGATGCCTCCCATGATCACCGCCACGCCGATCAGGTCCTGCGCGCTCAGCGTCTCGCTCAGGATCAGCGCGGCGATGGCCACGCCGAGGAACGGATTGAGGAAATGGAAGGTCGCGGCCTTGGTCGCGCCGATGCGATTCACGAGCCAGAACCACACCAGCGTCGCCGCAAGGCCCGGCACCAGCGTGGTATAGGCAAAGGCCGCAACCAGCGTCCAGGACCAGTCGATCTCGACCGTCTCGACCACCGACGCCACGATACCGAGCGCGGCGCTGCCCACCAGCATCTGAAGGCCCACCACCATCAGGAAATTGCCCCCCGACGTCGCCCCGCGCACCGCCAGCGTGGCGAAGGTGAGCGCGATCACCCCCACGACGCACAGGCTCAGCCCGTAGAGATCGACACCGCCCTGAAGCCGGGCCCCCATGATGATCGTCACCCCGATCACGCCCGCGACAAGGCCAAGCTGCCCCACGAGGCCGATCCGCTCGCTAAAGATCAGCCACCCCGCCAGCCCCACAAGAAGCGGCATGGTCGACGCGATGATCGCGGCGAGGCCCGCCTCGATGGTCTGCATCGCCACGAAATTGAGGCCGAGATAGAGCGCGTTCTGGCAAATGCCGAAGACGATCGTCGCCCGCCATTGCCCACGCGTGAGCCGCCAGCTCTGCCCCAGCGCGAGGGCGATGAGCACGCCGAGAAGCCCCGAGATCAGGAACCGCAGGCTAAGCGCGGTGAGCGGTGGCGCCGCGGCCACGATGATTCGCGCCGAGGTAAAGGCCGAAGACCACATCACCGCAAAGGCCAGCCCCATGCCGAGCGCACGCAAATCCATCCGGCAGGCCCTCCCTTTCCCGCTCAGTCGCCCCAGGCGTAGTTAAAGCTCACGCTGATGCGGTCGTCCTCGGACATGTTCATGGGCACCTCGTGGCGCAGCCAGCATTTCCATATCGAAACAGGAATTACCACCCCCGGCGAAACTTGCACGCTAGGCGGCATTATGCCTCTACTGGTCGCGCCAATCTTTCTCTGAACCAATCGCAAAGGCCGTCGAAATCCAGCCTTCCGTCGGCAACAGCAACGACAAGATCGTCGATCGGCTCATCGTCGTCGATCGCCAGAACGTACCCGCTTCTTTCGATCAGGAGTTCCACAAGAAGCCAAGCCGTTCTCTTGTTCCCATCTATGAAACCGTGGTTTGCAACCATGCTCTCAAGCAAGGCTGCCGATTTTCTGTGGATCGGCAGATGATAGCCGGAATAGGGCCTGCTCAGGGCGGAGTCGATCAAGGCAACGCTGCTCACACCCGGGCGGCCACCGTAGGTCAACGCCTCGTCATGCGCGGTGATCGCATCGGCAAGTGTCACCCTGTAATGTCGCCTACCTATCGGCCAGCCGCTTCAGCGCGGACCTGCGCTTCTCCGAAGCTTCCTTGATTGTGGCGACAGTTTTTTCGGTTGCTCTCTGCTTGCCGGAGGACGTGCAAACTTCCACGAATTGCCCGGTCTTGGCATTTCGCGCGATGTAGCCGCCTTTCAGCGTGGACCTTGTCACTTTGGAAGCCATGCCTCTCTCCGATCAACTTCTGTGAATATGGAAGCGATCGCTTGAGTTGACAAGTGACATGACGAGGCCGTTCCGACTGACCGGACCACCGTGCATCCATGCACTTACTGCCACGAATAGTTGAAGCTCACGCTGATGCGGTCGTCCTCGGACATGTTCATGGGCACCTCGTGGCGCAGCCACGATTCCCACATGAGCACGTCACCCACCTCCGGGCGCAGGTAGACAAAGCCGCGCATGTCCTCGCGCGCGTCCTTGAGGCGCGGCGGGGCGGCCATCATCCGGGCCGATCGCGGGTCTTCGAGCTTGAGCGCCGAGGCCCCGCCGGGCATGGCGACATAGGTGGTGCCGGAAATCACCGAATGCGGGTGGATATGGCTGGAATGGGTGCCCCCCTCGGGCAGGATGTTGATCCAGATATCCTCCAGCTTCAGGCTACGCTCCCCGAGGTCGAATTCCAGATCACGGGCGAAGGCGGCCACATGTGCATCGAGCACCGTCACCAGGTCGGCGAAGATCGGGAACCGCCACGGCAGGTCGGTGAGCGAGGCATAGGAGGTGTAGCCGGGATAGCCCTCGCTCTCGCACCATGATTGCCCGGCCTCGTCATCCTCGGCAATGGAATAGCACGACGCCTCCATCTCCGCGGGGTCGATGGCGGGGCCATGCTCGACAAGGCGCGCATGGTAGAGGCGGGTCACGAAGAGGGAGCGAATATCGGCCATGCTCGCGTCTTACCGTAGTCAGGGCGACGCGCAAGGGTTTCTCAACGGTTTCGCGTCAGGCTAGGGCCATGTTCCGGGTAATGCGTCATATCCTGATTCGGCTGGTGGGGTTCGCGTGCCTGGCCCTCGCCCCCGCCGCTTCCCTGGCCGAGCTGGGCCTTGCCGGGCGCTTTGCCGACCGGGGGCCGATGTTCGGGTCCGGGAATGCGCCGCTCGTCGCGCGGCGCGCCGGGCCGGCGGCCCCACGCGGCAGCCTGTTCGCGGGCAGGGGCGCGGGCGCACTGATTGGCGGGCGACCGGGCCATGATCTCCTCGGCCGGTCGGCGACAAGCGGGCCGGGCGCGCCAATGCGCGCGCGGCTGCGTGACCTCATCGCACGGGCCGAGGCGGGACCGGCAGGCTATGACGCCTTGCAGGGCGGGGCGCACCGCCCGCCACCCCGCCGACCGACGCGGATGAGCCTGCGCGAAATCTTCGACTGGATCGACGCCACACCGGGGCAAAACCACGCCATCGGACGCTACCAGATCATCCCCGCCACTCTGCGGCGGATGGTTGCACGGGCCGGGCTCGACCCCGGCACGCGGTTCGACCCCGCCGTTCAGGATCGGCTGGCCGACCTGCTGCTTGCCGATGCCGGGCTCGACGCGGTGCGCCGGGGCGAGATCACACTCGACACATTCCTGCTCAACCTCGCGAAGGTCTGGGCCGGACTGCCCACCCCCTCGGGACGCAGCTACTATCACGGGGTGGCCGGGAACCGGGCCGTGCTCAGCTATGACAGCTACACAAATGCCGTCGACGAGATCCTCGGCGGATAGCCTCCGTGCGACGTTTGGCCCATGCGCGGCGCACGCCTGTCTTCTGAAACGAAAAACCCCGCGCGATCGCTTGCGCGGGGCCAATCCGTAGGGTGGGTATCAACCCACCGATCTTACCAGTCCTCGCGGACCACGACGCGGGTCTTGATCGGCAGCTTCATGGCGGCGAGACGCAGGGCCTCGACAGCCACGCCTTCGCTGACGCCGTCGATCTCGAACATCACGCGGCCGGGCTTGACCTTGCAGACCCAGCGATCAACCGAGCCCTTGCCTTTGCCCATGCGGACCTCGATCGGCTTGGCGGTCACCGGCACGTCCGGGAATATCCGGATCCAGACGCGGCCCTGACGTTTCATGTGGCGCGTCATGGCGCGGCGCGCGGCCTCGATCTGACGCGCGGTGACGCGCTCGGGTTCGGTGGCCTTGAGCCCGTAGGAGCCGAAGTTGAGATCCGAACCGCCCTTGGCATCGCCCTTGATGCGACCCTTGAACTGCTTGCGGAATTTCGTGCGCTTAGGTTGAAGCATCTGTCATTCCTCCTCAGCGACGGCCGCCGGCGCCACGTGGGGCGGGGCCATCCTGCAGTTCCTGGGCCTTGCGATCGCGGGCACTCGGGTCGTGCTCCATGATCTCACCCTTGAATATCCAAACCTTGATGCCGATGATTCCGTACGGCGTCGTGGCCTCGACATTGGCGTAGTCGATATCGGCGCGCAGCGTGTGCAGCGGCACCCGCCCCTCGCGATACCATTCGGTCCGCGCGATCTCGGCACCGCCGAGACGGCCAGCGACGTTCACCCGGATGCCGAGCGCGCCCATGCGCATCGCGTTCTGTACCGCGCGCTTCATCGCACGGCGGAACGATACCCGGCGCTCGAGCTGCTGGGCGATGCTGTCACCGACGAGCGCGGCGTCAAGCTCGGGCTTGCGCACCTCGACGATGTTGAGGTGCAGCTCGCTCGCGGTCATCTTCGCCAGCTTGCGGCGCAGCGTCTCGATATCCGCGCCCTTCTTGCCGATGATGACGCCGGGACGCGCGGTGTGGATCGTCACGCGGCACTTCTTGTGCGGGCGCTCGATGATGACGCGGCTGACGCCCGCCTGCTTGCATTCCTGCTTGATGAACTCGCGGATTTTCAGATCCTCGAGCAGCAGATCACCATAGTCCTTGGTGTCGGCATACCAGCGGCTGTCCCAGGTGCGGTTGACCTGCAGGCGCATACCGATCGGATTGACTTTGTTACCCATCAGGCTTGCTCCTCGATTTCACGCACCTTGATCGTCAGTTCCGAGAACGGCTTGCGCAGCGCGCCAAACCGGCCGCGCGCCCGCGGACGCCCGCGCTTGAGCACGAGGTTCTTGCCGACCCAGGCTTCGGCGACGATCAGCTCGTCCACGTCCAGCCCATGATTGTTCTCGGCATTGGCGATCGCCGATTGCAGGCATTTGCGCACGTCCTGCGCAATCCGCTTGTTGGAAAAGGTGAGGTCGGTCAGCGCCTTCTCGACTTTCTTGCCGCGGATCATCGCCGCGACGAGGTTGAGCTTCTGCGGGCTGGTGCGCAGCATCCGCAGCTTGGCCATTGCCTCGTTATCCGCCACGCGGCGGGGATTTTTATCCTTGCCCATGGCTTATTTCCTCTTCGCTTTCTTGTCCGCCGCGTGCCCGTAATAGGTGCGGGTCGGCGAGTATTCACCGAATTTCTGACCGATCATGTCCTCGCTGACGTTCACCGGCACGTGCTTGTGCCCGTTATAGACGCCAAAGGTGAGGCCCACGAATTGCGGCAGGATGGTCGAGCGGCGCGACCAGATCTTGATGACTTCGTTGCGCCCCGATTCGCGTGCTGCCTCGGCCTTTTTCAGGACGTAGGCATCGACGAAGGGGCCTTTCCATACAGAGCGGCTCATGTGTTAACGGCCCTTCTTCTTGGCATGACGCGAGCGCAGGATGAGCTTTTGCGACGCCTTGTTCTTGTTGCGGGTGCGCATCCCCTTGGTGGGCTTGCCCCAGGGTGTGACCGGGTGGCGGCCGCCCGAGGTGCGGCCTTCGCCGCCGCCGTGGGGGTGGTCGATCGGGTTCATGACGACGCCACGCACCGAGGGACGCTTGCCATAGTGGCGCATCCGGCCCGCCTTGCCGTAGTTCTGGTTCGAGTTGTCGGGGTTCGACACGGCCCCTACAGTGGCCATGCACTCCTGCCGCACGAGACGCAGCTCGCCCGAGCTGAGCCGGATCTGCGCATAACCGCCATCGCGGCCCACGAATTGCGCGTAGGTGCCCGCGGCACGTGCGATCTGACCGCCCTTGCCGGGCTTGAGCTCGATGTTGTGGACGATCGTGCCGATCGGCATGCCCGAGAACGGCATCGCGTTGCCGGGCTTGATGTCGGCCTTGGCCGAGGCCACGACGCTATCGCCAACGGCGAGGCGCTGCGGCGCGAGGATATAGGCCTGCTCGCCATCTTCATACTTGATCAGCGCGATGAAGGCGGTCCGGTTCGGATCGTATTCGATCCGCTCGACGGTCGCCGCCACATCGAACTTGGTGCGCTTGAAATCGACGATCCGGTAGAGGCGTTTCGCCCCGCCCCCGCGACGACGCGAGGTAATCCGCCCGGTGTTGTTGCGGCCACCCGACTTCGTCAGACCCTCGGTGAGGGATTTGACGGGACGGCCCTTGAACAGCTCCGAACGGTCGATCAGCACCAGCCCGCGCTGGCCCGGCGTCGTCGGCTTGTACGACTTGAGTGCCATGCTTTCTGTCTTCCGTTTGCAAACGCGCGCCCGAAGGCCCGCTATGTAGGGTGGGGGTTCAACCCACCATGGTTGTAGGCCCCCGAAGGTGCCCGGCTTGTGGGATGACGGGTGCTTGCCCCTTCATCTCCTGAAAAACACGCAGCCCCGGACAAAGCCGGGGCGGCGCGGATGAGGCCTCTTATTAGAGACCCGTTGTCACGTCAATGGTGCTGCCCTCTTCGAGCGTCACATAGGCTTTCTTGACGTCCTTGCGGGTGCCCTTGACCCCGCGGAAACGCTTTTCCTTGCCCTTGGTGATGGTGGTGTTCACCGCCTTCACCTTGACGCCAAAGAGCGCCTCGACGGCCTCCTTGATCTGGGGCTTGTTGGCATCGACGGCCACCTCGAAGACGACCGCGCCGCTCTCGGACGCCATCGTCGCCTTCTCGGTGATGACCGGCTTGCGGATCACGTCGTAATGTTCTGCCTTGGCACTCATTTCAGTCGAGCCTCCAGTGCTTCGACACCCGCCTTGGTGATCACCAGGGTGTCACGCTTGAGGATGTCATAGACATTCGCACCCATGCTGGGCAGCACATCGAGACCCTCGATATTGGCCGCCGCGCGGGCGAATTCGGCGTTGACCTGCGCGCCGTCGATGACCAGTGCACGCTTCCAGCCCAGATCCTTGACCTGCTTTGCAAGCGTCTTTGTCTTGCCGTCGCTGGCCGCATCCTCGATCACCACGAGCTCGCCGGCCTGCGCCTTGGCGCTGAGGGCGTGCTTGAGGCCAAGCTGGCGCACCTTCTTGGGCAGATCATGCGCGTGGCTGCGCGGGGTCGGGCCCTTGTAGATACCACCCTTGCGGAAGATCGGCGCGTTGCGGTCACCGTGGCGGGCACCGCCGGTGCCCTTCTGGCGATAGATCTTCTTGGTGGAATAGCTGGTTTCCGACCGGGTCTTGACCTTGTGGGTCCCGGCCTGCGCCTTGTTACGCTGCCAGCGGACAACACGGTGCAGGATATCGGCGCGGGGGTCCAGGCCGAAGACGTCTTCGCCCAGATCGACCGACCCGGCCTTGCCGCCGTCCAGTTTGATCACGTCGAGTTTCATTCCTCGCTGTCCTTCTTCTCGGCCTCGATTTCGGCCTCGGCTTCCTTGAGCGCGGCCTCCTCGGCGGCGGCCTGCTCCTCGGCGAGACGCTTGGCTTCGGCTTCTTCCTCGGCCGCGGCAGCGGCGGCGGCTTCTTCCGCGGCGCGTGCCGCCTCTTCCGCCGCCGATCTCAGCGCGGCGGGGAGGATGGCATTCTCGGGAAACGGCTTCTTCACCGCGTCCTTGATCGTCACCCAGCCACCTTTCGATCCCGGGACGGCGCCCTTGATCATGATGAGGCCACGATCCGCGTCGGTCTTAACCACCTGCAGGTTCTGCGTGGTGACGCGGACGGCACCCATGTGGCCGGCCATCTTCTTGCCCTTGAACACCTTGCCGGGGTCCTGGCACTGGCCGGTAGAGCCGTGCGAGCGGTGGCTGATCGAGACACCGTGGCTGGCGCGCAGGCCGCCGAAATTGTGCCGCTTCATCGCCCCGGCAAAGCCCTTGCCGATGGAGGTGCCAGACACGTCGACGAATTGCCCCTCGAAGTAATGGTCGGCGGTGATTTCCTCACCGACGGCGATCAGGTTCTCGGGCGCCACGCGGAATTCCGCGACGCGCCGCTTGGGCTCGACCTTGGCGGCGGCGAAATGGCCGCGCATGGCCTGGCTCGTGCGCTTGGCCTTTGCCGTGCCGGCGCCGAGCTGCACGGCCGAATATCCGTGTTGCTCAGGGGTGCGCTGCGCCACCACCTGAAGCTTGTCGAGTTGAAGAACGGTCACAGGAACCTGCTTGCCGTCTTCCATGAACAGCCGGGTCATCCCGACCTTCTTCGCGATCACACCAGAGCGCAACATCACCTTGCCCTCCTCAAACCGAAATCTGCACGTCCACGCCCGCGGCGAGGTCGAGCTTCATCAGCGCGTCCACGGTCTGCGGGGTGGGATCGACGATGTCGAGAAGCCGCTTGTGGGTGCGGATCTCGAACTGGTCGCGGGATTTCTTGTTCACGTGGGGGCCACGAAGAACGGTGTATTTCTCGATCTTGTTCGGCAAGGGGATCGGCCCGCGCACCTGCGCGCCGGTCCGCTTGGCGGTGTTGACGATTTCCTGCGTGCTGGCATCCAGAACGCGGTAATCGAACGCCTTGAGCCGAATGCGAATGTTTTGGCCTTGCATTGGTCTAGCCTTTCGCGGCTTTGGAGTTGATAGGAAGAAGGCCGGCCCACCCGGCCTCCCTCGTCGAACCCTGGGGTAGATTATTCGATGATCTTGCTGACGACGCCGGCGCCGACGGTGCGGCCGCCTTCGCGGATGGCGAAGCGCAGGCCGTCTTCCATGGCGATGGGGGCGATCAGCTCGACAGCGAATTTCAGGTTGTCACCGGGCATCACCATTTCCGTG
>NZ_JBSXOE010000015.1:0-57584 GCF_056859295.1 Roseovarius sp. B-10 | reverse complement strand
GGCGATCGTGTTCAGCTTTCTGGTCCCGATCTTCGGTCTTACAATCGGCGCGCTGTTCTTCGGGGAACGTCTGTCCGGCATTCAGTTTTCCGGTATTGCGCTGGTCGTTCTGGGGATCGTGTTCGTCAATCTCAAGGGCAGGCCACAAGGGTAGTCGTGCCGCGCCGAAGGGAAACCTGACGCCGGAAGGATGCAGTGCGACATCCTGCCCATCCCGTCACCGCCGAAAGCCACCTTGCCGTAGACTGACAGAAACCCCATGTCGTTCAGTGCTGCGCGACGGGCTGCGACGCGTTTGATCCATGTCAACGCCCGCCCGCATTGAAACTGCAAAATGCAACAGTCAGACCATCGTTGCATGACAGCGCAAGATGCGCGGAAAGGGCAGGGACATCATGGCATCGCAAGACAGTCGCAAGCGGGAGGTGTCCGGCACTTCGCCGGAACGCGCGCTGTTGGACGGGCGCGGCGCGTTCATGGGGTTCCTGGTCAAACGGCTTGGCAACCGCGCCGATGCCGAGGATGTGTTGCAGGAGTTCTGCATCCGGGTGCTGACGCGCAAGGATCAGCTCCGCGATGTCGACCGGATGGATGCGTGGCTCTACACGATCCTGCGCTCCACCCTGAACGACCACTACCGCAAGGGAACCCGGCGCAGCCGTCTGGCGGCTGCGGCGGCGCACGAACCCGAAGACTGGATCGCCGATGCGCCCAGTCAGATGGCGCGGCTATGCACCTGCCATGAGGGGTTGATTTCCGAACTGCGCCCGGCGGAGTCCGAACTGATCCGGCGCATAGATTTCGGCGAGGAGGATCGAGAGACCGTGGCGGCCGATCTCGGACTGACTCGCAACGCCCTCGGTGTCCGGCTTCACAGGGCGCGCACTGCCCTGCGCGAGGCGCTGACGGCGCATTGCGGCTCATGCTGCCGGGAGGATCGCGAGGATTGTTCCTGTCCGCCCAGAGGCTGCGCGAACGTCGTACACGAAACCGATTGCGAAGACGTGGGACAGGAACACTGATCGCCCTGTCGGCGGGTCTGTAACGATTTCCTTCTTCCGGCGTCTTCTTCTGTGACCAAGCCCGAAGGCTCAACCACAGGAGTCGCCTAGCCATGCCACGCAAGACGATGGATCGGAAATCAGGGGGAACCCGTCACTCATCATCCGACGACGATGATCTTCGGATCTTGTTCTCGCAAATGACCTGTGCCTGTGCCGAGACCTGCGGGCATGCCGACGCCCCGATGGCGCGGGCGTTGTTCAACCGGGTCGAAATGATGAACCAGCCCCCGTCACTCGCGGCGCGCGCGTTGGGCATCGAGCCCGGCGATGCGTCCTATCTGCTGACCGGTCTGCGCGAGGATGTCGCGGAGGATCTCGTGCTTGTGATGCTCGCTGGAAGACCTTCCGGCACAGACCCCCAGTCAAGAGGAAACCGAACATGAACAAGAGCCTGCGCCTTGCGATGGAGACGCCCGAACACGCCCCTGCACCTGTCGCTGACGATGTGGGCACGGGCGCGCAGACGCCCTATGCTCAGGACGCCTTTGAACGCTGGATCCTGTTCCTCGACACGCTGCGCGAACGCGCCGACAACATGATCGCGCATGAGCGGCAGGGCATGCCGCCGCTGCTGGATTTCGACTACGAGCTTTTGCTTGACGCCCGCAGTTTCGAGCGGCCCGCCAACTACGCACTGCTCAGGATCACGCGGGTGGGAGAGGATTGCTGGGACGATTGCGTGGACGAGGCCAAGCCGCCGGTGATCGTGATCGACCCGCGCGCCGGGCACGGGCCGGGCATCGGCGGGTTCAAGCGCGACAGCGAGGTCGGCATGGCGATGCACGAAGGCCACCCGGTCTATTTCGTGATCTTCTATCCCGAGCCCATGCCGGGTCAGACGCTGTCGGACGTGCATTATGCACTGCGCGATTTTGTATTGGAGGTCGCGCGCCGTCACCCGGACACAGCCCCCGTGCTCTACGGCAATTGCCAGGCCGGTTGGGCGGCCACGCTGCTGGCGGCGGATTGCGACGGCCTGACCGGTCCGATTGTGCTGAATGGCTCACCGCTCAGCTATTGGTCGGGCGAGGCGGCAAGCAGCCCGATGCGGATGATGGGCGCGCTCTCGGGAGGGGCCTGGGCCGCGCATATGATATCCGATCTGGGCGATGGCCGGTTCGATGGCGCCTGGCTGGCGCAGAATTTTGAGACCCTGCAACCGGAAAAGGCGATCTGGGATAAGTACGCGACCCTCTTTGCCCATGCCGACACAGAGCGTGAGCGGTTCGTCGAATTCGAACGCTGGTGGAATGGCTACTACACGCTCAGCCGTGAGGAAATCCTCGGCATTACGCAGAATCTGTTCATCGGCAACCGGCTGGAGCGGGGCGAGATGCAACTGGACGCTCATTGCACCATTGACCTCAAACGCATTCGCAACCCGCTGATCATCTTCGCCTCGGAAGGTGACAACATCACGCCGCCCGAACAGGCAATGGGGTGGATCGGCAAGCTCTATCCTGACACCGATGCGCTCAAGGCAGCCGGGCAGCGCATCGTCTACATGACCCACCCCCGGGTTGGGCATCTGGGAATTTTCGTCTCCGGCTCCGTCGCGCGGCTCCAGCATCGGGCGATCCTGGAAAGCCTGGACGAGGTCGAGGCGCTCGCGCCGGGGCTTTACGAGATGGTGATCGACAACCCGTCGGGCGACCCGGATTGCGAGAGCGGTGATTTCGCTGTGCGGTTCGAGCCGCGCGAGGTCGATGATCTGGGCATTGCGTCAGATGATGGGGCCTTGAAACAGGTCGCTCAGATTTCGCGGATCAACGAGGCCTTCTATTCGACTTTCGTCAGTCCTTGGATTCGCGCCGCGACGACCCCGGCCAGCGCCGAGGCGCTCCGTGCCCTGCATCCGATGCGCTGGACGCGGACGATGTTTTCCGAACGGGTGAATCCGTGGATGGCGCTGGTCAAATCCACCGCCGAAACGCTGCGCGAGACGCGCGACCCCTTGCCGGAAGACCACCTTGCGATTGTCACCGAACGCGCGCTGTCGGCGCGCACCGGCGAGGTTCTGGGCGCATGGCGCAAGGGGCGCGATGCCTGGATCGCCCGTGTCTTCGGCGCGATGTTCGGCCCTTTCCCCGTCATCACGGCGCCTGCACAGGCGGACCATCCGGACGCCGTATCACACAAGGAGTGACCGAATATGGAATGGCTTTCTCAGAACTGGGTTTTGGTTCTCCTCTTCGGCGGAATGGCCGCGATACACCTTTTCGGGCACGGTCATGGCGGACACAAACATGGCAAGACAAGCAAGAGTCATAGTGTGCATGAGAAGAAAAAGGCCGCGTCCTCCGATACCAAGGCAGCATCCGAAGATGCCTGACTTAGACGAATGCTGCGATCCTGCGGAACTGCTTGATCTGTCCGGCCGGAAGGGTCTGGTTGTCGGCATCGCCAATGATCGCAGCCTGGCCTGGCCTGCTGCCCTGCATTTCCGTCAAGCGGGTGCTGAACTTGCCGTCACCTATGTCGATGAGCGCACCAAACCTTATGTGGCGCCATTGGCGGCACGGCTCGAAGCGCCGATCCTGCTGCCCTGCGATGTGAACGCACCGCATGAACTCGACGGTGTTTTTGATGCCATCACCGAACGCTGGGGAAAGCTGGACTTTATCCTTCATGCCGTGGGCAGCGTGCCGCCCGGCGACCTTCATGGCCGCCTGACCGACTGTTCGGCTGAAGGATTCACCGAAGCGATGGATGTTTCGGTCCATTCGCTGATCCGAATGGCCCGTCTGGCCGAACCCCTGATGAGAGGCGGCGGCAGTCTCATCACGCTGAGTTATCTCGGTGGCGAACGTGTGGTGGAGAATTACAACGTGATGGGGCCGGTCAAGGCGGCTCTCGAAGCTACGGTGCGCTATCTGGCGCACGAACTCGGGCCATCGAACATCCGCGTCAACGCCATTTCGGCAGGGCCGGTGATGACCCGCGCGGCGTCGGGGTTGACCGGCTTTGCCGGGCTTCTGGACGCAACCGCGCGTGCCGCGCCCCTGCGGCGAAACATCGAGGCCGACGAGGTGGGCCGAGCCGCCCTGCTGTTCGCCAGCGACTATACCGGCGGCATCACGGGCGAGGTGCTGCATGTCGATGCGGGTGTTCACGTCGAAAGCCCTGTCGCCGCAGCGGAGATGAACTCTAAATCGGAGGAATCATGATGCGCCAGACCAATGACGAAACCAATCAATTACCCGCAACAGAGCGCCGCGATTTCCTTTATTATGCAACGGCCTCTACCGGCGCGATTGCCGCAGGCGCGGCGGTTTGGCCGTTGATCAATTCGATGAACCCCTCAGCGGATGTGACCGCGTCCGGCACGGTCAGGGTCGATCTTGCCGGTGTCGAACCGGGCCAACGTATTACTGTGAAGTGGCAGGGGCGCCCGGTCTTCGTCTGGCGCAGGTCACCAGCCGCAATCGAGGCTGCACGGGCCGTCGATCTTAACCAGCTTCCCGATCCTGTTGACGAAGCGGGCGAGAATCCGAACGCAAGTGGCGAAGAGCAAGCACTGGATGAAAACCGCGCGGCGGGCGAGGATGGCGAGTGGCTGATCGTCATCGGTGTCTGCACCCATCTCGGGTGCATTCCACTAGGGCAGGATGGGTCGGCGGTGGGCGAGTTCGGCGGTTGGTTCTGCCCGTGCCACGGATCGCACTACGATACCTCAGGCCGGATCCGGAAAGGGCCGGCACCACGCAACCTTGACATCCCGCCCTATAATCTGGGCGACGACCTGCAACTCGTTATCGGCACCTGAAGTGCTGAACCAGCCAAAACTCAAGAAGGAGACTATGACATGCAAGCCAGGGATATCATGACGATATCGGTGATCTCGGTCCCGCTGGAGGGACAAATCGAGGGCGCGGTACGCTTGATGCTCGACCACAATATCAGCGCGCTGCCCGTCGTTGACGCAGAGGGCGATCTGAAGGGTCTTGTCAGCGAAGGCGACCTCATGCGGCGCGTCCGCGAAACAGATGGACCACGCCGGTCATGGTGGCTCGAGGTGCTGGGCGGATCGGGCGATGCTGCCAGGGATTTCGTGAAGCTCAAAAGCCACCGCGTCGAAGACGTGATGACAAGGGATGTGGTTTCGGTAGAAGAAGACACCAATGTCGCAGAGATTGCGCGTCTTCTGGAAAAGCACCGGATCAAGCGCGTGCCGGTGGTGAGTTCCGACAAAGTAGTCGGCATCGTAAGCCGGGCGAACCTGCTCCACGCCTTGTCGGCGCTTCAGGATGGGGCGCTGCCGGAGCCGTTGGAGGACGACCGCGTGCTGCGTGCAAAGATTGAAGAGGCTCTGAAAGAAGTGCCTGGTGCAGCGGTCAACCTCATCAACTACACCGTGCACAAGGGGAATGTCGCCGTCTGGGGTGTCGCCGACAGCGATTTCGAGGAGAATGCGATCCGGGTTGCCGTCGAAAACGTGCCCGGTGTCAGGACGGTTGAGGTCCATATGGGCCGCCTGCCGGCCTGGGCTTACGGGATCTGACTCACGTTGCGGAGATAAACCCGGCCTGTCAGGACGTCGATCGTATCGAGGAGGGTTCGTATGATGGCGCTAACGCCAGGTTCCGCCGACCCTGAAGACAATACGATTGAAATCGTCGGGGCTGGTCCCGCAGGTCTGGTCTGTGCAATCGTTTTAGCCAAGGCCAATCGCCGGGTCGTGGTGCGAGAGTGGCACGAAGATGTCGGCCATCGGTTCCACGACGACTTTCAAGGCCTTGAAAACTGGAGCGACGCACAGAACGTTCTGGACGAACTGGCTGATGCCGGTGTTGTCGCCGATTTCGATCATCGCGGTGCAACCGAAGGCTTCGTCTTCGACAGCCATGCAAAGGCCCACAGAGTGCATGGATCGAAGCCCCTGTACTATCTTTTGCGCCGGGGCAACGCACCGGGAACGCTTTACCGGGTCTTGCTGGATCAGGCCCGCGCGGCCGGGGCCGAGGTGCGATTCAACGATCGCGTGAAAAAGACCACGACCAACATGGTCCTGGCAGGCGGACCACGGCGGGCCGATATCATCGCCGTGGGCTACGTCCTTGACACCTCTATGGCCGATGGTGCGTGGCTGGCCTTCGGGACCGAGCTTGCCCCGAAGGGCTACGCCTATCTGCTCGTGCACCGGGGGCGCGGCACGGTGGCCAGCTGCATGTTTTCAGGTTTTCGCGATCAAGCGAAATATCTCGCGGCAACCGTGGAATACTTCAAGCGTCACGCGGGCCTGGAGATGAAAACGCCGCGAGGCTTCGGCGGTTTCGGGAAAGTCCGATTGCCGCGCACGCGATGCAGGATGGAAACCCGGTGATCGGCGAACACGCGGGTTTCCAGGACGCGCTGGCGGGATTCGGGCTACGCTATGCGATGCGATCCGAGCCCCTGGCGGCCCAAAGCCTGATCAGCGGCGTCGACTACAGGAAAGCCTGGCGTGAGGCGCTGCAACCCGGCCTGCGCGGTGGTGTCGTCAATCGGTACCTGTTCAACCGGACGGGCGCCCGCGGGATCGACTACCTGATCGGAAAGCTGGGATCGACCGACACTGGCATTGCCTTGGGCGAGGCATATCGGCTTTCATTGCCCAAGCGACTGCTGCTGCCGCTCGCCCGTTTTCACTACCGCAACCCTTTGGAGGACCGCAGTTGCAGCCATGAGAACTGCGATTGTGTCGGGTGCCAGCACGGCGCCCATGAAACAGCGAACACCTGACGGATGTGCAGTCTTGCCTTTTCGCGCTGCAAGCATGGCTCCGACATCGTGACGTCGATGTTGCGACCGAACCAGTGGGGCGGTAGGCCGCGATCATGAGCACCCCGCGCGCACCTCGCGAAAACTCCCTGACGATGCCACAGGCGCGGGCAGCGATGTGTGTGCCAAATCTGGGCGAAGGGTCGGGCGCTTTCCAGCTCTTTGTCGAGGGGGATGCCCTGTTCGATGCGATGATCACGGAGATCGAGGGCGCGACCGAAGCAATCTGGATGGAATCCTACATCTTTGCCACCGACGAAGTCGGCGCGCGTTTTGTCTCCGCCCTTGCAGCCAAGGCGCGAAGCGGGGTTGACGTTCGGTTGCATCTCGACGCTTTCGGTGCTGGCCAGCGGGATTTCGACAAGTTTCGGCGGGAATTGGAACGAAGCGGTGTGCGGTTTCGCTGGTTCCGCCCCTTCGATCTCCGACACCCGCTGCGATATTTCCAACGCAATCACCGCAAGCTTCTCGTCGTGGATGGCCGGGATGCCTTCCTGGGCGGTTTCAACATTCGCCGGTTAAACTCGCGTCGGCTTCATGGTGCAAGCCGCCAGCGCGATACCCATGTGCGTGTCCAGGGGCCGTTGGCGACGCTTGCCGCAAGTCATTTCATTCGACTCTGGCGGGAGGCCCGCCCGCTTCCGGCAAACGCAATTCCCGAAGAGGCCGACGGCATCGAAGGACTGCTGGTGCCTAGCTATTCGCGCAAGTGCCAGAAAAGGCTCGCCTGTCTGCATGCGGGACTGATCGGGATGGCACAATCCTGTGTCTATTTGACGTCGCCCTATTTCAGCCCGGGCACCGTGGTCGACCGGGCGCTTCAGGATGTCGCGCGTCGCGGCGTGGACGTCCGTCTGCTGGTGCCACGCAGAAGCGATCCCCTGGTCGCCGGCTGGGCGACGCGGGCGGCATATGCGCAGCTTCTCTCGGCGGGCGTGAGGGTCTACGAGTACTTGCCACGTCAACTGCATGCCAAGACTTCCGTCGTCGATAATGGCTGGTCGATCGTCGGGTCAGCAAACCTCGACTACCGAAGCCTGTTCATCAATCAGGAGTTGGTCCTGTTCGCGCGTAACCGCGTCCTGGCAGGGCAGTTACAGGCGCAGTATCTGCAAGATATTTCGGATGCCCGCGAAGTCACTCTTCGGACCTGGCTTTCCCGCGGCTGGCGCGCGCGTGGTTTCGAGTTGATCGGATGGGCCGCGCGGCGGCTGCTTTAACCGGCTGCACCGGTCAGCCGACAGCCTGCCGGAATGTAGTAACTCTGTCTGCAATATCGACGCCTTCCTACGGCAGAGCGATACACTTGCTCCTGTACTAACGAAGACCGACAGGTTGCCAATCCCTGTAATGCTTCCGGTCGGGGCGCGTCTATAGAACGAAACCAAACAAAAGGAGGTCCAGATGGACGACCGTTCAACTTCGCAGACACAAGACGCGGCCAAGCAGAAGCAGGGCGGATGTTGCGGTGGCAAGACCGACGCGCAGCCGAAAGCAACTGTCGAACCGCAGGTCGCGGACCCCGCAAAGGCAAAACCGGTCAAATCCGGCTGTTGCTGCGGTCAGAACTGACGATGCCTCGCAGGATGGGCGTTTTGCGCCGGTTGCGCACCCATCCTTGCAAGGTGCCGACCGGCAACGGCGTTCGCGATCCAGTTTGATCATCGACAAGAAAGGAACACGCCATGATGCCCATCCTCTATTTCACCGCCGTCGCTGCGATCCTTTTCGTGGCCTTGCGCATGACGTGCGGGGCTTGCGTCATGGGCGGGCCTGCCGGTGCAGGGCGTGTGCGTCTGCCGATTGTGCCACTGGGTTGGGCGCTGAGCCTGTTTTTGGCGCTGACATACGTGGTTTGTGTCGTGTTCGATCTCATCTTTCCCGGATACGCAATGTACGAGGTCTGGTCTGGCCTGCTGCCCGGTTTCGTCTGGCTGACCCCGGTGGGCTTCATCATCGGTCTGGTCGAGAGCTTTCTGTATGGTTGGTACGCCGCGCTGATCTTCGGGGGGCTTTTCAACGCCATCTCAAGCAGGGGAGCAGAGGCATGATCCCGACCGCACGTCCGAAACTGCGCTTTCTCGGTGCCGCCGGAACGGTGACCGGATCGCGCTATCTGATCGAAGCCATGGGGCGGCGCATCCTGGTCGATTGCGGCCTGTTCCAGGGGTTCAAGCAGCTGCGTGCGCGCAATCGCAAACCGTTCCCTGTGCGCGTCAACACCATCGACACCGTGCTGCTCACCCATGCCCATCTGGACCATTCGGGATATCTGCCCGCACTGATCCGGGCGGGGTTTCGCGGGCGGATTCTTTGCACCGAGGCAACGGCGGAGCTGTGCGGGCTCATTCTGCCGGACAGCGGGCATATCCAGCAAGAAGAGGCGCGCTATGCCGCCAGAAAGGGATATTCCAGGCACAAGAACCCACAACCACTCTACACGCTCAAGGATGCAAAGGCTGCGCTGGATCGCCTTGATCCGCACCCTTTCGATCAGAGGATCGAACTGGGCGACGGCATCGCGGCCAGCTTCATTCCGGCCGGACATCTTCTTGGGGCGGCCCAGATCCGACTTGAGGTCGGCGGCAGGGTTGTCCATTTCAGCGGCGATCTGGGCCACGATCCCGATCCGCTGATGCGACCGCCGAAACCATTCGGCGAGGCCGATGTGCTGGTCTGCGAATCCACCTATGGCAACCGGTCCCATCCCGATACGGACCCCGAGGCCGAGCTGGCCCCGGTCCTCAAACGCACCTTTGCCCGTGGCGGCACGGTGCTGATTCCGTCCTTTGCCGTCGGACGGGCGCAAGGCCTTATGCTGCATATCGCACGATTGATGGGACGGGGCGACATTCCTTACGTCCCGGTGTTCCTCAACAGCCCGATGGCGGTGGACGCGACCGAGATCTATCACCGCCACCACGACGAACATCACGTCAGCCGCGAAGATTGCGTCGCGATGTTCGAGATCGCCAAACGCGTGAACACGGTCGAGCAATCCAAGGAATTGAATACGCGGCAGGGTCCGATGATCATCGTATCCGCCAGCGGCATGCTGACCGGCGGGCGTATCCTGCACCATCTTGCAAGCTTTGGTGGTGATCGGCGGAACACGATCCTGCTGTCAGGTTTTCAGGCTGGGGGCACGCGTGGCGCGGCGCTGGCCGGGGGAGCGCGGAGTTTGCGCATGTTCGGACGAGAGTTCCCGATCGAGGCCGAAGTGGTTCAGCTCCAGTCCTTTTCCGGGCACGCCGACGCCGACGAGATCCTGCGCTGGATGTCCGCCGGTCCCGCCCCCGCGATGACTTATCTGACTCATGGGGAACCTTCGGCTGCCGACACCCTGCGATTCCGCGTCGAACATGAGCTTGAGCGACCCGTGCGCGTCCCGGAGCACCTCGAGTCCGTCTATCTGGACCGGCCGCGATGACCGATACGCTTTCTCTTATCCCATCCGGCATAGACACCTACCGACAACCGGTCGTCTACATGCATGAGGATTGCCATGTCTGCCGCTCCGAGGGGTTTGCGGCCCAGACTCGAATACGGATCGACCTTAAGGACCGGTGGATCATTGCCACCTTGAATGTGGTCGGTCGTGGGGCATGGCTTGCCGTGGACCAGGCGGCATTGTCAGTTTCCGCCTGGGCGGCCCTTGAAGCGCAGGCGGGGGACAGGGCCGCGTTCTCGCACCCTGAACCGCCCGCTTCCGCGTCGATGATCCGGGCGAAAGCCTATGGCGAAAGACTGGATCAGGCCGGTTTCGCAGGAATCGTCAGCGACACCCTCGACAATCGGCTTTCGGATCTCGAGCTTGCCGCATTCGTTACCGCCTGTGCGGGCGACAGGCTGGACGAGGTCGAGACCGTGGCGCTGACCCGCGCCATGAAGGATGCCGGGCAGACGCTCGACTGGGGGGACCGGGCCGTTCTCGACAAACACTGCGTCGGCGGATTGCCGGGCAACCGGACGACGCCGATCGTCGTCGCCATCGTCGCGGCGGCGGGGTATCTGATCCCCAAGACGTCGAGCCGTGCGATCACCTCGCCGGCGGGGACGGCCGACACGATGGAGGTCATGGCGCCAGTCGCCTTGGACGCCGCCGCGCTGCGCCGGGTGGTCGAAGCGGAAGGCGGCTGCATCGTCTGGGGCGGCGGGCTCGCGCTCAGCCCCGCCGATGATCACTTCATCCGTGTCGAACGCCCGCTCGATTTCGACTCCACCGGTCAGCTGGTGGCCAGCGTGCTGTCGAAAAAGGCGGCGGCCGGTGCCACGCACGTTCTGATCGACCTGCCGGTCGGACCCACGGCCAAGGTGCGGTCGGCCGGGGCCGCCGAAGCCCTCGGTGCCCGGCTGTCATCGGTGAGCGAGGCGTTGGGTCTGAACCTGGCGCTGCACATCAGCGACGGTGTGGCCCCCGTGGGACGGGGCATCGGCCCAACGCTGGAAGCCATGGACGTGCTGGCGGTTCTGCGGCGCACGCCGGACGCGCCTGTGGATCTGCGCGAACGGTCGCTGGACCTGGCCGGGCATCTTCTGGACCTCGCGCCGGACGCCGCGGCGGGGCAGGGACGGGACCGTGCGCAGGCGCTCCTCGACAGTGGCGCGGCGGAAGCGAAGTTCATGGCAATCTGCGCGGCACAGGGCGGTTTCCGCGAACCCGGAAGCGCGGAACAGCGCATCGACATACGCGCCCCTCATGCGGGCCAGCTGACCGCCATCGACAACCGACGCATCGCGCGCATCGCCAAGCTGGCCGGTGCCCCGCGTCAGAAGAGCGCCGGCATTCGCCTGCTGGCGCGAATCGGTGATCGTGTGGACAAGGGCCAGCCGCTCTATGAACTCCATGCCGAGACACCGGGCGAACTGGCCTATGCCCTCGCCTATGCCGAGTCCCAAACCGGCGTGCTCACGCTGTCCGAGGAGGTGTGATGATCCTTGTTACATTTCCCGAGATGAGACCGCTGGCCGAAGATCTGGCCCCCGCGATCGGGGCGGAACTGCGCGAGCTCGACTGGCACCGTTTCCCCGATGGCGAAAGCCTGATCTCGCTGCCCGGCAATCTGGACGGGGCCGACGTGGCGCTGCTGGCGACATTGCGCGATCCCGACCGCCTTGCCCTGCCTTTGCGCTTCGCCGCGGCGACGGCCCGCGAGATGGGCGCACGCCGCGTCGGATTGATCGCCCCCTATCTCGGCTACATGCGGCAGGACCGCCGTTTCGAAGCCGGGCAGGCGGTCAGCGCGCCGCTGTTCGCGCAATTCCTGGGGGAGAGTTTCGACTGGATGGTGACGGTCGATCCGCATCTGCACCGCATCGCGCGGCTGGACGATGTCTTCCCGATTCCGGCGATGCGCGCCGTCTCGGCCCCGCTTCTTGCAAGCTGGATCGAGACGAACCTACCCGACGCCGTTCTCCTTGGTCCCGATAGCGAGAGCCAGCAATGGGTGGCCGAGGTGGCCCGGTTGGCCGGACGGCCCTACGAGGTCTTGCGCAAGGTGAGGTCCGGCGACCGCAGGGTCGATGTCAGCGTGCCCGAAAGCACGGCGCTGCAGTCAGGCACACCGGTGATCCTTGACGATATCGCATCCTCCGGGACCACGATGGCGCGCGCCGTCGAAAGGTTGCTTGCCTCCGGAACCGCCGCGCCCGTCTGCCTGGCCATCCACGCGGTCTTCGCGGACGGCGCGCAGGACGCCATCCTGTCGGCCGGTGCGGCAAGGGTTATTACCACCGACACCATACCCCATCCATCGAATGCGATTGGAGTTGCCGGTCTGTTGGCGGAGGCGACACTTTCGGTCGCAGCAGAATCCTGATGACGCAGGTTCGGACCAGACCGGATGGGGGAAAGGATCGGCCGGCTTTCGTCCTGAAGGCAGACCGGATTGAGTTCCCGGAAAGCGGAGGAAATGAAGGATGACTTTAAACGACTCGACATTAACGGCCCCGTCCAGCCCCGAGCAGCTTCGGACAAGGGATCGGGCGACCCTCTATCGCGCGAATGAACCGGCTTTTGCCGATTGGGCAACTGGCTCGGACGTGCTTGCGCGTGACGACCGGACACAGGTTCTCGTTCACGACATGGTCGATGTTTTGCATCGGCGCGGACAGATCAAGGACAAGATTGAAGCCTATCGTCTCCTTGGTGCAGCGGATCGGATCGCGCAAGCCGCGATGTGGCTGGTCGTGCACATGACCTATGCGCGCACCGTGCGGATCGACGGCATGCCGCTTGAGGCCGAGGACTTCAAGACCAGCCCCGACGGCCATACCGGTGGTTCGCTCAACATGGTTCCGGCATATGTCGGTTATCTGCTTGCAAACGCGCTTGGCGGTGTGACACGGTCATGGCTGATGGGGCAGGGGCATTGCGTCTCCGCTATCGATGCAGTCAACCTCATCGTCGACAATATGTCATCCGAGCAGACGGAACGATACAGCTTTTCCGATCCGGGGCTGACCCGTTTTGTCCGGGATTTCTATTCCTACGAAATCGCGGCCGACGGTCGGCCCGTTTCACCGCTTGGCAGCCATGTGAATGCACATACCGCCGGCGGGCTGATCGAGGGCGGTTATCTCGGCTTTGCCGGGCTCCTTTACGAACACATGCCGCGCCCTGGCGAGCGACTGGTTGCATTTCTGAGTGACGGTGCTTTCGAAGAGCAGCGTGGCAGCGACTGGGCCCCGCGCTGGTGGCGCGCCGAGGACACCGGGCCGGTCGCCCCGATCATGATCGCAAACGGCCGCCGGATCGACCAACGCACGACCATGTCGCAATCCGGAGGCGTCGACTGGTTTCGCCGGCATCTCAGGCTGAACGGTTTCGATCCGATCGATCTCGACGGCCGCGATCCGGCTGCCTTTGCCTGGGCGATCTTCGAGATCGAGGAACGCCTGGCTGCCGCGGCGAAAGCCCAGCAGAGCGAGGGGGCGGCACCGGTCCGTCTGCAATATGGCATCGCCGAAACAGTCAAGGGGTTCGGCTTTCCCGGGGCCGGCACGAACCACGCACACAACCTGCCGCTCGACGGCAACCCGCGAACAGACGCGACCGCGCGCCGGATGTTCAACGACGGTGCCACGAGGCTCTGGGTCGCGCCGGAGGATTTGTCGGCGGCAGTCCTTGCGCTCAACAACCATCAAAGCTCCGACCGCCCCAAGGAACGCGCCCATTCCCTGATCTCGCGCCCAGCGGTGTCAGCCATTCTGCCAGAGCCGCCCTGGCGCGGATCGCAGGGCGGGACGTGGGCATCGCCAATGGAAGGTCTCGATCAGTATTTCGAGGCGCTCGTTCTGGCCAATCCCGACCTGCGGGCGCGTGTCGGCAACCCCGATGAAATGCGCAGCAACCGGATGAACGCGACGCTCGATCTGCTGAAGCATCGTGTGACCGCCCCCGAACCGGGGATGCCCGAATCCGAAGCGGGCGGTGTGATTACCGCGTTGAACGAAGAAGCAGTCGTCTGTTCGGTGCTGGGCAACAAGGGCGGTCTCAACCTGGCGGTCACCTACGAAGCATTTGCCACCAAGATGCTCGGTGCCTTGCGTCAGGATCTGATCTTCACACGACAGTTGATCGCGGCGGGACGTGAGCCGTATTGGCTTGGCCTGCCGGTCGTCCTGACCTCCCACACATGGGAGAACGGCAAGAACGAGCTGTCGCACCAGGACACGACCGCCGCCGAAACCATGTGGGCGGAGATGTCCGATCTCTCTCGCGTCGTGTTTCCCGTCGACTGGAACAGTGCCATCGCTTGCCTGCGGGACGCCGTTCGTTCACATGGAGCGGTCTGGACGATAGTCGTTCCCAAACACGACGTTCCGCTGGCGCTGACGTCCGAGCAGGCGGACAGGGCGCTCTCCGACGGTGCCATTTGCCTGCGCGAAGACGGAGAAGATGCGTCGGAGGTCATCCTTGTCGCCATTGGCGCCTATCAACTGGTCGAAGTTCTAAAAGCGTCGGATCGCCTCATGGAAAAGAGCGTGCGGCATCGCGTCATTCTGCTTGTCGAACCGGGACGGTTCCGGACCCCTCGCGACGCGCAGGAAGCAACGGTATCCGCCTCGGAGAAAATTGTCCGAAACCTGTTTCCAGAGGCGAGCAAGGCGCGGGTCTTCGTTTCTCATACACGGCCAGAACCGCTCTGCGGTCTTATCCGCCGCCTCGATACCGGATCGACGACGTCTCGGTTCCTCGGGTTTTGCGGGCGCGGTGGAACACTTGATACCAACGGAATGCTGTTCGCCAACCGATCGACCTGGGCGCATGTTCTCGCAGCTGCCGCAGAAGTCACGGGCCGGCAGCCTTTGGACTTTCTGACAACACGCGAACTTGATGTGGTACAGGGAAAGCGCGCGCCGGCGGGGATTATTTTCGATTGGAATGCTCCATGAGGTCAAGTGTAAGAACCCTATCGCCCGCTTTTGGAGATCGCTCGGAAGCCTTCACAAGGGGATAGGATTTTCAAGGCCCTTGCAGGTCGAAACCCAGAACGGAGATATGTCATGACAGAACATAGCGAACACCACGTGAACCGTGACGAGCCGACCAGGCCGCCCTCATTCTGGCGATCACGCGCCGGCATCTATCTGATTGTCGCTCTAGCCGGGGGCGGCCTTCTTCTGGGTTATGAACACCGGGTGCACCTTCTGGGCAGTGGATTTCTGATCTGGCTGCCCTTGCTGCTCTGCGTCGGCATGCACTTCTTCATGCATGGCGGTCATGGAGGCCACGGCGGGCACGGCGGGCACGGCGGGCACGGCAAGGGAGACGAAAAGTAATGACCGATGCAGGTGCTTCCTATGGACTTTGGCTGCTGGTATTTATCAATTCGGCGGTATTCATCATTTTTGCCTTCAGTTTCTTCAAGCCGCAGACAAAACGCGACTGGCGCAGTTTCGGAGCGTTCAGCGCCTTCGTCGTAGCGCTTTTCACCGAGATGTACGGGTTTCCGTTGACGATCTTCGTCCTGTCCGGCTGGCTGCAATCCACCTGGCCGGATATCGACTGGCTTGCCCACGATAGCGGACATCTGCCCGAAATGATGTTCGGATGGCAGTCAAACCCGCATTTCGGCCCCTTCCATATCCTGAGTTTCGCGCTGATCGGAGGCGGCTTCTGGCTAATATCCGTGGCCTGGCACCATCTATGGACGGCGCAAAGGCAGGGGCGGCTGGCCACGACAGGCCCCTATGCCCGGATTCGCCACCCCCAATACGTGGGATTCGTTCTCATCATGCTGGGCTTTCTGGTGCAGTGGCCAACCATCCTGACGCTCGCGATGTTCCCGGTTCTGGTCTGGATGTACGCCCGCCTTGCGCGTGCCGAAGAAGCCGACAGCCGCGAACGGTTCGGCGAAAGCTGGGACAGATATGCAAGCCGCGTTCCCGCTTTCGTTCCCATCCAACGTCCGCCCGTGGGTGCCAGCCGATGAAGCGAGGCGAGACATTCATAGAAAGGAGCCCGAAAGAATGCACAGGATGACTGCGACGCGGTCCGCAGTTGCGGTGCTCGTTATCGGCGGACTCGCGACGAGTCTCTACGCCCAGTCCGACGAAGGACGCGACCGGCCACGGGTTAGCACGCAGATGCACGGGGCCGACGCAGGACGCCCGGCACCTGACCCCGAGACCGTCAAGGTGCCGGACACCCTGAGTGCGCCCGGCTATTTCGGCCAGGTTGCATTCGAACGCTCCTGTGCGTCTTGCCACGGCATCAACGCAGCCGGCGGGACCGGTAATGGCCCGCCGTTGGTCCATCCAATCTACGAACCCGGTCATCACGGCGATACGGCCTTCCTTAGGGCCGCCATGACCGGCGTGCAGGCGCACCACTGGGGTTTCGGTGACATGCCGCCCGTCGAAGGGATGACGGATGAAACGGTCGCCTTGATCGTCACCTACATCCGCGAGCTGCAACGCGCCAACGGAATCCAGTGATGGCGCGGCGAGTTGATCTGGCAATGGATACCCTGGCGATGATCGTACTGATCGGCGGCACGGGCGATGTCGACAATCGATTGGTATCTCTGTTGCTGGATCACACGGCGGCCAGCGTTCTGGTTGTCTCGCGCCGGGGCAGGGCGTCGGACGATCGGGTGAAGACACTTCGTCTGAACATCGCGGCCACCGATGCTGCCGCAAGAATTCCGCTTGGCGCGACAGTGGTCAACCTGACTGAGGCCACTCCACCGTCGGTCGCGGCCGATGTCGTTCGCGCAGGCGGAAATTTCCTCGAAACCTCTGCCTCTCCGGACTATGTGGAGTTGATCATACAGGAGGTGTCGGCGAACGGCGGCGCGGGTACCGGCGTCGTCTGCGTCGGTGCCGCGCCGGAATGGTCAATCGGCGCCCTGGGCGACAAGTACCGGGTTTCCGGTGTCACAAGCCCAACGGTGCGCCCCGGAGATCTGCGCCGCCGCTTTACCTTCGAGCGGGGCGGGAGGTCGCGCAAGGCGCTCGGTGTCGGCTTCGCGCAGCAGGGTGTCGTGGGTCAATCTGGGAGGCACTCGCATGTCCGGGTCCGTACCTTTCTGGCGCTCCATCCGCCCTACGCGACGCATTTGACCGGCCTGCTCCTGCGCCTTGGCCTCGGGCCCGCCTTGGCGCGGCACAAGCGTGGACTGACGCGCATCTTGATGCGGCTGCCACCGCCAGGGCGCGTCGGCACCCGGATCGCGGTCGAAGCGCAGGGGCCGGACGGCGGCATTCTGGCCGCCCGGCATGTCGCGGCCGGCGTTCAGGCAGAGATCACGGCCGCGATGATCCTGGCGGCGATTCGTGCCGTCAACGCAGGCGAGAAACCATTGCGCGGCTCCACGACCATCGTCGACCACTTGACGCTGACCGAGGCATTCGACGCCTTGCACCAATTCCTTCCCGAAATGCCGATCGAGGCGTGGTCCGGCGGAGCCGCGGAAGATCGGGCATGAGGCCGGCCCGCAACCTGCTCCGGCTTGTCCGGATTCTCACCACCCTGTGGCCGGACATCCTTGCGCTTCGGCGCCACGACCCTGATAGCGGCGACATGCGCGCATCCGACCGCTTTGCACAAGACCTGATGACGCTCGGGCCGGTCTTCGTGAAACTCGGGCAGATCCTGAGCACCCGCCCCGACATCCTGCCCGAAAGCTACATCGCGCGGCTGGCGGAGCTGCAGGAGCGCGCGCCCGCGATGGATTTCGCGACGATCCGAAGCGTGATCGAGGCCGAACTTGGTACGTCGCTGGAGACGGCCTTTGACAGTTTCGACTCCGCGCCCGTCGCTGCCGCGTCGCTTGCACAGGTTCACAAGGCGAGACTGAAAGACGGCACGACCGTTGCCGTCAAGGTGCAGCGCCCGGGGCTGGAGGCGCTGTTCCGCCGCGACCTCGATGCACTGGAGTTCGGGCTTCGGCTCCTGCGTGTGCTGGCGCCGCGACGGCTTCGCCGTACAAACCTGCCGGCGTTTCTCTCAGAATTCCGGCGTTATTCGACGGGGGAACTGGATTTTCAGGCCGAAGCCCGCGTCATGGATCGGTTCCGAGAAAATCTCGCCGGACAGGATGGCGTGCGTATCCCAGGGACCTATCCCGACCACACTTCGGCCCGCGTGCTGACGATGGACTGGGTCGAGGGTATGCGCCTGCCCGAGGCGGCGGCCACCCTCTCCAAGAAGACCAGAACCGCACTGGTCGACCGGCTGGTGTCCATGCTGCTCCGAATGTTTGTCTCGGACGGCCTGTTTCACGCCGACCTCCATCCCGGCAACATCGTCTTTCACACCGATGGCACTTTCACGCTGCTCGACTTCGGCATGTTTGGCGAACTGAACGCGGTCGAACGCGACCGCTTCGTGCTCTATTGGATGGCCGTGGCGCAGCGACAGACCCGGCGCGCATACCACCATTTCAGCCAGCAGACCAAGCCGCTGCCAAGGGCGGATCACGCGCGCTTCCGGCAGGCCTTCAACGACCTCGCCGCCCGGTTCTATGGCGCACCCTCGCGCGAAGCCAGCCTTGCGCGGACATACCTCGCGATGATGCGTGCGGGCTATCACGCCGGGTTCGTCTTTCCTGCTTCACTCATGCTTCACGCCAAGGCGCTCACGACGGCCGAGGCGCTTCTGTTCGAACTGGCACCCGACGCTCGCTTCGACGAAATCTCGCGGCCCTTCATTGCGCGGGAGGTGGCCGCAAGGCTTGCAGCAAGCGATCCGCTAGGGCGCATCTCCCAGGTTCTTCCCGAACTTCTGCTGACCGGCGCCATGCCGCCCGCCGAAGCGATTGACGAGAGCTGGGACCGCTCAGCGATCCACGGCATGTGGGAAAGCGTGATGGGCGCCTTCGGGCCGGCGGACAGGGGCCTTGGAAGGGCCGGGCTTATGGCGCTGTTTCACCATTTCGCGCAGCGCCACCTGGGGCGGGAGACGGAGCGAGTGCTTGCCGAGACCTGGGCGACATACGATGTTCTGGAGACGGATCTTCCGCTTCAGCCGAACACCGGCGCAATCCTGACCACGCATCTTGCGGCGCTGACCCTGGCACTGCACCGGACCCTTGTCTCGCAAGGTCGGTCGCCCGCGCAAAGCCACGCGCTAATCCATGCGATCGGCTGGGATATCTACCGGCGAATGGCCGATCCCCCCTGGGAACTGGCTCGCACGATCACCGCAGATCCGGTAAAACGGCTGCGGATCGCGACCGACATGTTCCGCCGCTTCCCATTCGGGCCACCAGGTTATGGCTGGCGGGATGTCGAAGCGGGTGAGGATGTCGTCGCGTTCGACTGCACGAAGTGCCCAGTGGCCGAGTTCTTCGCCCATCACGACGACGCGGAACTTTGCACCGCCACGTGGTGCGCGCTCGATTTCCCGGTAGCCGAGAAGTGGGGCCGAAGGCTCGTACGGCCCAAGACCATTGCCGGCCGCCATGATCATTGTGACTTTCGCTGGCAATCTGGACCCGTTCTGGACGGTGCGAAAACAACCAAGGCAGGACGGAATGCAGAACGAAAATAGAAGCGACACCTACCGCGAAGGCTCGATTACCCTTGGAGGGGCTGTCGCAATGGGAACCGGCGTGATGATCGGGGCCGGCATATTCGCGCTGACCGGGCAGATCGCACAGCTGGCCGGACCACTTTTCCCGCTGGCCTTCATCGCGGGCGCAATCGTCACCGGTTTCAGCGCCTACAGCTACATCCGGATGTCCAACAAGTGGCCCTCCTCCGGCGGAATCGCGATGATCCTGCAGAAATGCTATGGTCCCGGGGCTGTTGCGGCCGGGGCCGCGCTGTTGATGGCACTCAGCATGGTGATCGCTGAGAGTCTCGTCGCCCGTACCTTCGCCACCTATGTCCTGCGACCCTTCGATATCGATGGTGGGCCACTGGTGCCAATCCTCGCCGTGGGTGTCATCGTATTCGCCTACGTCGTGAACATCGCGGGCAATCGGTCGGTCGGGCTGTTTTCGCTGGTCATGGCGGCGATCAAGATCGGCGGCATCGGGCTGTTCGGCATTGCCGCGATCTGGTCCAGCGGCTTTCGGTTCGCGGCCGCATCCGACCCGGCGCAAGCCTATGGTGTGACCGGGTTCATCGCCTCGATGGCCTTCGCGATCCTGGCCTTCAAGGGCTTCACCACGATCACCAACAGCGGGTCCGAGATTACCGAGCCGAACCGCAACGTGGGTCGGGCGATAATGCTTTCGATCGGGATTTGCGTGGCCGTCTACCTGCTGGTGGCATTCGGCGTCGGATCGAGTCTGACCATCGACGAGATCGTCGCGGCGCGCGACTATTCGCTGGCCGAGGCGGCAGAGCCCGCACTGGGTCAGACAGGCTTCCTTCTGACCGTCATACTTGCAGCGGTCGCCACCGCGTCCGGTGTGCTGGCCAGCGTGTTCGCGGTGTCGCGGATGCTGGCGATGCTGACCGACATGAAGATGATCCCGCACAGCCATTTCGGAATGTCCGGACCGATCCAGCGGCACACCCTGGTCTATACCGTTGTCATCGCTTCGACGCTCGCGGTGTTCTTCGATCTGGGCCGGATCGCCTCGCTCGGCGCCTTCTTCTATCTCGTCATGGATATGGTGGTGCACTGGGGCGTCTTCCGCTACCGGCGTGAAGAAATCGGAGCGTCCGGCCTCGTGCTGCTGACCGCCCTGACGCTCGACGCGGTGGTGCTGGTGGCTTTCACGGCGATGAAGCTCCAGAGCGACCCGGTCATCGTGCTCTACGCAGTTTCCGGAATTGTGGCGGTCTTTATCCTCGAGCGGTTGTACTTGTCCCGATGGCTCGCGCCGCAGGCCGCTCATGAGCATTGAACGTGTCGTGAATGCCTCCAAACGCCAGTGACAGATCCTGGTAACAAAGATTTTTCTTGAGCCTCCAGCAGCTGTAGGGGTTATGACGACCGACAAGGAGCGGCACCTGGGCACGTACAAGTTCTGTCCGCAAGCTTTCCTGGACGAACGTCAATGCGTTCAGGGCAGGGTTCGGGCCGCTGTGAAATTTGTGAAGGGATCAGAAAAGATGCTGACAAGACGCCATTTCATCCAAACGACCACCGCGCTGTTTTCGGCGTCGATATCCAGCCCGCTCCTTGCAGACACGTGGCCTACCGATGCGCAAAGGGCAGCTTGGGACGCACAGGTTACACCTTCCGGCTACGACCCCGCCACATCAAACCCTTGGGGCCTGCACTCTCGCTTTCTGCCAAAGCGGGTCGCCGCGAAGGACGGGCTTGTCCCCGGTGACATCCATGTCGATGCCATTGCGCGCTATCTCTATCACATCGAAGAGGGCGGCACGGCAATGCGCTATGGCGTGGCGATCGCCCGCGGCAAACTGTACGAACCGGGCACGTATACGATCAAGCGCAAAGTCGAATGGCCGCATTGGAAACCGACGCAGAACATGATCAAACGCGATCCCGAACTCTACGCCGATTCCGCCGACGGTGTGGAACCCGGACCTGCGAACGCGCTCGGATCGCGCGCCCTCTATCTCTTTGTCGGGAACCGCGACACTTATCTACGCATTCACGGCACGCCTCAACCGAGAAGCATCGGCGGCCGAGCGAGTTCCGGCTGCGTCCGAATGGTCATGGCGCACATCAACGATCTTTATCCCAACGTCCAGATCGGGTCGACGGCTTTCCTGTACTCCGCCGAGGACAGCGTGACCCCGAGAAGCTGACCGGCGCGTCACGTGCCTCGCGCCGGCCCGACGCATCCATGGGCGGATCAGGACTGGCGCGCGATGCAGATGGGGTTGCCGCCTGCCGAGCGCAGCGGAACCAAGGTGTTTTCCACCGGGCCGCTGTGCTGATACCAATAGCAGCCGTCCTCCTCAACAAGCCGGGCCGTGGTGAGATCCTGGCCAGGTGCGGCAAGGGCGGTGACGGCCTCGGGAACATTTCCCACCTTGGTCCGAGCGCCGCCGCCGTCCAGCGTTGACCCCGCGCAGCCAGCAAGCGCCAGTACTGCCGCGATGATCGGCACGTTTCGTTTCTGCATGTCTACCTCACTCATTCTGATCGCGCCGTCCCGGCATGGGTTCCTTCAGCCGCGTCGTTTAAAGGGGGCGGCGAAATTCAAGTCACCGCATGGCACTTTACTTGCTGGACGAAAATCCATTTGGGCCCTTGAAGCTCTAGTTACTGTAGGGGCTATGTCAATGTGGAATCAATGAATCCCGAGGTCAATCCATGTCTTCCGACGGCAACCGCAACGATCACAGCCACCCAAGTGATCAAGAGCAATCTCACGCAACAGGCAAATCCTGTTGCGATGCCAGCAAACACGTCGCGTCCACGGCGCCGTCCGGCGGAAGGAGTTTTCAGGTCTCCGGACTCGACTGTGCCGAGGAGGTGGCGATCCTGAACCGGGTCGTCGGGCCGAAAGTGGGCGGTACCGAACACCTGGCGTTCGACGTCATCAACGGGCGAATGACCATCCTCGACAGCGCCAAGAGGATACCGGACGAAGACGTCACGGAGTTGGTCGCAACCACCGGCATGAGCGCGAAGCCATGGGATGCCGACAACGCAGCAGAGGACCAGGCGGCGCATCTGACACGTCAGAAGCGCTTTACCTCGTTGAGCGGCGGATTCTGGGCGGCAGGGTTTCTCTATCACATCGTCGAGACCGGCATGGGCGGCGCGCTCGGGCTTTTCGCGGGGCATGGCGAAGTGCCGATGCCCATGGCGGAAGCAGGGCTCTTCGCCGTCGCGATCCTCTTCGGCGTCTGGCTTGTTGCGCCCAAGGCCTGGTCCTCTGCTCGGCGGTTTTCTCCTGACATGAACCTTTTGATGGTGGTCGCCGTCGCGGGCGCCATCGGACTCGGCGAATTCTTCGAGGCCGCTACGGTCGCGTTTTTCTTCTCTCTCTCCCTTTACCTCGAAAGCTGGAGCGTCGGGCGCGCGCGCAATGCCGTTTCGGCGCTTCTCGATCTTGCACCGGCCACGGCGCGACTGATCCGGCCGGATGGCACAGAGGCGGACGTTCCGGCGGCAGAGGTTGCCGTGGACGACCGCTTTATCGTGCGCGGCGGCGACCGTATTCCCCTCGACGGCGAGGTCGTGGAGGGCGCTGGGGCGGTCGATCAGGCCCCGATCACCGGCGAAAGCGCTCTGGTGCCCAAGGAGCCGGGCGATGAAGTCTATGCCGGTACGATCAATGGCGAAGGCACATTGACGATCCGCGCGACCAAACCCGCCTCGGACACAGTGCTGGCCAAGATCATCCGTATGGTCGGCGATGCCCATGCCCGCCGCGCGCCGGTCGAGCAATGGGTCGCCAAGTTCGCGCGCATCTACACGCCCATCGTGATGGCTTTGGCGATCGCCATCGCGCTGGTGCCGCCGCTGCTGCTGGGCGGCGCCTGGGACTACTGGGTCTACAATGCTCTGGTCCTTCTGGTCATCGCATGTCCTTGCGCGCTAGTCATTTCTACGCCGGTCTCCATCGTGGCGGCGCTGACCGCGTCGGCACGGGCGGGGGTGCTCATCAAGGGCGGCGCCTATGTCGAGGCGCCGGGGCGGACCACGGCACTGGCGATGGACAAGACCGGGACGATCACCATGGGCGAGCCTGAGGTGGCGGCAGTTCACCCGCTTGGCCGTGCCTCCGAACGCAATCTCATGACACTGGCGGCAAGCCTGGAGGCGCGGTCTTCGCACCCGCTGGCACGCGCCATCCTCTCGCGCGCCGAAGCCGATGGTGTTTCCGTATCCGCCGCCGAAGGCACACGCACCGTGCCCGGGCGCGGTCTGGAAGGACGCGCCGACAGGCGGGCTATCTGGCTCGGCTCGGACCGGTTCGCCGAAGAGAAGGGGTTCGGCAATGCCATTCCGGCGGATCTGCGGGATCGGATCGAAGGGGCAGGGAGCACCCTCGTTGCCGTGGGTGACGAGACCGGCGTGACCGGCGTACTGGAGCTTCGCGACCGCATCCGCCCCGATGCAAAGGGGATCGTTGCGCGCCTGCATGCGCAGGGTGTGAAGACCATCGTGATGTTGACGGGCGACAACGAACGCACCGCGCGCGCGGTGGCAGCCGAAGTCGGCATCGACGAGGTGCGCGCCGAACTTTTGCCCGAGGACAAGGTGACGGCCATCGAGGAACTGGTCGAAAGCCACGACATGGTGGCGATGATCGGCGACGGCGTGAACGATGCGCCGGCCATGGCGCGGGCGCATTATGCCATCGCAATGGGGGCTGTCGGATCGGACGCGGCCATCGAGACGGCCGATATCGCGCTGATGACGGACGATATCGGCAAGGTGCCCTGGCTCATCGGCCATTCGCGCCGGGCCATGACGATCATCCACCAGAATATCGGCATATCGCTGGCGACCAAGGCGCTGTTCGTCGGGCTGACCGCGTTCGGCATGGCCTCGATGTGGGGCGCCATTGCTGCGGATGTGGGCGTGTCTCTGCTGGTGGTCGCCAACGCACTTCGGCTCCTGAACGGCCATCAGGTTGAGGCCGGGCCTTCAGGCGGAGAACCGGTGGGCGAGCAGATGGCGAAGGGAGCACTGGCGCATGGTCATTGATTCGGCGCGCACGGTCGAGTAACGTCTTAACCAGACCTCGCAAAAGGGGCTTCGAGCAGCGATGAATACCAGATTTCCACGACGGGTCTTTCTGTTGGGCGGATTGGCCGCCTTCCTTTCCGCCTGTGCCAGCAAGTTCCGGTCGTATAACGGACCCGAAGTGACCCGGCTGCGCGTCTACAAGGCACAGCGCCTGCTGGTCCTGGACGGGGCGGAAGATATTCTGCGGACCTATCCCATCGGATTGGGCTTCGCGCCCGAAGGCCACAAGCAGTTCGAGGGGGACGGCCGCACGCCGGAGGGCTCCTACGCGATTGACCGGCGCAACCCCAACAGCCTCTTTCACCTTTCCATCGGCATTTCCTATCCGAATGAGGCAGACATCGCCTTCGCGGCGGCGCAAGGAAAATCGCCGGGTGGCGACATCTTCATCCATGGCGGACCGCGCAATGGGATCGACCCGATGAACAAGCGCGACTGGACCGCAGGCTGCATCTCCGTCTCAGACCAACAGATCGAGGAAATCTACGCCATGGTCAGGGACGGGACACCGATCGACATCTATGCCTGAGGATCAGGCAAATCGACGGCGCAGCGCAACGTTGATGGCTTCGATGGCGATGACCATGACGACGACGGCAATCGTGACGCTGGCCGCCTTGTCATACTGGAAAGAGCGCACGTAGGTCTGGATGTAAAAGCCGATCCCGCCCGCGCCGACAATCCCGAGGATCAGCGACTCGCGCAGGTTCAACTCGAACCGGAAGATCGTGTCGCGGGCGACGACCGGCGCCATCTGCGGCCAGATCGCGTGCCTGAGCCGCACGAGCGGCCCGGCGCCCGCGCTTTCCAGCGCGGCGATCGGCGCGCGGGACACGCCGTCGATCGCCTCGGCATAGAACTTGGCAAGCATCCCCGTCGCATGAAAGGCGATCGCGATGATGCCGGGCAACGGACCGAGGCCGACAGCGCCCACCATGAGCATGGCCACGAGGATCAGCGGAATTGCTCTGATGAAGGCCAGCAGCGTTCGGATCGGCCGGAACACCGCAGGCGATACCATCGTCTCGGAGGCGAGAATGCCGAGGGGAACGGACAGGATCACCGCGCCGAGAGAGCCAAGAATCGCGATCCTCAGCGTTTCCGCGCTGCCCTTCCTGATCTCGGCCATCACCGACGGGTCCGGCGGGAACATACGGCCGAGGAAATCGGCGATCCGCGGGCCGGCCGACATGAGACGCGACAACTCGACCTCGGTCGTTGCGAAGGACCACAGGATCGCACCGGCGATCAGGGCGCTGGTCGCGAAGCCGCCGAACCCGCGCAACCGCATCAGGACACCGCCCTGAGGCCGAGACCGGGCATTGGCTCCGCATCGCGATAGAGCTCCGCTGTCGCGTCCTCGCTCAACTCGGAGGTCGGCACATCGAAGACGATCCGCCCGCCACGAATGCCGATGATGCGCTGCGCGAAACGCCGCGCCAGGTCGGGTTGGTGCGACGAAAACAGCGCCGTCGCCCCGCGCGCACGTGCCGCTCCGGTCAGCAGCGACAGGATCTCGCCGGCGCGGGTGGGGTCGAGATTGCTGACCGGCTCGTCGGCGAGGATCAGACGCGGTTCCTGCGCCAGACACCGCGCAATGGCCACACGCTGCCGCTGACCGCCGCTGAGGCTGTCGACCCTGCGTTCGGCAAGATCGGCGATGCCGCAATCCGCGAGCGCTGTGCATGCAATTTCCAGATCGTGGGGGGTCGACAATCCAAACAAGGCCCGCAGCGGCGACATGCGCCCCAGGCGGCCATTCAGGACGTTACGCAGAACCGTGGAGCGTTCGACCAACGCAAACTCCTGAAATACGAAACCGGTATCCGGACGGCGCGCGCTCGGCGGCGGGCGGGCGGGATCGAGCGGCGCACCCAGAACCGATACCCGTCCGCTCCAGCCTTGGAGCCTGCCGTCGAGCAGTGCCAGCAGGGTCGTCTTGCCCGCCCCGGACGGGCCGAGCAAAGCGACGCTCTCGCCCGCCGAAACCCGAAACGAGAGCCGCTCCAGCGCCGGGAGGTCCGTGCCCGTATGGGCAAAACTCAGGTCGTCTATTTCGATAGCTGTGCTCATCGCAACAGCCCGTATTGCCGTGCCATATCGCGTACGCCGTCATAGGCGGCGCCGTCGGCTCTGACGTACCCATCCGGTCCATAAAGATAGCGCAGCTTGTTGCGGTGCTCCGGCTCGTTGAGCCGCAGCATTGCGTCGACAAAACGGTCCCGCAGAGCGGCATCGAGCCCCGGGCGAGCGATCACCAAATGGCTCGGGATCGGTGCGCTTTCCGCGATCCAGGTTACCTCCGCCTGTTGCTGCGGTGTCAGAAGCAGGTCGGCATACTGGCTGGCGCCTGCGGCATCGACCAGGCCTTCGGCCATCGCCTGCATCGCCTGCTGGTAGCCGCCCGCGAAGAAGATGCGGCCGAAGAATGCCTCTGCCTGTCCGGGGCCTTCGACCAGCCCGGCCTCCACGAATTCGGCGAGCGGGTAGAGATAGCCCGATTCCGAGATCGGATCCGCGAATGCGATGTCGCGTCCGCGCAGGTCTGCGAGCGCGTCGATGCCGCTGTCGCGCCGAACGAAAATGCGGCCCGTATAACTCGGCGCGTCGCGGTAGACCTCGGACAGAAGTGGCACGGCACCGATCTCGGCCTCGGCCAGAACGAAGGGCAGGGCGCCCATGAAGGAGATATCCGCGTCGCCGTTGCGCAGCGCCTCGACCGCCGCTGCATGGTCGATGGTAACGAACCCTTCGACAGGGACGCCGATCTCACTGGCCAGCCAGCCGGTGATGGCCTCGATATCGCCAAGCAGCTTCTCCGGGTTCTCCTGCGGGATGAAGGCAAGCCGCAACGCAGTGTCCTGCGCGGCGAGAGGTGTCGCCAACGACACTACGCCCGCACCGGCCAGTGCCAACATCGTTCTGCGGTTCAGATGGATTGCCATCAGAATGCCCTCTCTTCGATTGCGTCGGCTTCGGACTTGAACGCGGTCCAGCTTGTTTCGGCGGCCACCCAGTCATCAGCACGAACGGCGTCACCAACCTCGGCCAGACGTTCGGCCAACATGTAGACTTCAGGCCGCGCGGCAAGGTTCGACATGGTGCTGGCGTCGGCCGCGAGGTCCGCGGCGACAGTGTCGGTCAGAAGCAGGATGTGCTTCGCGTCCCGCCGGGGCAGCAGCGTGTCGAGCGTCGAGGCGAAGGTCGTGAGTTCCGAGAACGCCAGCCGGAAGGCGGTGTTCTCGGTGTCGAAGGCCTCATAGGGCTCGTCCGCCGCGCCCACGGCCTGCAGATAGGCCGTCAGGTCGGCCCGTTCCGCCCCGGTCAGCCCCAGCGATTTCGTCTCGTCGAACCAGTCGACGACAGCGGCCAGGGTCGGCAGCGACCCGTCGTGGAAATAGGGCGCGGTATAGGCCGTGCCCAGCAGGGTGGGGGTATCCATCGCCCCCGCGCGGGCGCCCTCATAGGCCGGCGCGACCGAACCGATGTCATGCGCCCGGCGGTCAAGGAAGTTGGCGTCGGGGATGTGGCAACTGGCGCAAGAGCGGTCGCCGAGCCCCGCGAAGGGGGTGTTGAAGATCGCTTCGCCGCGTTTCGCAGCCTCGGGCGCGGCCTCGGTCAGTTGACCATCCGGTGTCAGCATGGAGTTGGGCAGGAAGTCGAATTCGAGCATGTAGGCGACGAGAGCGTCCATCATGAAGGGCGTCGGTTCATCCCCGCCGAACTCGTTGACGATCACGTTGCGGGTGAAATTGCGCAGGGAGGCGAAACGACCATCGCGGCCGTAGGGCCCGGTGAAGCGCAGACCGCGTAGGCTCGGAATGTCGAGCGGGTCGTCACGCCGGTCATTGAAGATCGGGTTGAAAAAGGCTCCGTCGACGTCGATCGCCCCCGGCTGGTGACTGGCGCCGGGGATGAAGAGCCGCTGGTTGACGTCCGAGCGGTTGTGACAGGTCGAGCAAGCGAGCCCGAGATCCCGCGCCGGGCTTCCAAAGATTTGCGCGCTGTCGAACAGCATGTCACCGTAGGCAACAAGCGGAAGATCGGTCTCGTCGATGCCCTGTTCCTCGAAATTGAGAACCAGCAGCGGCAGCGGATCCTGGTCGAAGATGTCAGAGCCGGGCGGCAGGCTGGGCGGCACCTCGATGGCGCGGCCGCTTGCCGCGGCGGAGTCCGGCAAGGAGCTTAGCGTCTGACGCGGCGCAAAATCGTCAACGAGGTAATTCTTTGCGAGATAGCCGGAGATGACCGCGCGCGCGGCTTCCAGGGTGTCGCGATCGGCGGGCGTGGCGCCGGCGCCAAGAACGCCGGCAGAGCCGGTGCTGCTGTTAAGCTCCAGCCAGGCGAGGCCGAGGCGCCTTGCAGCGTCGGGATCGGCGGCGGCGATGCCGTCCTCGAACGCGCGATAGAGGCCCCGCGCGGTTCGCACGGCCTGTTGTACAATCGCCGGAGTTTCTGCCGCGACGGCCCGGTCAAGTTCCTCTTCGATCCGGCGCGCGATCAGCCGCGTTGCCTCGGCGAAGACCATCTGCCGGTCCTCGCCCGCGATGGCATCCAGAAGAGGGTCAGTATCGACGCCGCTTTCGCCCTCCAGCCACGCCAGCGCACCGGTCGAGAATTCCGAACCCCGGTAAGGTTCGGACCAGGCGGCCTCGACGTCGCCCCAAGGCAGTGGCGCGAGGTTTCCGAGAAAGAGCGTCAACCGGTAAGCCGCCGCCTCGGGAAGCCAGGGCGCCTCCTTGGCGGGCGTCGCCGAGACAGGCCCGGACAGCACGAACGCAGCAGCGAATGTGGCGAGTAACACCCCCATGAAATCTCGAATCACCACGGCCTCCAGGGTAAAAAGTTAGACATGGCTAATTTAACTACCCGAAGCAAAGACGTTGTCAATCCCGCTGTTTCGCTGCAAAGTACCAAGTATGACAAAGCTGCAATCACATGGGCGTGAGCCATTCGAGGCTGTCGACAGGGCTCCCGAGGCGCAGGCCGAAGGCTTTGCGACCGTGCGTCAGGCACATGAAAGCGAGATGGCGGAGGATTACGTCGAGTTGATCGCAGAGCTGATCGAGACGCGCGGAGAGGCCAGACCGGTCGAGATTGCAGAGCGACTTGGCGTGAAACCGCCGACCGTGACCAAGAACATCTCGCGGCTCAAGGCCGCTGGCCTGGTTCGGCGGGAACGCTACCGCGCGGTATTCCTGACCGATGCAGGGCAGGAGTTGGCGGAAGCCTGTCGAAGACGTCACAGGATCGTGGTAGCGTTTCTCCTGAGCCTCGGAATCGACGAGGAGACCGCGGAACGCGATGCGGAGGGGATTGAGCATCACGTGAGCAATACAACACTGAAGGCATTCGAACGAGCGCTGAAGCATTCCCGGAGCCACAAGCAGTGACGCTCCGGGCTCTGACGACAATCAGGAAATCACGACCACGAGAGAGGCAACACCTACGACCAACGCAATTATTGTCGGCACGACCATCGCTAGGAAAAGGCCCATGCGCCGATTTCGAACGCTGACGCCCGAAGCCGATCGTGCCCTGGACTCGTCTCCCGAGGTCTCCTGTAGAACTCCACTTCGGTCAAGGCCACGACTAATGTGCTTCTCTTCAATACGGTTCCAGTCATAGACGACTATCAGCAAGGCGATGATCGTCATCATGCTTCCGGGAACCCAAAGGACGATGCCGCCCCCGGTCTCGTCCGCGAGCGGAGCAATGCCGAAAAGCCGTCCTTCGATATCGTAGGCCGCGTAAAGAACGCTGGTCTTGAAGGTCGTGAGAGCGCCGAGAAGTATGTTGGAGATTATCGTCACGAAAAGGATAACTATGCGGAGGAAGTGAGATGGCTCGTCCGGTCGGTCACGTTCGGTGAATATGACCGCGAAGAAGAGAAGCCCGGCGGCCAGCATCGTTAGATGCATTGCCCAGTGAATGACGTCGTTGACGATAGCGGCATTATGGGTGGACGGCACCTGCCAGACATACAGCGATAACACAAACAGGACGGTGGCAATCCACGGGCGCCGCAGGTTGCGATATGTACGACCGACGAAACCGCTCGACGCCATCGGCGACAGAATACCTGTCCGAAGAGCCCTTGGAAGGCCGGCCGTCACGATTGCTGCGGGACGCGATAGCATCATCAACATAGGACTTACCATCCGCAGAAGAAGATGCTGAACCTGATGCGCGACGAACAACCGCTCGCCCATCGGGTCAATGGGGGACTGAAGCGAAAGGAATATCGCGCCGAGGCCTGTTGCGAAGGCGATGTGGCGCGCGGTGGATATGGACCTGCGCGCCGTTGACCGCCGGATCGCACCGCGGAGATAGATCGCACCTAGCAACACCAGTGGACCGCTGACCGCGAGCGTCGGGGCCCAGGCCGTCCAGACCTCACTGGACCCGAGATCGCGTCCTCCGTGTGCCCAGGCGGCCCCAGGCAGTGCAACCGCGAGCCACCCGGTCACGAAAGCCTTCATGGCAGGAATTTCAACATTTTGGTTCATGCTTCGGGCTCCGGTATGGGTGGGACTTGGCCGACGGTTCAAAGCGCATAGACAATCGTCACGAGCGTGATCATGACGACCGAGAACATGGCGAAAGCGCCCAAGGCGAGTGTCCGGCCCATTTCACGATTTGGCTTTGCCACCTTCAGACGCAACTCTTCGGCGGTTTCCGGAAACTCCAGCGCCGCTGCGTTCAAGCCGCGCATCAATTCGTAGCGTGAATTCCAGCGACGCACCTCGGCCGCGTTCCACCCGTTCATGACCAGAATGATCGCGGCGATCATCAGCATCGAGGACGGGACCCAGATCGTGTAGCCACCCATGGTTTCGTCGGACAGTGGATCGATCAACCCGGTTCCCGCCGTTTGGTAGGAGGCATAGAGGCTCACCTCTTTGAGTGTCGTTAAGGAACCCAGAAAAATGTTTGAAACGATCACCGCAAAACCGGAGATCAGCCTTGCGCCGCGCCTCGCGCCCTCAGGGGGATCTCTCGGGTCGAAGAGCATGCCAAAATACCAGATCCCTGCAAGCACCATCGCAAAATGGGCGAACACCTCGATCGCCGCGATGCGCTGCGCAAGTCCGTAAAGCACTGGAATCTGCCAGATAAAGAGCGACGTGATGAGCGCAGCAGTGGCGGTTATCGGGTGTGCCAAGAACCGCAAAGTAATAGATTTTCCAAGAGCGCCGAGGTATCGACGCCACCGTCTGTTCAAACCGGCTTGCAATAATCGCCACGGCTGAGAGACCGCGATGAGTAGTGGTCCTGCAAGGCGGAGGAGAAGGTGCTCAACTTGGTGCACCGAAAAGAGGCTGTGCCCCAACGAAGCCAGAGGCGCATTCGTGGCCGCGAGAATGCAGGTCAAGCCAGCGAAGAACAGGGCTTGCCGCCACATAGACACCGTCCCGCGAATGCGAGCGGATCGCACGAGGCCGCGCATGTAGACCCATGCGGCCAAGCTGACGGAAACAAGGAACACTGGCGAAATCGCATATCCAAACGGGTCGAAAAGGAGGAAGTAAGTGATCATCGGCTCCTGTCATTTTGTATTGTTGGCCCATCGACGGACACTGGTGAAAGTCGAGATGTTCCCACTGCGCCACCTTGGGCCAAGGACAGATCAGTGGACATCGGAAGGTATTTGCCCTGCATCCACATGAGAAAAAGGTTTTCATAGAAACGTGAGAGCGGGTGGCCGGACTGACCGGCGGGCGCGATGAAATAGGATCCGGCTTCTTCCGAAAACGACATGACCGCCTGAAAATTGGTGCCCGCGCTGGTCGCGAACGGGCGGTCATTGTCAGAAGCGAACAGCGTTGCAATCAGTGTGTCTGGATCGCCCGAAGATGGGGCTTTGAGAGACAGCAGATCGCTGATGACCCCGCTCGATCGGATTGGTGCCCACCCCATATTTAAAGCGTGTGCTTCGCCCCAGACCCAAGCGGACGGATCGGGTCCGTAGCGGTCGACAAGCCAGCCGATGGCATCATCCAGGGCCGCACGAACCTGATCCTGGCAGGTCTCGATGCGGGTGGACGGGCGGATGTCGCACCAGATTGCGCTCCCTCCGCGATCTGAAAGCACCGCAAATAAGACATCGGCATTTGGCCTGGCCCAGACCTTCGTCGCGGATGGAAATTCATCCTGAAGTATCCGTTTTTGCAACGAGCGCGCCCAGGCCCAGAACACGAGCGGCTCCGGTGAAAAGCGATCCATGTCGCCATTCCATTGGGCAAGTTGATCCAGAATATCGCCGCGAAGCTCATCTGCGCGGTTCTCTTCGAAAGCGCCTGTGGAACCCACGAACCAAAGCTCTTTTGCCATTATAGGAAGAAGCACCCGCGCGGCAGCGCTGACCGTGTCGCGCTGCACCGCAATCGCGCCCTCGACCGAGGATATCGGCTGCCGCTCATCAAGAGCAGCCAGACGGGCGTCTCGAAACGATAAAGGAGTTTCGACCTCCCTGTCAGGCCAGCGAGCAAGGGTTTCTCGGTCGATCGCAAGAATCTCCAATCCCGCTGGTGCCAGGTTCATGCATGCGTCCATAGCATCGTTCACATCGGCGGACCGCGCCAGACGGTCAAGCATCATCAGAAAATTGCTGGCCTGCGCGGCCGTGGGATTCTCTGGCTCTTTAACGGCTTTCTGGGACACAGATCGGAACGCCCAAGCGACGCGTTCGCTGCGACCGACGACAATGAAGGGCACACCCGGCATTGTAGCCCCAATCGCGGCTCCGGTCGGGAGTTGAATATCCGCCAGGTACCATTCAGAAGGCAGCGATAAGGGGCCACGTATATCGGCGGCGAGAATTGGTGCTCCGGTAGCTGTTCTGTCTCCAGGCAACGCCCAAGCATCGAGGCTGACCTCGGGCGAGGTCACAAACAGCTCGGGCAAAAGAGGTCGATCCGACGGGATCGGTAGATCTGACAAGCCGGACACGTCACTCTGCCGTCTCTCGGGTTGAAGATCGTTCAGAAACGCTTGGGCAAGTCTGAGACTATCGACGGGTGTCCAGGCTGCGATCATTCTCTGATCCGCGATCAACAAATCGGGTGAGCCTCTGCCGCGCCCGCCTTCGGACACCAGACCAAGCCACGCGTTGACACCTGCAGCATATGCGTCGAGCGCTTGGGCTGTCGAAGGCTCAACTTCGATCGTCTGGTCAAGTGGCAACAAGGCTTGCGCTGCCCGCCTTGCCCTCAATAACTGGCCAAGCCTGTCCTGAGCGTGAACGAAACCAAGCGCAAAATAGGCGTCCGCAGCGGAGTCTGCAGAAATGTGCGGTATGGCCGCAGCATCTCGCAGAATATCGACTGGGCCTTCGATACCCGCAACTCTGAAGTCCTCGTCATAGTCGGGGACGGAGGCGCGCAAAAGAAAGTAGACGACACCGGATATGGCCAGTCCGGATGCAAAAACCGCCAGGAGCAAATACAGTAATATGTTGAACAGTCGTCTCAATTCGTTGCCGGTGCCAAAGTAATCTCAAGACGTGATGCGCAAGAGGATCACCGAGGCGAAAAAAGCGAGTAGGCCAAAAGCAATACCGAAGCTTGTCGCGTATTGAAGTATATCCAGGCGGTTCCCTTTCCGCCGTTGCGCCAGATAGCCACCCCAGAGCGCCCCTCCGACAAAGCCTGCGAGCACCAGCATCACGATTCCTCCGATCTTGAATTTTCTGAATTGGGACCTCGACTTGCCAATCCGACAGCAAAGGCCAGGGCCCAGACCGCACAGATGAGCGCCAGCGATGTCCAATCACCGAAACGTGCGTAAGGTGTGGGCGCAAGCGCTGTCGGCAGGCTGGCATCTATGACTCCAGTTTGTCCGGTCTCGAGGCGCGCGATGATCTCTCCCTTGGCGTCGATGATCGCGGAAATCCCGGTGTTGGCCGCCCGGACTACAGGAAGCCCTTCTTCGACCGCGCGCATGCGCGCGGAAGCGAGGTGCTGCTCGGGTCCGAAGCTGGTGCCGAACCAGGCATCATTTGTGGCGTTGAAAATCCAGTCGGGGCGAAAAAGGTCATCGACTACTTGGCCCGGAAAAATGATCTCGTAACAGATCGCCACCGCGACCAGAGGCGCACCCGGGATCGCCAGCGTACGTGGCCCTGGTCCTGGCGTGAAATCGCCCAAACCTTCGGTCAGCCGCTCGATCGGCAGCCAGCCTCTCAGGGGCACATACTCCCCGAACGGAACAAGATGATGTTTTGCATATCCCGTCAGAATTTCGCCGCTGCCGTCATAGGCCTGAACCGTGTTGAAATATCGGGTTTCCCCATCGCCCTCTACGCGGTCAGGCGCACCTGTCAAAAGGATCCTGCCGTCTGGCAGAACCGTGGATAACCGCCTACGCGCCAAGGCATCCTCGTCCAGAAAACCGGGAAAGGCCGTTTCCGGCCACAGCAGCAGGTCGAAGCGTCCAGGTTGCGCCGACAAGCCCAAGTATTTTTCCAGCGTTCGCTCGCGGCTGCCCGGTGCCCACTTCTCGACTTGCGGCACATTGCCTTGGACGATGCGCAAAGCGCTATCCGTCGGAGGCACATCCGTCCCTAAACGCAGCGCGCCGCCACCCCAGAGGCCCATCACCGCAGCGGCGAAGAGCACGAGAACAGGCACGCGTCTGTTTGGTGCCGCCACAATCAACACACCGGGCAACAGCCCGATAAAGACCGTGAGAAAACTTAGCCCATAGCTTCCGACCCAGGCGGCGGGTTGGCGCAGGGCGGCATGTTCGACAAGGGCATAAGCGGCAAGGTTCCAGGGAAACCCCGTCAGGACATGACCACGCAGCCATTCTGCGGCAACCCAGCAGGTTGCAAGCAGAAGACCTGCCGTAATGCCGCCGACAGCACGGCGCTGCATGATGGTGGCAAATAACATCGCCGCAATAGCTGGGAAAATGGCCAGTCCGGCGGACAGTCCCGCGACTGCCGGGATCGCAAGGGCACCGAAACGTTCGGAATCGACGTAAAAGCTCTCGGCGATCCAGGAAACTCCAAACCCAAACTGGCCCATTCCAAAGACCCAGCCGATGAAGAAGGCAGGCGCTGTCGAAACCTGCCGGAGCATGAGAAAAAGTGCTGAGAAGGCGACCGGAACAACGATGAGCCATGAGAATGGTGGAAGGGCTAAAACCGTTAAACCGCCCGCCATAAAGCTAATCCCTGATCGCAGGGAAATGTAACGGCCACGACCCGTCAGTGGTCGCAAGCCCGTCATCATGTGCCAGTCTGAAACTTGGCGCTCAACCAAGGGGCTATGAGCAGTAGGCCCACGCCGCCGACCACGAAAACATCCGCCATGTTGAAGGCGGGCCAATGCGTGGATCCGGCGTAGAAATCGAGGAAGTCCGTCACACCCCGAAACCGGATGCGGTCGAGGACGTTGCCGAGCGCGCCACCGATAATCGCACCATAGGCGATAGCCTCAACCGGGTTGGCAGTGCGCACCAACATGACGGTCAACCAGCCACAGACAGCGAGGGCCAACACTGTAAGGCTCCACCATGGCGCTCCACCAAGTAATCCGAATGTCACGCCATCGTTGCGCAGGTAGATGAGATTGAAACCGGGAAAGACCGGAATTCCGGCGCTCAAATCTGCCGCATTGGCGACGACAATTGCTTTTGTCACCTGATCGACAAGAAAAGCAGTTCCAGCCGCAATGAAACCTTGGAAATGGGACTGTTTCATCTCATCCTCCCAGCCATACATCGAGGAACAACATGATCACGAGGCCAACTGCGAGACCGAGTGTCGCCCTGTTTTGATGGCCGGAACGGTGGGTTTCGGGAATGATTTCGTGGCTGATGACGTAGAGCATCGCCCCGGCGGCGAAGGCGAGGCCCCATGGCAACAGCGGCTGCGAGATGCTGATGATCCCAGCCCCAAGAAGCCCGCCTACCGGCTCGACAAGACCTGTCAGGGCGGCAATCCCCCACGCACGGCGCCTGGAATACCCCTCACCAAGCAATGAAACCGCTACGGCGAGACCCTCGGGAGCGTTTTGCAGCCCGATGCCAATCGCAAGCGGCAAGCCACCAGAGAAACCGTCAGCCCCAAACCCGACACCAACGGCGAGTCCCTCGGGGAAATTGTGGATCGTGATCGCAATGATGAAGAGCCAGACGCGGCGCAGCGAAGCGGCGTCGGGGCCTTCCCGCCCCGTCTTGAAATGCTCATGCGGCAGCCGTTCGTTCATCAGAGCGACCGCGCCCATGCCAAGCAGGATCGCAACACAAACGATGGCCGCAGGGAGAGCACCTTTGTCGAACTGTCCTTCGGCTGCGTCGAGAGCCGGGATGATCAGCGAGAAAAACGAAGCAGCGAGCATGACACCCGCTGCGAAGCCAAGCAGCAGATCGCGCGTAGCCCGGGAGGGGATGCGCCCGAAAAGAACGGGGATCGCCCCGACCGCGGTCAGCGATCCGGCGGCCAGGCTTCCAAGAAAGCCAAGGGTAATTGGGGCGAAGGGTTCCAAGCGCTGAGGTCTCGCCGATACGTCAATCAGCGGCCGAATAGCTGCTAAAGATCTCGGTCGATCCATCGCCGCGGACCAGGAAGACGTCATAAGCCTCACGATCATCCTCCGGTCCCATGCCCGGCGAGCCATAGGGCATTCCCGGCACCGCCAGCCCCACTGCATCTGGACGCTCATCCAACAAACGCTGAATGTCTGATGCCGGTACATGACCTTCGATCACGTAGCCGTCGACCAAAGCCGTATGGCAGGAGACCATGCGCTGAGGCACGCCATTGTCGAGTTTGAAGCGCACAAGAGATCCCCCGAACATGTCCTCGCCTGTCGGCGCGAATCCGCTTTCCTCGAGGTGCTTCATCCAGGACAGACAACAGCCGCAGCCGTTTGTCTTCCGGACGTCAATCTGGATCGAATCTGCGACAGCTTGCGCCGCGGGAAACAAGGCCAGCGTGACTGCAAGGGCGGGAGCCAGTCTTTTCATGGATTAAAGCCTTTCGGTTGTTGTTTGCACAAATTCGCTGGTGAGCCTCTCGGCCAGTAGCGAGCGTGCCTCAGCCAATCGCTCAAGTGCAGCCGTGTCATCCGCATCTCGCTCAGCCGCCTCTGCCAGTCGGTCGTCTGAGAGAGGATCGGTCGGGCGACCATCGACCAGAACCTCATAATGCAGATTTGGGCCGGTCGCGGTGCCGGTTGCACCGACGCGACCGATCATGTCTCCGGCCATCACGCGCTGCCCTTGTTCGAGTGTGTCCGGCACCTCGCTGAGATGTGCGTATCGTGTCAGGGTGTCGGATCCATGCGCTATCTCCACCACCCGGCCATATCCACCACGACGTCCGATGAAGCTCACGCGTCCGGGTGCCGTCGCTTTCACCGGCGTACCGCTTGCCGCAGCAAAGTCGACGCCGGTGTGCATGCGCACATTCCCATAGACTGGGTGTGTGCGACGGCCGAAGACGGAACTCAGCCGCGCTCCTTCCACCGGTTGGGCAAAGACACGCAGGACCTCTCCATCAACATAGATCGTCGCTTTACCGCTGCCGTCATCCGGCCAGACGATCTCGTAGACCGTTTCACCAAGATTCAGTGCGGCAAAGGCAAGTTCGGGCTGACCGATCCTCTCGTTTCCGTCGCGCGCTTCGCGCCAAAGAAGACGCATCGTCTCGCCACCGGAAAGTTCGTGTCGAAAATCCACTGTGCCGCCCAGCATCTGCGCCATGTCGACCGCAAAGCGAGCAGGGATGCCCGCCTTGTCCAAAGCCGCGAAGACAGAGCTTTCGATCACTGCCTCGCCCGCGAACGTCACCATTTCAGGGTCTGGCTCCAACACGCGTGTGACAGGTTCTTGACCAAAGACCGTTTCGATCCGCACCCCATCGTCAACTGCCAGTTCCACGCGGCTCGGATTTCCGTCCACCTTTGAGATCACAGTGATCTCATGGCCCGGGCGCAATCGGCGCAGGTCATATTCTGCACCAAGCGCGAGCGCGATTTCGGCACGCGCAGGCGCAGCGATGCCCGCGTTCGCCAGGACCGCATCCAGCGTCTCGCCCGACGCGATCTCACGCGACCAGGTGATCAAAGGCGGTTCAATCTCGGGCAAGGCGGTTTCTGCGAAGACAGATTGCAAGAGCGGCAGAGGTCGCATTGGGCTAGCATTGTCGGCGTGAAATGCGGCGGGCGGTGTCACATCGTAGTCGGCGATCTGAGGCATCGAGAGCGGATCGGGAGTCCAGAGGGTCGCTTCAGCAATCGCAGGAGGCACTGGCTCTTTAGAAAGAACGCCAGAAATGGCGATGGCGGTCACCGAGAAAGCGCCTGCGACCACAGCGCTCGCCAAAATAATTCTAATCTTCATGTTACCCCCTCTACGTCTTCTTTCAGCGCACGCCGGATCTTCGGCACTGCGAATTCTCTTGGCTCGTGATAGTCGATCATGGTGACGAGTTCACCCTTGGCATCGAACAGGAATACGCTTGCCGTATGGTTCATTGTATAGTCGCCGCCTTCGGCCGGGACGCGCTCATACGAGGCACGAAATCCTTCTGCAGCGCGGGCAACCTGGTTTGCCGGCCCAGTCCAGCCGCGAATAGCCGGATGAAAATAGCCGACATATTCGGCCATGGCCTCGACCGTGTCCCGCTCCGGATCGACTGTGATGAAGACCACGTTCATCTGCGCGGCTTCGTCTCCGAGATCTTCAAGCCAGCCTGAGATATCCGATAACGTCGTGGGGCAGACATCTGGGCAGTATGTGAACCCGAAAAACACCATGGTCGGGCGTCCGATCAGGGTTTCTGGGCCCACTTCATTGCCTTCGTGATCGGTCAGTCGGAAATCCATCGCCGACAGGGGGAGAGGCCTTTGCCCGGCAGGTTTTGGTGCACCGGGACCATCCGCCCGCCACCAGCCGACGCCGAGCATCAGAGCGACAGCGCCTACACCGGCTGCACCGTATTGGACCACATGCCGACGCTGCATCAGCTCTCCGGCCCGCGCGCGGCGATCCCCAGAATTGGGACATCGACAGTGACTTCACCACCGTCTGAGAACGTCAGTGTCAGCGGGAAGGTCTCGCCTTCGATCATCGGGTTTTGCAGCTTCATGAGCATGGCGTGCAGTCCGCCCGGTTCCAATGCTACGCTTTGGCCCGGTTCAATCGTGATCTCGTCAGCAGGCGCCATAGAACTGACGCCGTCGGCGTTGGTTTTCGTCTCATGGATCTGGGGCATCACGGCCAGTGGTGTTGTAAGCCCGGTCAGCGTGACCGTGTCTTCACCGGTGTTGTGCACAGTCATATAGGCGGCACCAGGGCGGTTGACGCCGATCGAAGCACGGGACCACGCGTTTTCGACGACCACATCCTCCGAACCGGCAAATGCCGGAGCCGACATGGCCGAGAGCAGCAAGACAAGGGTCAAACCATTGATATAAGGTAGCTTGTTCATGAAGAATTCTCCTGTATCTAGCCGGGCGTCAACTTTGGCTGGCCGCAACTTCCGCCGCCACCAGTCGCCGCAGTTTGGCCTCACCGAACGGGTCTAACGGCTTGGCGTTGACGAAGAACGTGGGCGTTTGTCGCACGCCGACCGCTTCGACATCAGCGCGGTCCTGATTGAGCACTGCCACGACACCGGGGGCCAGCATCTGTGTTCGAGCAGCTTCGACATCCAGACCACCGCTTGCGGCAATCTCAAGGATCAAACCCGGTGCCGGAGTGCCATGGGACGCCCATCGCGGCTGCTCGCGCAGGACCGCTTCCAGTACGGGTTCGAACACATCCTGCATCCGCGCAGCTTCGAGAACACGGATCGCTTCCACCGAAGCGTCCCCGTGAAAGGCAGTGTATCGAATGACGACACGGACCGCATCACCGTGCTCAGCCATGATCTCTTTGACCACGGGATAGAATGCGCGGCATGCCTCGCAAGCTGGATCGAAAAACTCGACAATCGTGACAGGTGCCGTTTCGGGGCCGAGGATCGGGGAATAGGGCCGGATCAGCACATCGTTCACTTCGGGCGCGACAGGGACTGCCTCTGCCATGGGTTGGGGGCGGGTGGCATACCAGGCCGCGCCGCCAAAACCTGCGACACCAACAGCCAGAACGGATAGAATGAGGCCGCGTCGATTCATATTTGTTTTTCCTTCAGTGAAAGGGCCGAAAGCATCCCGATCATCGTGAAGGCGACAAGCGCCATCAGCGGAATCGGAATGCCGAAGACCACCTGGTTGTCGTCGGTACAAGAGGGGCCGGTCGCCGTGCAGGGCTGGATCGCCTCGGGGATCAGCCCGACATAGAGGCCGATGTGATACAACGCCACTGCCGCCCCCCCAAGCGCCAGCGCAACGCCATAGCGCCCCACGCGGGGATCCTGCCACCACAGCCCGAGCCCAAGAACGATAGCCAGGGGGAACATGAAGGCGCGCTGGAACCAGCAAAGGACGCAAGGCGTTTGACCAAGCACCTCGCCAATAAAGAGCACGGCAAGCGATGAGACAAGCGCAATGATCCAAGCAAGAACAAGGGCCGTTTCTCCGGAAAGTCGGGTCATGGCGATCAGATCCTCTCTCTCAGATCCGCAAGGATCTCTTCGGCGGGTGTGCCGTAGGGCCAAGAATCGGCGAAGCCCGCCTGCGGATCAAAAAGAAACAGGTGCGATGTGTGCCCCATTGTATAGCCATCCGGCGCGCTGGCCTCGTCGATCCGTTCGAAGTAGATCGGAAAGGTTTCAGCGGTCTCTGCGATCTGATCGGATGTTCCGGTCAGACCGATGATGCCTGCGTCAAAGCGCGGCACAAAGTCTGCAAGAGCCATTGGCGTATCCCGTTCGGGATCAATCGAGATGAAGATCGGCTGCACTTTTGCGGCATCCTCGCCAAGGCCATCCATGACAGCCGCCACCTCTGCAAGCGTCGTCGGGCATATGTCGGGACAATTGGCGAAGCCAAAGAATACAAGCATCCAGCGGCCCGCAAAATCTTCCTCTGTTTGGATCATGCCGCGATGATCGGTCAGTTCGAAGTCCGCAAAAAACGGTGGTTCATTCTCGGCGCGGGCAAGGTCGGAACGGTAGTCGGACCACAGCAACAGCCAGATGAAAACGAACGCCGCCACGCCCGCAAACACCCATAGTACTTTCTGAAGACCTGAAAGCTTCACGCCGCTCCGCCCGAATTTGATTCTATATTTTGGGCGCGTTTACACCCTCTAGCCACTGTAGGTTCAAGACCTATTATGGACGGAAGAGCGATGTTCACCGATCTGTGAGATGCCAGGCGGAACTTGTGCTAAAAAACGCTTAAAGCTACACGGGCTGTAGATAGTTTGGAGAGGTGATATGCTGACAATCGGCACTTTGGCAAAAAAGACCGGGACGAAGGTGCAGACGATCCGCTATTACGAGCAGATCGGGCTCTTGCCCGAGCCGGGGCGATCGGCTGGCGGTCAGCGGCGCTATGGCGATAGCGAGCTTGACCGCTTGTCTTTCGTCCGGCATGCGCGGCAACTCGGGTTCTCGCTGGACGCGATCCGTGAGCTTCTCGATCTGAGCGATCATCCAGAAAAGTCTTGCGCGGAGGCCGATGCCATCGCTCGCCGACAACTCAAGCAGGTTGAGCAACGTATGGCCCGACTTGAAGCCCTTCGGACGGAATTGCAGAGGATGGTGCATGAATGCAGCGGCGGTCACACCGCCGATTGCCGGGTGCTGGAGGTGCTGCGTGACCATTCCGAATGCCTGACGGACCACGACGAGATCGGCGCCTGAGATGCCGGCAGCACTCGCCTATCCGCTCGCGGCATTGGCCGAGATCGCCGGATGCTTCGCCATCTGGGCATGGTGGCGCCTCGGCGCGTCCGCCCTTTGGCTCGTGCCCGGTGTGGCGGCGCTGGTGGCGTTCGGCTGGCTTCTGGCGCAGGTCGACACCGTGGCTGCGGGACGCGCCTTTGCGGCCTACGGTGGGATTTATATTGCCGCGTCCATTCTTTGGATGTGGCTTGCGGAAGGACACCGGCCGGACAGGTGGGACCTGCTCGGGACCACTGTATGCTTGTTGGGTGCCGCCATCATCCTCGCGGCACCCCGCGGAGCGTAAAAACGGCATTGCTCCTACAGTAGCTTTAGCTTTTACAAAGGTGCGCGTTTCACAGGCTAAAGCAAGGCAGGAATTGAATGTTTGAAATCTCAGGTGTTGGAGTCGTCGCGGCCTTTCTGGGTGGTGCTATATCCTTTCTGTCGCCTTGCGTCCTTCCTCTGGCACCTGGCTACGTCTCCTACATCGCGGGACAGCCCGCCGCGATATCCGGGGAGGAGCGCAGCATTAGCGAACGTGCGCGCAGCGTGGTCCTGAGCTTGTGGTTCGTGCTCGGATTTTCGACAGTCTTCGTGGCGCTCGGGGCCGGGGCAAGTCTACTTGGCGGGATGCTCTTGCGCTGGAAATACGAACTCGGTCTTGCCGGTGGTGCTTTGATCGTTCTCTTCGGACTTGTCATGATGGGGGCGATTAAGATCCCTGCCATGATGCGTGACACAAGGCCCGACGTAAAAGTCGACGGCGGCAGCACGGTCGGGGCCTACCTTTTGGGCCTTGCCTTTGCCTTTGGCTGGACGCCCTGCATTGGCCCTGTGCTCGGGTCGATCCTCGCGGTGAGCGCGACGTCTGGAGCGGACGGGATGGCCCTGCTGGCCATCTACTCCGCAGGGCTTGGACTGCCGTTTCTGATCATAGCGCTCTTCACCAACGAGATTGCAGGCAGGCTAAAGCGGATCAGTGCGGCTGGTCGATGGCTCTATCGTATATCGGGCGGACTGATGGTGCTGATGGGTATCGGCGTGATGACAGGTCAAATCAGCCGCCTTGCCTTCTGGCTGCTCGAAACTTTCCCAGTCCTTGGCATGATCGGATAGAATTATGATCGAAAGTAACATTTGAGAAAAGGCTTGTCTCTCTAGTCACTGTAGAGACTAAGACTCCTCGTGAACGATTCGAGGAGAGACCCTGTGGCACCCACCGATTCCTATTTAACCGCAACAAGACTGCTGGATTTTGACTCGCCCTCAATCTCAAACCTGGTACGAGATCGTGGCTGGTATGACCTTGCCCGTGTCGACCGGATTGGCGCGGTTTATGACTTTGTCCGAAACGAGATTGCGTTCGGCTACAACCGCGTCGACGACATTCCCGCCTCTGCGGTGCTGACCGTCGGCTACGGGCAGTGCAACACGAAAGGGACGCTTCTCATGGCACTGCTGCGCAGCGTAGGCATCCGCTGCCGGCTGCACGGCTTCACCATCCACAAGGCCCTGCAGCGTGGCGTGGTGCCCGAATTGGTCTACCCCCTCGCACCGTCCGAAATTCTGCACTCGTGGGTTGAAGTCGAAACCGATGAGGGCTGGATTAATCTGGAAGGATTTATTCTGGACGCGCCCTTCCTGCAGTCGCTTCAGAAGGAATTCAGCGAAACAGAAAGCCTTTGCGGCTACGGCGCCGGAACGGATTGTCTGAGTGCGCCACCAGTCAGTTGGAGCGGCGGCAGCACTTATACTCAGAAAACCGGCATCGTTCGTGATTTCGGAACCTTTGATACGCCCGACGACTTTTATGAGAAATATAGCCAGAACTTCGGATTTGCGCGTGACTTTCTCTATCGCCACGTCATCCGTCACTGGATGAATGCCCGGGGTCGCCGCATCCGTCGTGGAGTCTTGCCGCGGGTCTCTGGACTCAGTCGGCCGAACCACAGCCATGAGGAGAAGAACCGTGCCGCATGATCACGGCCACGCTCACATCGATCCTGAATCTGGTGATCGTAGGGTCTCCATCGCCATCTGGGCCAACGGCCTTCTGACCGTCGCGCAGATCGTCGGCGGCATCCTTTCCGGCAGCCTCGCGCTGATCGCGGATGCCCTGCACAATTTTTCGGACATGGCGTCGCTGGTGATCGCCTTTGCCGCCCGGAAAATTTCGCGGCGACCCGCGGACGAGCGCATGACCTTCGGCTATGGACGGGTTGAAATCGTCGCAGCACTCATCAACTACACGACCCTGATCCTGATCGGCTTCTACCTGATCTACGAAGGTGGCATGCGCATGATCGACCCTCCCGAGGTCGCTGGCTGGACGGTGGTGATGCTGGGCGGTGTGGCCCTGGTCGTCGACACGCTGACGGCGCTGCTTACCTATTCCATGCAGAAAGGCAGCGTGAACATCCGCGCGCTCTTCCTGCACAACCTGTCGGACGCTTTGGCCTCCGTGGCAGTCATTATTGGCGGGTCCCTGATCATCCTCTACGACATGCGATGGGTCGATCCAGCAATCACCATCGGCATTGCCCTATACATCCTCTATCTGGCTTTGACCGAGATCGGCGGTCCGATCCGAACACTGATGCTCGGCAGTCCTCCCGACATCGAAAATCAAGCCGTCGTTGAGGCGATGCGGAGTGTCGATGGTGTCGCGGACGTTCATCACGTGCATCTGTGGCAGATGCAGGAGCACAAGGCGGCGCTGGACTGCCACGTGGTGCTGACAGCGGGCGGCTGGGGGGAAATCGAAAAGATCAAGGCAGCGATCAAGGACTGGCTGAAGGAGGACTTCAACATCGGCCATTCCAGCCTTGAGTTCGAGCACGAAGACCGTGCACACGAAAACGCCGACCTCTACGGTCACGGCAAGCCGGAAGAAGAGGAGAACCATGTTCACCGGGATCATGAAAGGTCATGACGACGTGATCGGCGTCGCCTGCGAGTGAAAGCTCAGCGAAAGCGACCTGAAACGGATGCACGGCCTGCTTCAAGAGCGCCTGCAGGAGACACGCAAGCCTGGCCTGGTCCTCGAACTCACGAGGTTCGATGCCTTCAAGGTTCCGTCTGCTTTTGAGCCGGTCCAGAACTGCTGAGAGCCCGAATGCGTCCTATCCGCCACACAGATTTAGGCAGAACCAATTTTAGGGCAATTCGAGACTCATATGACGATCGAGATGGGCACCATTGAGGGTGACTGTGACAAGGGCGAAGTGAACGGCACGGCTGACGCGTTCTCGGTCATCTTGAGGATCGAGGCCTGACTGGACTGAGTCCGGCTGCGGCCCGATTTTTGTAGGAGACTGAAGGGATGAGACAAGTCTCGCATCGCGGCTTCAACGGTCCAGCGATCCGATCGTGTCGAGAACCGGACAGTCGGGGACGTCGTCACCGGAGCACCTGCCGGCGGTCTCGGCGAGAACTGATTCAATGCGCCTGAGGTCTGCGATCTTCGCACGCACATCAGCAAGGTGGCGCTCTGTTCTCTCCTTGACCTCGGCGCAAGTCGGCGCGGCTCCGTCCTCCAGCCCCAAAAGCCCGCGAATGTCTTCCATGGAGAACCCGAGTTCCCGGGCACGCAGGATGAAGCGCAGGCGTGTGGTGTGCGCGGTGGCATAGATCCGGTAGCCGGCATTGGTCCGGGGTGGGTCGGGCAGCAGGCGGGTTTTCTCGTAATAGCGGATCGTTTCGATGTTGCAGCCGGTCGCCCGGGCCAAGCCGCCGCGTGTGAGGCCGCTCTCGCGTTCGTGATCAGTCATGGGCACGTTTCCTCTTGAGCCTGTAGTTACTACAGACCCTACACCTCTTCTTAATCACAAGCGAGAGGTGCGCGACATGGCGCTGACAGACGACAGAACGGACAGCACGGGCGCGGATCGCCCGACCCGAAAAGGCTGGCTCGCGGCGGGCGGGGTGGTGGGCGCCTTTCTCGCCTCTGCCTGCTGCGTCGGGCCGCTGGTGCTGCTGACCCTCGGCATCTCGGGGGCCTGGATCGGCAACCTGACGGCGTTGGAGCCCTTCAAGCCGATCTTCGCTGTCATTGCGCTTGGCTTCATCGCGGCGGGTTTCTGGCAGGTCTATTTCCGCAAGCCGAATGTCTGCGAACCCGGTTCCTACTGCGCAAGGCCAGCATCGGCGCGCATCACCAAGACCGCACTCTGGGCCTCGCTCGTTCTCGTTGTCGCTGCACTCTCCATCGACTGGTGGGCCCCGCTTCTCTACTGATCCCGAAAGGACACCCTCATGAAGAAGATCCTTGCCCTTGTTCTGTTCGGCCTGACCGCCGTCGCGCCGATCACGGCCATCCCTGTTGCCGCGCAGACCGTCGCCGCCGAGCGGACCGTCACCTTCGCGGTCGACAACATGACCTGCGCGCTCTGCCCAGTGACGGTGAAGCGCGCGATGGAAGGCGTCGATGGCGTGCGCACCGTCGAGATCGACTTCGAGGCCCACACCGCCACGGTGATCTTCGATACCGCCACGACCAGCTCCGACGCCATCGCGGCAGCCTCGGCCAATGCAGGCTACCCGGCGCGCATCGCGGGCTGACGGGATGACCGAGCAGTCCGACCGCAAGCTGATCGCGACAGGGATCGTAGGCACCGTCATCGCGGCGCTCTGCTGCTTCACGCCGGTGCTCGTGGTGCTTCTGGGCGCCATGGGCCTGTCGGCCTGGCTGGGTTGGCTCGACTACGTTCTGCTGCCCGCGCTCGCGTTTTTCGTCGCACTGACCGTGTACGCGGTCTGGAGACGGCAGCGGCGACTGAACACTCGAACGGATGGATGATGTGATGAAAGACGATTGCTGCGCGCCCAAGGGCGATTTCGACCTTGCCGTGATCGGCGCCGGATCGGCCGGCTTCTCGGCCGCGATCACCGCCGCGGAAGGAGGAAAGCGCGTCGCGCTCATCGGGCATGGCACCATCGGCGGCACCTGCGTGAACGTGGGTTGCGTACCCTCCAAGACGATGATCCGCTCAGCCGAGGCAGTGCACGGCGCGCGGGCGGCATCCCGGTTTCCTGGCCTCGTCGGCGAAGCGAAGGTCGCCGACTGGACCGCTCTCGTCGCGGCCAAGGACGATCTGGTCGCGACGCTGCGCCAGAAGAAGTACGCCGACCTGTTGCCGGGCTACGATGGCGTGACCTATATCGACGAGGGTCCGGCGCGGCTCGTCCCCGGCGGGGTCGAGGTCGGCGGGCGCAGGATCATGGTTCCCAAGGTCATCGTCGCCACCGGCAGCCGACCCGCCGCGCCCGATATCCCCGGTATCCCGGACGTCCCAACGCTCGACAGCACATCGGTTCTGGAGCTGGACCGGTTGCCCGAAAGCCTGATCTTCCTCGGCGGCGGCTATATCGGCGTGGAGCTGGCACAGATGATGGCGCGGATGGGCACGCGGGTTACCATCGTCTGCCGCTCGCGCCTGTTGCCGCGCACCGAGCCGGAGGTGGGGCAGGCGCTCACCAAGGTCTTGCGCGCCGAGAGTGTCACGGTTCTTGACGGCGCAACCTATCACGCCGCGCGGCGCGACGGGGACCGTGCGGTGCTGACCGTGACGGTGAATGGCGCGGAGCGTGAACTGACGGCCAACCGCCTCGTCCTGACGACAGGGCGCGCGCCCAACACCGAGGGGCTGGGCCTAGCCGAAATTGGCGTCGAGACCGACGCACGCGGTGCGATCCGGGTTGGCGTCGACATGCAGACCACGAAGCCCGGCATCTTTTCAGCGGGTGATGTCACGGATCGCGACCAGTTCGTCTACATGGCCGCCTACGGCGCGAAGCTTGCCGCCCGCAACGCCGTGTTGGGCGGGGCGGAGCGCTACGACAATTCAGCGATGCCCTGGGTGGTGTTCACTGATCCGCAGGTCGCGGGGGTCGGGCTTACCGAGACGCAGGCCCGCGCGGCGGGTCATGACGTCAAGACCAGCGTGCTCGCGCTCGAGAACGTCCCCCGTGCGCTCGCCGCCCGCGACACGCGCGGGCTGATCAAGCTGGTCGCGGACCGGGCGAGCGACCGGCTTCTCGGCGGCGTGATCATGGCACCGGAGGGGGCCGACACTGTCCAAACGCTCGTGATGGCGCTCAAGTTCGGCATGACGACAAAGGCCCTCGCCGAGACGATCTTCCCCTATCTCACCACGGTCGAGGGATTGAAGCTCGCCGCGCAAACCTTCGACAAGGATGTCGCGAAGCTGTCGTGTTGCGCGGGGTGAGACCGATTTGCGTTGTGGGACTCGATCGTGGACGTTGGCACCGGATCGTGAATGGACATTGGATAGACCCGGAAATATATACGTAGTATGCGGAAATTCGCTTCACTCATTGCTGTCGTGTTTCTTGCGGTGTTCGCCGAGAGCACGGTCGTGCATGCGGTGAGTGCGAACGCGATGGCGTTGGACATGGCGACGTCTGCAGATGGCGCAATGTCGATGCCCGATTGCCAGGGCTGCCCCGAGGACGGCGACAGCGACTCGACTGCAAGTTGCGACCTGATTTGCACGGCACCGGTCTCCGCCATGGTAAAAGGGATGGCTGCTGCGCAATTTGCAATCGCCATTCCGATGCAGGAATGGCCTCTCGGCATGACGCTCCCGCGCGGGCTAAAAGCGCCTCCAGACCCTTTCCCACCCCGAACCCTCATCTGATCCGACGGTTGGCGGGCGCCAAAAGGGCGCGCTGCTCACTGTCTGCCCGCGACTGATGCGTTGACTGACGCATAGAGACGCGCAGTTCTCGCGCCAATGGCGCGCCCAACGGCAAGATTCAGATGAGACAGACACATGAAATCGACATTCACGCTGGCGCTGTCGCGCCGCGGCTTTCTGGCCGGGAGCGCTGCGGCCGGTGCAGCAGCTTCCCTGCGCCCGGCCTGGGCGGACACTCCGAAACACTACACCCTGCGCGCCGCCCCGGGACGGGCGCGGCTTGTTCCCGAACCCTGGGGCGAAACTGACATCTGGTGCTATGGCGGCGCTGTTCCGGGCCCCGAGATCCGGGTGCGGCAGGGCGACCGGCTGCGCATCGCGGTCGCGAACGCGCTGGACGATGACACAACCGTGCACTGGCACGGGCTGCGGGTGCCCAACGCCATGGACGGCGTGCCGCATCTGACTCAGGCCCCGATCGCGCCGGGCGAGACCTTTACCTACGCGTTCGATGCCATCGATGCCGGTACCTTCTGGTATCACCCACACCAGCGCAGCTTCGAGCAGGTCGGGCGCGGGCTTTACGGTGCGTTGATCATCGAAGAGGTAAACCCGCCGCGCGTGGACCGCGAGATGGTCTGGGTGCTCGACGACTGGCGGCTGACCCAGGAGGCCGGGATTGCCGAAGACTTCGGCGGGTTCCACGATATGAGCCACGGCGGACGACTGGGGAATACTGTCACGATCAATGGCCGCGTGCCGGATGCTGTGCCGGTGCGGGCGGGCGAACGCGTACGCCTGCGTCTGATCAATGCCGCCAATGCCCGCATCTTCGCGCTGGATTTCGGCGATCTGGCACCGCAGGTCATCGCGCTCGACGGCCAGCCAGTCACACCGCATGCGTCGCAGGACGCGCGCGGATGGGTGGTGATCGGCCCGGCGATGCGGGTCGATCTGATGATCGACATGACGGGCGCGCCGGGCGAGACCCTGACGATCACCGACCGGTTCTTCGCTGACCGGAATTTCGAAGTGGTCGATCTGGCCTATTCCGAGACGCCCCTGCGCGATGCGCCGCCCGACTGGGACATGGCGCTGGCCCCCAACCCGCTGCCCGAACCCGACATCACCCGCGCGCGCCGTCACGACGTGACCTTCACCGGCGGCATGATGGGCGGGATGGTCGAGCGCGAGATGGGCCTTTCCGGTAGCAGCGGCATGATGGGCGGCGGGATGATGAGCCGGATGCACGACGGCGGCATCTGGTTGGTCAACGGCGTCGCGGCGGAGGGGCATATCCTCGACCCGATGCTGGTACTGGAACGCGATATCTCTCACGTCATCGCCATGACCAACGCCACCGCGTTCCACCACCCGATCCACCTGCACGGGCATTCCTTCCGCGTGATCAGCCGCAACGGCGTGCCGACGGCGCATCGTGAATGGCAGGACACGGTGCTCATGGCCCCGCGTGAACGTGTCGAGATCGCGTTCGTCGCCGACAATCCGGGCGACTGGATGTTCCATTGCCACATCCTCGAGCACCAGGCGGGCGGGATGATGGGTGTGATCCGTGTGGCGTGAGGAGAAAGCAATGCTGAATGTAAGCTCAGAAAACACACGGACGTTCAGCCGGCGCGGCGTCCTTGCCATACTTGGCGGTGTGGCCGCCGCCGGGCTGTTACCAACGCCGCGGGCCCGGGCCGGGGGCGCGTCAAGCTCTGCGCTGGCTTTCGACGGCACGGCACTTGTCGTTGCGGGCGAGCAGGTGTGGCGGTTTGATCCGTTCGGCGATGCAACCCTTCTGCCCGCACCGCGCAGATCGATCCGGGCGCTGGCCTGTCACCCAGATCGGGCGGGGCGGCTTCTCGCGTCGCTGGACGGCGGCGGGCTGGACCGGTCCGACGATGGGGGCCGAACATGGGCCGCGGCCTCGGGCGATTTGCCGCTTGCGCAGGTCACCGCGCTCGCGATTGCGGCGGGGGCACCGGACACGATCTATGCGGCGCTCGCGGGCGACGGGCTGTGGCGCAGCGAGGATGCGGGCAACAGTTGGTCTTTCGTCATGGACCGCCCCTGGATCGCCGAGGCCGAGCGCGAGATTCTGACCCTCGCTTCGGTCAATCTCGCCAGTGGCATGGGCGGTATCTGGATCTATGCGGGGACCGACCAGGGCGTTACCCGCGTGCCTGACTGTTTCTGCCGCTGGCAGGACGTGGTGGAAGGAGACGCGATGGATGCGCTGGTCGCAGGTAGGCCCTCCGTGCCAGAGGCCCCGTTGCCAAAGGGCGAACCCATCACCGCGCTGGTCTCGGCCCATGCCACGCCGGAACGGCTCTACGCGGCGCTGCCTTCGGGGCTTTGGGCCTCCACGGATGGCGGCGTGGCCTGGGAGAACAGGTCCAGCCTGCACGCACAGGCGCTTGCCGTTGATCCGGCAGACCCCGACCACATCGCCGCCACCTACGCGACCAAACTGAAACACAGCCGGGACGGGGGCACCGCTTGGGCCACCCTCGCTGCGCTCTGAGAAAGGAACACCGATCATGAAAATGGTACTTGCCGTCACCCTGGGGATCACGGGCGCGGCCACGACCGCCTATGTCGAGACCAATCGCGAGACCCCGTCACCGGTTATCGCATCCGCCGCCGCGCAGGGCGCGGAACCGGTCACCATCTGGCGCAGCCCTGGCTGCGGCTGCTGCGACGCCTATGCCGAATACCTACGCGCCGAGGGCTTCGCGGTCAACGTGATCGACGACCGGAATTTCGACCAAAGGTCCGTCGAGATGGGCGTGCCCGAGCGGGGTATCGGATGTCACCTCGCCATGATCGACGGCTACGTGGTCAGCGGCCTTGTCCCGTCGGAGATCATTGAACGGTTGCTGGAGGAACGTCCCAACATCACCGGCATCACTCTGCCGGGCATGCCCGGTAACGCGCCGGGCATGGCACCAGCGAAAACCGGAACCCTGCGCACCTATGCCTTCGGGCCGGACGGCGTGGCCGTCTACTCCGATTAATGACCGGCACGCTGCCGGTCCCACCACAACTGACACAAGGAGACTGACATGAACGGACCTGTAGACGGCCCCGGAACGGGCTTCATCGGCGACTGCATGGGCCAGATGATGGGGGGCCCCATGATGGGCATGATGATGGGCGGAGGCCTTGTCATGCTGCTGTTTGTCGCGGTGCTCGTCCTCGCGGTGGCGGCGCTGGTCAAGTATCTGCGGCAGCCTGCATGACCCGCCCCGCTCTCTTCGCGGCTGGTCTCGTTGTGGCGCTTGGCTCGACGGTCTGGGTCGTCGCGGCCGACGCGCCGGGCGTTCCTGACGGACTGACCTCTCTCGGCGCGCCGGTGGCGACCGAACAGGTCGCCCTTGGGCAGGCCGTCTATGCGGACAACTGTGCGTCCTGTCATGGGGCCAACCTGGAGGGTGAACCTGACTGGAAGCGGCGCAAGGACAACGGACGAATGCCCGCACCGCCGCATGATGCGAGCGGCCATACCTGGCATCACCCCGATCGTCAGCTGTTCACCATCACCAAGCTCGGGGTCAACGCCGTCGTGCCCGGCTATGAGAGCGACATGCCGGGCTTCGAGGGGGTCCTGTCCGACGACGAGATCAGCGCCGTTCTGGCCTTTATCAAGAGCACCTGGCCCGAGCGCGCACGCGATTTTCAGAGCGAAGTGACAGCCAATGACGAGGGCGGATCATGAGCGTGCCGACGACACCACGAAGAAGCCGCGTTTCCCTGCTGATGGTGTTGCCCGTCGCGATCTTCGCCGGGCTTGGCGCCGCCTTTTACTGGGGGCTCTGGAACACGGACGACCGGCTGCCCTCGACCCTGATCGGCAAGCCGGTGCCGGAATTCGATCTGCCGCCTATCGAGGGGCGCAGCGACGGGTTGGCCACCACTGATCTGACGGGCGAAGTGTCCATCGTCAATGTCTGGGCGTCCTGGTGCGTGCCGTGCCGCGCCGAGAATCCGCTCTTGGTGGCGCTCTCCGAGACCGGCGAGGTGCCGATCTTTGGCATCAACTACAAGGACGCACCGGGCGCCGCGCTCGCGTTTCTTGACGAGCTGGGCGATCCCTTCACCCGTATCGGGGCGGACCGGAATGGCCGCGTTGCCATCGACTGGGGGGTCTACGGCGTACCCGAAACCTACGTGATCAATGCCGAGGGCCGCATCGCGATGAAACATGTGGGCCCATTCAACAGGCATATCCTGGAAACCGACATCATGCCCGTGGTCCGGGCGCTGCAAGCGGAGGCAACCCCATGAGACGCCGAGACTTCCTTGTCGCCACGGCTGCGACGGCATTGGCCACGCCGGTCGCCGCGGGCCCGGTAATGCCACTTCGGGACAGCCCGCGAGAGATGCCCTCGCCCCCCTTCGTGAACGGCGCCGGGCGCGACCTGATGCTCGATGATTTCCATGGCAAGGTTGTGCTGCTGAACATCTGGGCCACCTGGTGCGCGCCTTGCCGCGAGGAGATGCCGACGCTGGACACCCTCCAGGCCCGGCTTGGCGGGGAAGATTTCCACGTGCTGCCACTGTCCATCGACCGTGCGGGGATGCCGGTAGTCCGCAAGTTCTACGAAGAAATCGGGATCCGCCATCTTGGAATGTATCTGGCCGATCAGACCCGCGTGATGATGGCTTTCGCGGCCTACGGCTTGCCGACAACCATTCTGATTGACCGGCAGGGCCGCGAGCTTGGCCGTCTCGTTGGTCCGTCCGTGTGGGACAGCCCGGAAAATATCGCACTTTTTGAGACAATCATAGCAAAAGGAAAAGACACGCCATGACAAACATACCGCTTGTGCGTCGCCGCCAAGGTGCGCCCGCCCGCTGGCCCCTGAGCCGCCGCCAGACCGTGATCGCGGCGATGATCGTGGTTGGCGCGGGCCTCTGGCTCAACTGGGGCTGGCTTGCCGCGATCGGTGTGGCGCCCCTGATCCTGAGCCTCGCCCCCTGCGCCGTTATGTGCGCCACGGGATACTGCGTCATGTGCAAAAGCAAGGGCTGTGACGCAGCAAAGACTCCGGCCGATATGCCGGACACGACGAGGGACTGACCATTCAACACAACCCAAGGAGATGACCATGAAAACGACCAGGACACTGAGCCTCGCTGCCACGTTTGCAGCTCTTATCGCAGCCCCGATGGCATTTGCGCAGGACGACACGGCACCCGCGCCGATGGACGGGCAGATGATGCAAGGCGGCGGCATGATGGGGGATATGTCCGGCATGCAGAACATGATGGGCATGATGCAGATGATGCAGCGAATGGGCCCGATGATGGAGGCCTGCACCGAGATGATGCAACACATGGCCCATCACAGCCCCGAGCATGACATGCCGCCGGCCGGGACCGATGCGGACCCTGCACCGCAGGGCGGTTGAGCGAACGCTGCCCGGGCCACGGTCTTGGCGCGGGCGGTCCCACTTTTTGAAAGGCCGGATCACATGAACCAAACTTCGAACGGTTACGGCTTGAGCTGCATCCGTCGCGGTCTCTGGGCACTGACTGGCGTTGCCGCAGTCGCGCTCGGGGCCGCCTTCCTCTGGCAGGCACTGACCCGGCCAGACCTGCCCGCCCCCCGCGTCACCGGAGAGGCGGCGATCACCAATGCCTATACCCTGACCGATCATACCGGACAGATGGTGACGGCGGACAGCTTCGACGGCCAGTGGCAGCTGGTCTTCTTCGGCTTTACCCATTGCCCGGATATCTGCCCGACAACGCTGGCCTACATGGCGCAGGTGATGGATAAACTTGGGCCGGACGCCTCGCAGGTGACACCGATATTCATCACCGTGGACCCGGCCCGCGACACGCGCGACGTCATGGCCGCCTATGTCGGGGCCTTTCATCCCCGCATGGTAGGCCTGACCGGAACCGATGCGCAGGTCGCCGAAGCCGCGTGCAATTTTCGCGTCTGGTACGAGCGCGCCGAGGATACCACCGCACCTGACGGCTACACTATGGCCCATTCAGGACACATCTATGTAATGGCCCCCGACGGTCGTTTCGTCGATGTCTGGATGGAGGGCGACGCGCCCGCCGAGACCTTCGCCAATAATCTATCGACCCTCATTCAAACGACAGGATCATCATCGTGAAAACCATTGCTCTCGCCGCTGTATGCGCGGCGCTCCCGACTCTCGCAGCCGCCGATGTGAGTGTCACAGACCCGTGGGCCCGCGCCAGCATCCTGGCCAGCCGCCCCGGTGCCGCCTACCTGACGCTTGAAAGCGATATCGCGGACCGGCTCACGGCGCTTGAAACGCCGGCGGCGGGCCATGTGATGGTGCATGACACTGTAACGGATGCCGGCGGTGTCTCCCGCATGCACCATATCGATGTGCTGGATCTTGCCCCCGGCACCCCAGTCACCTTCGCCCCCGGCGGGATGCACCTGATGCTGATGGGGCTGACCGGGAAGCTGGAGGAGGGTCGTACCTTCCCCCTGACCTTGAGTTTCGAGCATGCCGGAGAGATCACGGTCGAGGTGCCGGTTCTGAGCGTTACCGCGACCGGGCCGAAGGGGGCGGAATGAAACATGTCCTTGTCTGTCTCGCACTTGTCCTGCCGCCAGTACCGGCAATGGCGCATCATCCGGGCGAACGGATCGACGAGGTGATGGCCGAGCGGGAACCTGCGTTCGAGCCGACCGACCTGCGGCGCACGCCGCGTCTGCGCGGGACCGATGCCGATGGCGGAGCCCTGCGGCTGGAAGCCCTGCGGGACCGGATCGTCGTGGTCACCTTCGCGCCCGAGGGCTGCGGCGCGCCGTGCGAGACCCAGCAGGCGCTGCTGCGCAAGGTCCAGGAGGGGGTAAACATCACCCCGATGCGCGAGTGGGTTACTTTCCTGACCGTTGGCCCCGCCACAGGGGTTGGCTGGGATCGAGCGAATTGGCATGCGATAACGTCGAAGGGAGACGCGGTCAAAACAAGGGCGAACTTTTCCGCGCTTTCTGATCGCAATGGCAGCACGCCAATGGTTCACATCATTGATCGAGGCGGGCGACATACTGCCATTTTCCACGGCACCGGGTTTGGCCACGTGAATCTCATCCTGTATCTTAGCGAGCTGGCTAACGCACCACCCCCGGAGTCTGGCTGGTTCGACAGCATCTTGGGAATATTCCAATGACGGCAGTCCCGTTCACCCATGTGGCGGAGACGCGCGATTGGCTGGACGCGCTGCGCCGGTATTTCGTCTCCTCCGCCATCGCGCACCTTATCTGGGAATTCGCGCATATGCCGCTCTACACGATCTGGCTGACCGGAACGCCCGGGGAAATCGTCTTTGCGGCGGTTCACTGCACGGGCGGTGACATCCTGATCACCCTCAGCACCTTCACGATCGCGCTCCTGCTGTTCGGCCGACCCACGTGGCCGCAGACGCAAGGGCCCCGTGTTCTCCTTGCTGCGCTGATTTTCGGTGTCGGCTACACGATCTTCAGCGAATGGCTGAACATCGAGATCCGTGAGGCTTGGGCTTACCGCGATCTTATGCCGGTCATTCCCGTGATCGATGCAGGGTTGAGCCCGATCCTGCAATGGGTGGTCATTCCGACTGCGGCCTATTCCTATGCTCTTGGTTGGTGGCCATGGCGACAGAGAACGCTGGAGGCGACGCATGACTGACCTCTCGCTCATCGGGATGACCGCGGCCCTTCTGGCAGGTGCGATATCCTTCGTCTCACCCTGTGTGCTGCCATTGGTGCCCGGCTATGTCTCCTATATCGCCGGGCGCTCGGTAGGCGGCGCGGTGGCACCCCGGCGCGGTCAGGTCGTCTGGCTCAGCCTCTGGTTCGTGCTGGGTTTTTCCACGATCTTCATGATCCTCGAAGCCTCGGCCACCGCGCCGGGGCAATCCTTGCTGCGCTGGCGGTATGAGCTCAACATCCTGGGCGGCGGCATCATCATCCTGTTCGGGCTGTTCATGCTGGGCGCGGCCCGCATCCAGGCAATGGAACGGGATTTCCGCTTTCGCCTCGACCTGCCCGGGGGGCGCCCCACGGGCTCTTACGTGCTTGGGCTCGCCTTCGGATTTTAGGAGCGAGATTATTGTAACGAAATGTATCCTTGATCTTTCGCGGCAATCGCGCTCTTTTACGACGATACGAGGCCACGGGGACCCATGCGTTTTTTCAGACTGACACGAATGGCACATATTCTGTCGCTCATCTTCCTGATGGG
>NZ_JBSXOE010000014.1:0-49638 GCF_056859295.1 Roseovarius sp. B-10 | reverse complement strand
CCCTGATCGCCGCCATCTACGGCATGAATTTCGAGATCATGCCCGAGCTGACCTGGACCTGGGGCTACCCGGCTGCACTCATATTGATGCTCGCCTCTTCCGTACTGCCCTATCTCTGGTGCCGAAAGCGCGGCTGGCTTTGAGCGGTTTAAGCCAGACAGAATAAGGTCGGCCGCGCTGCCTGGCCCAATGCGGCTGCTTCGCCGCGAAAGGCTCGAAGCGGGGCCGAAGCTGGCCCGGCATTGATTACGTGTGCGAGAAAGCCAGAGGTCACGATCTGCCAGTAAGCCCGGTCTGTCACGGGGTCACGCCCTGTTTCGGCGCGGCGTCCGGCACCGCCTGTTTGTGGCGACGCCAATCGCCCAGGAACAGGAGGATGGGCGCGGCGATGAAGATCGACGAGGAGGCGGCAACAACGATCCCGAACACCATCGGGATGGCGAAGCTCTGCACCGCGCCTCCGCCCCAGATCGCCATGGGCAGCATCGCGAGCAGAGCCGTGCCGGAGGTGTAGAGCGACCGCGCGAGCGTCTGGTTGATCGACAGGTCGATCAGATCTTGAAGCGGCATGCCCGGATGACGCCCCGCGTTCTCGCGCATCCGGTCATAAACCACGACCTTGTCGTTGACCGAATAGCCGATCAGCGTCAACAATGCGGCGATGCCCGTCAGCCCGAAATCGAGCCCGGTCAAAGCGAGAAAGCCGACCGTCTTGGTGATGTCGAGCACGAGCGTCGCGATAGCACCTACCGCATAGGGCCAGTCAAACCGCACCCAGATGTAGACCAGCATGGCGAGGCTCGCGGCGGCGACAGCGATCAGTCCGGCCACTGCGAGTTCAGCGCTGACGCGGGGACCGATGATCTCCACCCGGTCGATTTCGGCAGCCGGCGCAACCTGCGTCAAGACCGCCCGCACGGCCTCCGCCGCCGCCGTTTGCGCGGCCTCGCCCCCCGCTTGCTCCTCGATGCGGATCAGGACGGAGCGCCCGCCGTCGCTCTCCTGAAGCGTCACCTCGCCTAGCGCGCGGCCCTCGATGCCCGCTCGAAGCGTCGCGAGGTCCGTGGGGGCTTCACTGCGGGCCTCGATCAACGCGCCACCACGGAAATCCACGCCGTAATTCAGACCCGGCGCAACGAAGAGCCAAACCGACGCCGCGGACAGGACCAGCGACACGGCAAGGCCCGCAAACCGCGCGCGCATGAAGCGGAAGGACGGAACGGACTTCGCCGCGAGAAACCCGAAAAGGGGCCGGATGTCGAAGGTCCTGGGCCTGCGCGTACGCAAGTGGATGTCCATTGCCGCGCGGACGACGGCGACGGCAGTGAAGAGCGAGATCGCGATACCGAGCCCCATGGTCAGGGCGAAGCCCCGAACCGGTCCGGACCCCAGCCAGAACAGCAGCGCGGTCGCGATCAGGGTGGTGAGGTTCGAATCGAGAATGGCGCGATACGCCCGATCAAAGCCCGCCTGCACCGCCGAGGCCGCCCGCTTTCCGGCGCGCGTTTCCTCACGAATACGTTCGTTGATCAGCACGTTGGCGTCAACGGCGAGCCCCATCCCCAGGATGAGCCCGGCGATCCCCGGCAGCGTGAGGGTCGCGCTTAGTAGAACAAGCGCGGCAACGGTCAGCGCCACGTTGATCAGAAGTGCGCCAGTCGCCACGGCGCCCCAGACACCGTAGAGCGCGATCATCATGGTGGCGACCAGGGCAAAGCCCGCAAGCCCCGTCCAGAGCCCCATCGCGATTGCGTCCGCGCCAAGATCCGCGCCCACGGTCCGCTCCTCTATGACTTCGAGCGGGACCGGAAGGGCACCGGCGCGCAAAAGCGCTGCCAGCGTCGTCGTCTCCTCAACGGTGAAGGAACCACTGATCACGCCGGAACCTCCGAGGATGGGCTCCTGGATCACGGGCGCCGAGATAACCCTGCCATCGAGCACGATGGCGAACCGGTGTCCGACCAGTTCCTGCGTGAGTGCGCCGAAAGCCCGCGCACCCTCCGTGTCGAACCGGAACTCGACCACCGGCGCACCAGTATCCGGCTCGAACGCGGCGCTGGCATCTGCAAGACGCTCGCCATCCAGCGCGGGGCGCGCAGCGACGGAAATCTCTGCGCCACCAATCTCTAGCAGATGCAGCGCGCCCTCGGTCCCGTCAGGAAGAACCCTGTGGAACGTCAGTTGCGCGGTCGCCCCCAACAGCGCCCGCAGGCGCGCGGGATCGGTGATACCCGGCATCTGCACGAGGATGCGGTCGCGCCCCAGTGACTGGATCGACGCCTCGGCGACGCCGGCCTCGTCGATCCGGCTGCGGATGACCTCAATGCTGCGCGAGACGGCATCGGCCTGCGCCATAGCGACGACCGAGGGGCGCAGCGCTGCTTTGAGCTTGCCCTCGTAGGCACGAAGCGTGAATGCAGGCTCGGGCTGGCGCAGGGGTCCGCCACCCACTTCCGGCATCGCGCCGAGCGCCGTCTCCATCGCTGCCTCCGACGTCATGCCGGCAGTGAAAGCGATAATCAGTCCGTCGCCCTCCGGCGCCGTCTGGGCGCGCAGGCCAGGATCGGCGTCGGCCAAGGCGGCGGCGAAGTCGGACACGAGCCCTGAACGGATCGCGGTCTCGTCTGCCCGTAATATCAGCGACGCGCCCCCGCGCAGATCGAGCCCCAGAGAAACCGACTCCATCGGCCAGGCTTGCGCGAGATTTCGCGGCAGGAAGGTCGGAAGGGCGATCGCGAGACCGGCCAGGATGACCAACGCGTAGAGGGCGAAACGCCAGAGGGGCAGCTTCAAGACCGAGGTCTCCAGGCCCGGAAACGCCGGGCTCGTCTCGCCGATCATCGAAGCGACAAGGACCCGGTATTCGGCGCCTGTTCTGCGAGTGGCAGCTTGGAGATCGTATCGACGACGAAGGCGCACAAGGGGCGCCATGAAAAAGAATCCCGAGCCGCCGGATTGAAAGACAGCAGGAAATCGCCACTTTCAATTCGCGCCAGGAACCCGTTGATCGAGACAGCCAATGGCGTGTCATGGACCCACCGAGGACGGCACCGTGCAGGCTCCTTTCCGGACAAGTGGCGTCATAATCCTGTTTTCCGATCTGATTGGGAAAGGCCGGGGAAAAGCCTCGTCAAATGACCAGCCAACCTGATGTTGTCCCGGCCCCGCACCAGGGGCCTCGCCGACTGTCCGATGTCTTGCGCCATCTCGAAACCGGGCTCGGCGCGCGCGTCGCGCTCGGGGATCTCGTGTCCGGCCTGCGGGATCGCAGCTTCGCACCGCTCATGGTGTTGTTCGCGGTGCCCAACGTATTTCTGTATCTGCCCGGCTCCTCGGTCATTACGGGGCTGCCGCTGATGATCCTCGCCCTGCAGCTCATCGCGGGGCGCCCCTCCGTCTGGCTGCCCGCGGCCCTGAACAACCGATCTGTCGATCGCGCCAGCTTTGCACGGGTCGTATACTATTCCCTGCCATGGATCGCACGAATCGAACGGCTGGCGCGGCCACGCTTCTGGCCGGGCGCCACGGCGAGTGTGGATCGGTTGATCGGACTGGCCTGCCTCGTCATGGCGCTGCTTCTGTTCCTGCCGATCCCGTTTGCCAACGGGATTCCGGCGCTTGCCATCATCGCACTCGGCCTCGCGCTGAGTGAACGGGACGGAATATGGCTCTTTGCCGGCCTTATGGCCTCTGCCTTGGCCTTGGTCGTCGTCGCGGCGATCATCGGCGGCGGCGCGTTTGCCGTCGCCCGAATTTTCTGACGCGGCAAACCCAGGTCACATCTGACTTGCGTTTCGGGGAAACCTCCGCGCGCAGCCCACGAAGGTGCATCCCAGGCGGAGGCCAACAACGCAGCCTCTTCGACTATGGGCGTTCGTTATTGATTCCAAAGGAATAATTTCCGCGCATGCCAAGCCACGTGAGCCGGAAGAAAATATTCTCAGTTCCCGGTCAGAGGACCTTGAATAGACGCTTGCCCATTCTGATTTCTATCCTGCTTGGGAGGATGGTCCTCCCATGACATTTCTCTGGAGAACAAAACATGCGTCGTGCAGCAGTTGGTGCCATGGTGGTCGCTCTGTTCGCGGCCCCGGCTTTTTCGCTCATGGTGTCGGATGTCGATACCGATGGCGACAGCCTGGTTTCCTTTGCCGAAATGTCGGTGATGTATCCCGACCTCAGCGAAGACACATTCGCCCAGATCGACATGAGCGGCGACAGCTTCGTGGACGAGAGCGAACTCACCGCCGCCCTCGAGGCCGGCACGATCATGAAACCCAGCGAATAACCCCGTCCCTCGGGACAGGGTCATTCTGGATCACAGGATCAAAGCCATGGCCATGAACACACACGCTCCGAAGCAAACCAATCTGTGGGTCTGGGGCGGAGGCGCGCTTGCAGTGATCGTCGTGATTGCTGCGCTCGGATACGGGCTCGGATGGTTTGGTGGCAGTTCCGCTGACGCGGTTGCCCCAGCCACCGAGCAGACGGCACCCGTTTCGGAGTAACTTCGACCGTAGTTTGACAATTGTGCCCCCGGCGGCTAGCCCGTCGGGGGCATAATTTTGACCGGGCTATCGATAGTGGGCTTCGCGCCCACACGATGCTGTGGCATCGGCACCGGCGTCCGAGCCGATCCTCAATCGGCAATCGGCCCGAGTCCGTATCCGCGTGTTTCTGCCACACAACCAAACAGGGATTAAACGTGATTGAGATCTGGCTGCCACTCTTCGGAGGTCTTGTCCTGCTGATCGCGGGCGGCGAACTGCTTGTCCGCGGGGCGGTCCAGGTCGCCACCGGGCTCGGCGTATCGCCTCTGGTCATCGGGCTCACGCTGGTCGGCTTCGGCACCTCGACGCCAGAACTCGTGACCTCGGTGCAGGCGGCGCTGTCGGACGCGCCGGGCATCGCCTACGGCAACATCGTCGGCTCCAACATCGCCAATATCCTTCTTATCGTCGGGGTCGCCGCGCTGATCAGCCCGATGGTCATCGCCTCGGTCGCACTTAGGCGCGACGGCGCGGTGATGCTGGCCGTCGCCATCTCCTTCTCTGTCGTGGCGTTCCTCATGCCGCTTGGCCGTGTCGTGGGCGTGATCTTTGTCGCCGCGCTGATCGCCTATGTCTACCTCGCGTTCCGGCAGGAAAGCGCCTCCGCGCCTGCAGGACACGGCGCGGTCTACGACAAGAGCCTTGCACTGCAGCAAACCGATTCAGCACTCGCTCCGCCCGCGCCGCCGCGGACATCGTTGCTGGTCTCGACACTGATCGCGCTCGGTGGTCTCGTGCTCGTCGTCCTCGGCGGCCGCTTCCTCGTTGAGGGCGCCGTCTCGCTCGCCCGCGGCTTCGGCATCGCGGAGACGGTGATCGGGCTCACGATCGTTGCTGTCGGCACCTCGATGCCAGAGTTCGTGACCTCGGTGGTCGCAGGCCTGAGAAAACAGGGCGACGTGGCCTTCGGCAACATCGTCGGATCCAACATCTACAACATCCTCGGGATTGGCGGTTTCACCGCGCTCATAGCGCCGGGTGCCGTCCCGGTCGAGATCGTGACCTTCGACAACCTCGTGATGATCGGCGTTTCGGTGGCCCTTGTCGCATTCGCCTGGACCTCGCTTAGGATCGCCCGGTGGGAAGGGGCAGTCCTGCTAACAGGGTATGTCGCTTACGTCTACGTCATCTGGCCTTGATCATCGTTGAGCAGTCTGGACCGCTCCGGTCCTCTGCACCAGAAGCTTCTCGATCCGGCGTCCATCCATGTCGACCACCTCGATCGCCCAGACGCCGTTGCGCACGATCTGTCAAACCTCGGGCAAATCTTACATGAAGTTGAGCGACCATAGCTGGTTCGGCCCGGTCCGGTACCAGGATGCGCTTACGCCTACCCCGAGCCCGCATATGTGAAACTCTGCGACGCACACCCAGACCGTCGTCGCTATAGAGTCGGAACAGCTTTTTGTGGTTCACCTTGTCTCAGTGGGTATTGGTGCATCGGATCCAATCATGATCACCCTTTTGCCAGAGCGCGGCGCCGATGGCCTGAGGCGCTGAAGGGTGAGCAGACGATGGCCGAGTTGGCGAGCCGGTTCGGGGTTCAGAACGGGGTCAAACCAGACACTTGCCACATGGCACTTTATCGGGTTTTCTAAGTGACACGCGGCTTTTTGGAGAACATCAATGACCGTAGAACGATCAATCCTTCTAATCGTCGGCGTTATCGTCTTGGGCAGTGCCTTGCTTGCCGCCTTTCATAGCCCGAACTGGCTCTGGCTCACCGGCATCATGGGCGCACATCTCGTCCAGGCGTCCTTCACCGGTATTTGTCCGGTGGTCATGACGTTGAAGAAAATGGGCCTGCCGACCAAAGCTGGCTTCGGTTAAATTGATCCTAGGTCAAAGCTGTTGAATACCTGAAGCTGTAGGATCGATGTTCCCAGGCCGCTTGCGGAGGAAGGCGCTGAACATCATCTCGAGGACACCAAGCAGGTCCATAGAGCCCGGGAATCGCCCGCAGAGTACGCTTGGCGAGGCTTCGCGCCCCCTCTTTGCCGAAGAAATGCATCAGTGTGCGCCTGTGGCGGGTACACGGGACATGTGCCCGCGCAATGTCGACGGATCGATCCCCGCCGCGGCCTGCCGGCCCTCCAAGGATGCGCCTGCCCGCCCGCGGAACATCCAGCGCCCCTGCCAAGGCCACAACCCACCCACCTAAGACATCCTGCAACCTTGGGTGGGTGCGCCCGTAAGCGCGTGGCTGGGGACAAAAACAGGGGGCACCGACAGCGCCCCCTTGGCCCCCGGGAAAACCCCGGGTCACGGCGCCCCCCCTCACGGCTCGGGGTCCTGCGCCGCGAGGGAGAAAACGCCGTGGAGCGCATCCTCCAGTTCGCCGCTCCAGGGGATGTCCACCCCGAGGGCGGCCAGCTGGTAGAGCTCGACCAGTTTCTCCTCGGGCTCAGAGAGAAGCGGCGCGTAGTGCTCGCGCAGCGTGTGCCAGATCTCGGGATGGTATTCGTGCATGGCGATCTCGATGAACGCGCGGACATCCGTGCCCAATGCCGCCGCGAGCGCGGGGATACGGCTGATCGGCACCTTGGACTCGCCCGTCTTCATCATGGACAGCATGTTGGGATGGGGAAAGCCCGCATCGCGGGCGATCTCGCGTTGGGTCTTGTCGCAATTCTCGATCGCGTCGTGCAGGTACTGGGTCGTGGGGGAGTGGGTATGTGGGCGCATCGTTGCCTCCTCTGGATCGGGCTGCACATGCAGCGTGTGCGTGCCCCGATGATAGAAGGCGGGCGGGCATGCCTTGCGGTGTTGCCTGGGGCAAGTAGACTTGGTGGCGAGGTTCTTGGGGTATGGAAAAATGAAGACACTCAGTGCCACAGGCTTGGCCAATCCCGCTCCAGGGGTAAGCTTGGGGGATGCACACTGCTCCGACATGTCGCCGAAAATCAAATGCCGGGACGGAACAAGCAGGTAAAGCGCGCTGGCAAGACGCGCGAGGCGAGCATCGGCGCGAAACCAACTCGGGGCGGCGCTTATTCCCCGCGAGTTGGGGCTTCGAGCGTGGTGCGGTACAGCTTGGCGACCGGGTCGTCACCCAAATCCACGTCCGAAAACCGAACCTCCGCGCCTGCGGCCACGTCGCGTACAAGGGGCACATGATGCGCCAGCCCGATGGGCAGCGCATCACGCGCACAACTCACCGGCAACGCCTTGCCGTAGACCGTGTAGCCGCCTTCGCCATCTAGCATCTCTCCTGCATTCAAGTCGCGCTTGGCAATCGAAGCCACGGTGCCGCGCATCGCCCGTGCCTGGCCGGTGTGCTCTTGGCGGAGCGCAACGCTCAGGACCGAAACGGACAATTCCAGGCCTATCAGGTGAAAGGGCTTGTACATGGAGGCATAGCGCCCGGTTGAATCCGTCGGCAGACCGTATTGCTTGAAACAGGCCGCAGCATAGTCGTTTGGGGCCTCGAGTACCACATAAACCCCCCAGCGTAGATCGCGGAAGACAGGCCGTCCGTCACGCTCTAACGACGAGACGGTCTCGACCATACCCGTGCCGTCAAGTTGCCCGCCCACCGCGCGGGGGCGGAGCACATGGGCGAGATCGTCCACCCCGCAAGGCGGAAATGCGAGCCCGTTATCGGGAACGTTCAACCCGCATGCATTGGCGATGGCCACCATCTCGATCGCGCTTTTGGTGCCGTCGAGGAAGGAGTTGAACATCTGCGGGTTCATGCCGGCTGCCGCGGCCTCTTCCGGGGTCAGGCCGTAATGCGACCAGACATCATCGGGGGTAACCTGATGATAAGCGGGCAGGTATTTGGTGCCCTTGCCCGCTGCGGCCACGGCAAACCCCGTGGCGCGGGCCCAATCCACCATCTCGCAGACAAGCGCCGGTTGGTCGCCATAAGCCATGGAATAGACCACGCCCGCCGCGCGGGCCTCGGCGGAAAGCGTAGGGCCTGCGAGCACATCGGCCTCGACATTGACCATGACCACATGTTTGCCCGCCGAGATAGCGGCGCGGGCATGGCTAATGCCCACCCGCGGGTTGCCGGTGGCCTCAATCACCACATCCACATCGTCCCGTGCTGCCAAGGCACCGCCGTCATCGATAAACGTCGTTGCGGCGATACGCTCGGGCGCCCAGCCCACGCGACGGCACGCGGCCTGCGCGTGGTCGGGATTGAGATCGGCGATTGCTGTGACCTCTAGCCCGGCGATGGTCGGCACCTGGCTCAGAAACATCGAGCCGAACTTGCCAGCCCCGATCAGGCCGGCTCGGACGGGCCGTTTCGACTGCTCGGCGGCGGCGGCCAGTGCTGCAAGGTTCATCCCAAAGCCCTCATGAGTGCGTTTCGCATGCTCGGCAGGAAAGGCCGCTCATGTGCGATTGTCCAGAGGGGTTGATTTGAAATTCATGTCGCGGGTTAGCTCGTCGCGGATGCAGCGACGAGCAGTTCAGCGTACAAGGTGCGTTGAAATCATCGGGTCACGGACAGAATGGGCGTGAACTGCCCGTCCCCACATCTCGCTCGAACGTCCATGATGCGCAGAAATCGAAATTCGCAAAATCACATTGTCCGTAAATGGCCAAAGGAACGGTCCTGAAAGCAGGGGACGCCCACGAAGTGTTGCGCGCATCACTTGTGTCCGAGTATAAGCGACAGGGCCATTGAAAGCGTATAGCAGTCCATGGTGTAGTCCACCCCGGTGTCGAAAACCCCGGGGTGTCAGCATGATCAGTCTTGAGGAACTCGATACCTACCTGTCATCGGAGGCGACCCCTGACGATTGCCTGATGCTGTCGGACCTCGATGGCTTTCTCCACGGCATCGCCTGCTCCCCCGTGATCATCCAGCCGGAGGAATGGGTGCCCGTGGCTCTTGGGGGGCACATGGAAGGGCAGCCCGACTGGGTGATCGAGGCAATGATGGGTCTCTATGCCGATATTCTCGATGGGCTGGCCAAGGACCCGCCCGAGGTGGAGCCCATCTTATGGCAGGCAAAGGACGGCCATGTCATCGCCATGGACTGGTGTGAGGGGTTCATGAAGGCCGCTTCCCTTCGGCCGAAGGAATGGCTCAGGCTTTCCGAGAGCGGGTCGCATGGTCCGCTCCTGACGCCCATCTTGGTTCACATGATCGACGAGGAGGGCAACTCCGTCATGGGCATACCACAGGCGGAGCTTGCCGAGACCCTAGACGCCGCCGCCGAGGAAATTCCGAGTGCCGTGGTTGGTATCTACCGGTTCTGGCAGGAGGCCTCTTAGCTATGCCCCGAGCGTTTGCAGGGCCCGGCCCCGTCGCAGCACGCGCCGGGGCTCTCGCTCGTTCGCAGTAATTGGTGGTTTTTCATAGGACATGGATAGGACATAGATTAAAATTCTTTTCCCCCGGAGGTGATCAGAGGGGGCCTGGTGGCACGCTGAATGCCGGCACATCTCCACCTGCCCGACGCACCTGTGATGTGCCTCGGCAAAACCCCCGCCTTTCCTGATTTTGCTCGTGCATGCGTGTGTCGCGGTGCACGTGCGGCGAGTTGCTTCAGCCCCACGACAGGGCGATGGTCGGGCGCGCTACCCTGTACACAGACCGGGAAAATACCCTTGTCCAAGGTCTGCCGATGGCCATGGCGTCGACGAGGAGAGAAGACGGCGACCCGGGCCCGACTCTTGCACGGCAAATCTGGCGTGAGGCGGGGCGCAGTCGCATCGAACGTGCCCGCGATGTTTTTCGCGCGCAGGCAGCGCCCATGCTGGTCGATCTGGCACAATGAGTCCTCTGAAGATCCGGAAAAGTCGCCAAAGGCATAGCGCTTACACGATGACAGCGCGCATGGAACACCATTCTGATTGGTCGTTCACAGCAACAGGAACTGTTAATGTCTTTCGCTTTGAAACATGCGCGCCATTCATCGCGTCCCGGCCATAGCGCCCCGGTCGCCAGCCCCAACCAGAACAGGGGTGGATGACTGCTGGCCGGGGCTTACCTGTGACCAAAGCCAGAAAAGGAGCATCCCTTGACCGACCGAAAGACACTCTTCATTACCGGCGCGTCCAGCGGCATCGGCGCAGCCACAGCGCGCGCAGCTGTGGAAGCAGGCTGGAACGTCGGGCTCATGGCCCGGTCCCAGGACAAGCTCGCCAAGCTCCACAGCGAACTAGGCGAGGCAAGTCATGTCATACCCGGCGATGCGACCGATCTTGCCGCGCAGGAGGAGGCTATTGAGGAGACGGCGGAGCGTTTCGGCGGTTTGCACGCGGCGTTTGCAAATGCGGGTATTGGGCTGGACACGCCAGGCACGGAGAACGGCGATCCGGAAGAATGGCGCAAGCTGATCGACGTGAACATAATGGCCCTGCTCTACACCGCGAGAGCGAGCCTTCCAGAACTGCGCAAGACCCGCGGCCACCTTGTGCTGACCGGGTCGGTCGCGGGCAAGGTGCATATCCCAGGCTCGATCTACGGCGCATCGAAGTGGTTCGTACACGGATATGGCGGGAACATGGCGCAGGAGATGCGCGAATGGGGTGGGCGTTGCACCGTCGTCGCGCCCGGCATGGTGGACACGCCATTCTTCTCCGTGCCCAAGCCGGACAAGCTGAAAGCCGAGGATGTGGCAGATGCGGTAATGTTTGCGCTGCATCAGCCGGAGCGTGCGAATGTGCTGGAACTGACGGTGATGCCCACAGGCTGAAGCCCAGTTCAAAGGCCGCCCGGGCTCGCCGAAAGCGCGAGCCGGGTATGGGCAGCGCTGATGTCATATCCAGCATACGCCCGGCCAGACCCGGACAGGTCAGTGCAGTCCCGGGAAGCCCGAAAACAAGACACCCAGATGCGGTCTGGCGTCACCGGTATCCGCGATCATCACAGCCGGATCAGGGACGCCGCGCGATTGCCGTCACGAACGGATTGAAGCCGTAGAGGGTTCCGGCCCCGATGCGACGCTCGCACTTGGCGAGTAGTGCATCGGCAAGCGGCTCGCCAATGATCCCGTCCCGTCAAATGGCAAAGTCCTAGAATGTCGAATCGTGCGGCGGGGATACCTTCTGGTACCATCATCCCCGATGCAAAGCTCTCATATCTAAACTCTTACGGGCCAGACCTCTCGACCGCTTCCATGAGGCCAGACCTCAACCCGCCTTCATCCTGAATGAAGCGAATGATCTGATCAAGACCGTCGCCCTTGCGCAGGTTGGCGAGAACATAAGGGCGCGCGCCCCTTGCGTGCGCTGTGTCGGCCTCGAGACGGGCAAGATCGACACCCACATGGGGCGCGAGGTCGATCTTGTTGACGACCAGCATGTCTGATTTCGTCAAACCGGGTCCGCGTTTGCGGGGGATGTCCTGTCCGGCGGCAGTGTCGATCACGTAGATCGTCAGATCCACCAGTTCCGGGCTGAAGGTGGCGGCCAGGTTGTCGCCGCCGGACTCGATCAGCACCAGGTCGAGATCGGGAAAGGCGGTGTTAAGATCGGTCACGGCAGCGAGGTTGATCGAGGCATCCTCGCGGATCGCGGTATGCGGGCATCCCCCCGTTTCCACCCCCCGGATGCGGTCGGCGGGCAGGACCTGAGCACGCATCAGCGCCTCGGCATCCTCGCGGGTGTAGATGTCGTTGGTGATAACCGCCATGGAACAGCGATGCGCCAGCGCCCGCGCGAGACCCTCGGTCAGCGTGGTTTTGCCCGCCCCCACAGGGCCGCCGATACCGACCCGCAGAGGGCCGTTCATGATTGATCCTGTCATGTGCGAAATATCCTAACCTCTTGAATCTCATGATCCAGCGCCGCCATGTCACCGGCCAGCGCACAGCTGCCCAGCGCGTCCAGCGGTGCCTCCGCCGCGTCTCGTGCCAGGGCGTGAACGCGGGGTGTCAAGCGGTGCAGCACCGCCTGTCCCTCGGTTTGGCCCAGTGGCACGTGGCGGATGGCGATCATGACAATGTTGCCCGCAAAGGCCTGAAGGAAGAGCGCGAGCACGTCGGTCTTGGGAAGGCACAACCCTGCGGCCGCTTCGCCCACCGCGACAGGCAGCAGTCGCGGCGGAAGGGAGCGCCCTGTCATGCCCGCGACGGTGCGAGACAGCGCCGCGCCCTGATCCCGGCTTTCCTGCAAACGCTCGGCGCAAGGCTGAAGCGCGCGCGCCAGATCGTCCAGCGCGTCACACTCTCCTTCCAGTGCATGTGACAGAAGGATCGCATCCTGAAACCCCGCCCCGTAGGTCAGGATGTTGGAAAGCCAAGTCTCAAGTCCAGTGGCGTCCCGAACAGCGCCGGCGGCAATCGCCGCTTCCAGCCCGTGCGAATAAGCGAAAGCCCCGGTCGGGAAAGCCGGCGACAACCATTGGATCAGTGTAAGGTGCGCAGGTGTCAGCATCAGTCGTGGTGATGGCTGTGGCCATGATCGTGACCCATGGTGCGCCCCTTGCCATAGGCGCCCCCCTCGGGACGAAACGGGCCGGTCGTCCGCGTCAGGTTCGCGCCGATATGGATCAGCATCGCCTCGATCACGTGATCACGCCGGATCGTCAGGTGATCCGCCGCGATCTGGCATGGCGTGTGACGGTTGCCGATATGCCAGGCGAGGCGCGGCAGGTCGCCGCGCACCTCGATGAGGTCCTCGGCGGCCGCTTCCACCCCCACGGCGCGGCCATCCTCCAACAGAAAGCCCCAGTGATCGTCGAGGTTGGTGACTTCGGCCAGATCAACCAGGAACGCCACGCCTCCCTGAGCGATCAGTTTCTTGCGGCGCATGAGCCGGGCGTCGTAGTCCAGCAAAACCATATCGGCCACCTCTGGCGGTGCGCTTGAAAGCAACTCGCGGGCAATGGGCAGGTGAGTCATCTGGTCCCTCAAAACAGGAAATAGCGTTGTGCCAGAGGCAGTTCTCTGGCGGGTACGCAGATCAGCAGTTCACCATCCGCACGCACTTCGTAGGTTTCGGGATCGACCTCGACCTCTGGCGTCAGGTTGTTGTGGATCATGTCGCGCTTGGTGATGGTGCGTGTGTCTGAGACGGCCTGGACTTCCTTGGCCAGCCCAAGCGTCGTGCCGATCCCGTCAGCCTGCGCTGCTTGCGACACGAAGAGCACCGAGGAGCGTTCGACCGAGCGACCGAAGGCCCCAAACATCGGCCGCGAATAGACCGGCTGCACGGGAATCGAGCCATTGGGATCGCCCATCTGTGCCAGAACAATGGTGCCGCCCATCAGCACCATTTCCGGTTTTGCGCCAAAGAAGGCCGGGTTCCACAACACCAGATCGGCACGCTTGCCGGGCTCTACGCTACCGATATGGGCGCTCATTCCATGCACGATGGCGGGGTTGATGGTGTATTTCGCGATATAGCGTTTGACGCGGGCATTGTCGTTATCGCCTGTCTCTTCCGCCAGCCGCCCACGCTGCTTTCGCATCTTCGAGGCTGTCTGCCAGGTGCGGATGATCACCTCGCCAACGCGCCCCATGGCCTGACTGTCGGACGCCATGACCGAGAATGCGCCCATGTCGTGCAGAACATCCTCGGCGGCGATGGTCTCGCGACGGATGCGACTTTCGGCAAAGGCCACATCTTCGGGAATTGCCTTGTCGAGGTGGTGACAGACCATCAGCATGTCGAGATGTTCCTCGATCGTGTTGACGGTGTAGGGCATGGTGGGATTGGTGGAGGACGGCAGAACATGCTCGTAGCCCACGACCTTCATGATGTCGGGCGCGTGTCCGCCGCCCGCGCCCTCGGTGTGAAAGGCGTGGATCGTGCGGCCCTTCATGGCGGCGAGGGTGTTTTCCACGAAACCCGACTCGTTGAGGGTGTCGGTGTGAATCATCACCTGCACGTCCATGTCGTCGGCCACCGACAGGCAACAGTCGATGGCACCGGGCGTTGTGCCCCAATCCTCGTGCAGTTTCATCGCGCAGGCACCTGCATGGACCATCTCGACCAGCGCCTCGGGCTGGCTCGCATTGCCCTTGCACGAGAGGCCCACGTTCATCGGAAAGGCGTCGAGCGATTGCAGCATCCGCCCGATATGCCACGATCCGGGCGTGCAGGTGGTGGCGAGCGTGCCATGCGCGGGTCCGGTGCCGCCGCCCAACATGGTGGTGATGCCGGAATGCAGCGCATCTTCGATCTGCTGAGGGCAGATGAAATGGATATGCGCGTCAAAGCCACCGGGGGTGAGGATGCGGCCCTCGCCCGCGATGATCTCGGTCCCCGGTCCGATGACGATACCGACACCCGATTGCGTGTCGGGGTTGCCCGCCTTGCCGATGGCGGCAATCAGCCCGTCGCGCAGGCCCACATCGGCCTTGGTGATGCCCTGATGATCGACGATCAGCGCATTGGTGATGACCGTGTCCATCGCCCCGCCCGCGCGGGTGATCTGGCTCTGGCCCATGCCGTCGCGGATCACCTTGCCGCCGCCGAATTTCACCTCTTCGCCATAGGTGGTCAGGTCCCGCTCCACCTCGATGATCAGATCGGTATCGCCAAGCCGCAGCCGGTCGCCCGAGGTCGGGCCATACATGGCGGCATAGGCGGCGCGGGGGATGGTGGTGGCCATGTCAGAGGTCTCCCATCACCTGTTGGTTGAACCCGAACACTCGCCGCGCGCCGCCATAGGGAATGAGTCGCACCTCGCGCCGCTGGCCCGGCTCGAAGCGGACGGCGGTGCCGGCAGGAATATCGAGGCGGTGGCCGCGCGCGGCCGCGCGGTCGAAACTGAGGCCGCTATTGGCCTCGGCGAAATGGTAATGGCTGCCCACCTGCACGGGCCGGTCGCCGGTATTGGCGACCTCAAGCACAGTGACCTCCGCGCCTTCGTTGAGGGTGATCTCGCCCTCTGCCGGAAGGAGTTCTCCTGGGATCATTTGCGGCCCCTGCCGAGGAAATACCCGCCGGCGAGGGCGAGAAGGCCCACCACCACCAGCCACATCACGTCGATACCATGCGGGTGCAGATGCGCGCCGGCGTGGGCCTGCGCGAGCGTGGGCAAAAACAGAATGGGGATCAGGTAACGCATCGGGTCATTCCTTTCAGCGGATGGGATTATGAACGGTCACCAGCTTGGTGCCGTCGGGGAATGTCGCCTCGACCTGCACGGAATGGAGCATTTCGGGGATGCCCTCCATGCACTGCTCAGAGGTGATGACATGCGCGCCCGCCTCCATCAGGTCCGCCACCGAGCGGCCGTCGCGCGCGCCCTCGACCACGAAATCGGTGATCAGCGCCACCGCCTCGGGGTGGTTGAGCCGGACGCCGCGTGCGAGCCTGCCGCGCGCCACCATGGCGGCGAGGCTGATCAAGAGCTTGTCCTTTTCGCGGGGGGTGAGGTTCATCGCGTGTCTCTCCTAGTTCTGCCAGACGCGGGGCAGCGGGCCGGGGCGCAGGGCGCTGACCAGACGCATGATCTGACGGCGCAGCGGCCAGCCGTCACCGGCCATGAGGCGGATCACCAGCTTGCCGTCAAAGCCCGAAGCCCCGCCCGAGACGCCCGGCTCATCCAGCATATCCCGCACGCGGGGCGCGGCATCCTCGGCCCCTTGCGCGACCAGCGCCAGCGTGGCGAAGGCACGCGCGCCTTGCAGGACCGCGAGGCCTGCCGTGAGGGCATCGGTGGTCAGGTGGAGCGGCTCAAGGAGAACTGGCTTGCCTGCGCGGGTGATGCGGCGAGTGTCGCGCAGCGTGGTGCGCGTGACGGTCTCCCGCATGGCGGCGCGGCCTAGGACAACCGATTCCAGCATCAGGCAGGAGGCGTCTTGCTCAAGGGCTATGGTGGTCTCGCGGGCCACATGGCTAGCGTCGAAAAGAATCGTTTCCTGCGGTAGCCAGTCGAGATGTGCGCCCGCCTCAAGGCGGTGATACACATTGACCCGCGCCGCGTCGGCGGTGCTGCGATAGGCGCGTTCGGCGGTCTGCGTGGTGCCGGTGGCGCGGCACCCCGCCGCCAGATCGAGCCGGTAGGACAGAAGGTCGCCACCCGTCAGCCCGCCCGAGGTGTTGAGCAGGACGATCTCGGGGCCGGCAGGGCCGGGATGCAGGAACGCCTTGGCCGAACCCTGTTGATGCAGCCGATCGAGCCGCCCGCCATTCGGCCCGGACAAGAGCGTCACATGCGCGGCACCTTGGCTGCGCTCATGTGCCGGGGATGGGGTGGGGAAGGCGATCATGCGGGCTCTCGTGTCAGGGTCGGCCCGAGGCTATAGCCCCTGCGCGTGACGGCCAGCGGTCGACGGTCGACAGGCGTGCAGGTCATGAACCTGCGCGCCCATGCGCCCGAAAAGAAGGCATTCTGCCCATCAAATGGACACTTCACGCAAGAGCCTCTCACGCTCCACTTTCGCCGCAGGCTCTGACAGCCGCACCTCGCCGCGATTGAGCACCACGAGGTCGTCGGCCAGATCATAGGCGAAATCGAAGAACTGTTCGACCAGCACGATGGCGATCTCGCCCTCGTCGCGCAGAAGGCCGATCACCGCGCCGATCTGCTTGATGATATTGGGCTGGATGCCCTCGGTCGGCTCGTCGAGCAACAGCACGCGGGGCCGGGCGATGAGGGCACGGGCGATGGCAAGCTGCTGTTGCTGCCCGCCCGAGAGATCGCCACCGCGCCGGTCACGCATCTGTTCCAGTACCGGGAACAGCTCGTAGATGCGGGGCGGGATGGTGTGATCGGATTTCGGCAGGCAGGCAAAGCCCGTTTGCAGGTTTTCGGTGACGGTCAGCAGGGGGAATATCTCGCGCCCCTGTGGCACATAGCCAATGCCCGCCTGTGCCGCCTGTGCCGCGCTCAGGTGGTCAAGCTCTGCCCCGTCGAGGTTGATCCGACCGCCCGAATAGCGGTGCCGCCCGGCGATGGCCTTCAGGAGGCTGGTCTTGCCCACCCCGTTGGTGCCCATCACCGCCGTCACCGCGCCGGGGTGAGCGGTGAGTCTGACATCGTGCAGGATCTGCGAGGCACCGTAATGCAGGGTGAGGCTGTCCACGCTCAGCATCGCTTATCTCCCGAGATAGACATCTATGACCTCGCGGTTCTGCGTGACGTGATCGAGGCTGCCCTCTGCCAGCACCGAGCCCTCGTGCAGCACCGTCACCTTGCAGCCCAGGCGGCGGACGAATTCCATGTCATGCTCGATCACCACCACGGCGCGGGTCTGCGCCGCGCGCTTGAGGATGTCGGTGGTGTGTTCGCGCTCGGCAGGGGTCATCCCGGCGGCGGGCTCGTCGACCAGTAGGAGCCGCGGATCCTGCGCCAGAAGCATGCCGATCTCCAGCCATTGCTTTTGCCCGTGGCTTAGATTGCCGGCGCGGCGGGGCAGATCATCCGCGAGACCGATTTCCTCGGCCAGTTCCGCAATGCGTGCAGCCCCCTCTGTCGAACGGCGATAGAGCAGCACGTCAAACGGCCCGCGCTTGTTTTTCAATGCCATAGCGAGGTTCTCGCGTACTGTCTGTTCCTCGAATACCGTCGGCTTCTGGAACTTGCGCCCGATGCCCGCCCGCGCGATGGCGCTTTCGCTCATCCCAAGAAGCGAGATGTTTTTCTCGCCCCAGATAACGCGACCCTCGTCGGGACTGGTCTTGCCGGTAACAATATCCATGAAGGTTGTCTTGCCCGCGCCATTCGGGCCGATCACGGCGCGCAATTCCGGCTCCGCGATCTGGATCGAGAGGTTGTTGATGGCGCGGAAGCCATCGAATGTGACGGAAACGCCGGAGACTTCGAGAAGGGTGGTCATGGCTTCCTCACCAGCATGTCGAAGAGCCCGCCGATACCGCGCGGGAAGAAGAGCGTGACGGCAACGAATCCAAGACCGAGAAGCACCAGCCACCAGTCGGTCCAGTTGATCGTGTAGAAACCGAGATTGACATCGGGCGCGCCGCCGCCGGTGAACCAGCTCGAGGCGAGAGAGACGACCGCCGCGCCGATCACCGCGCCGTAGAGCCGACCCCGCCCGCCGATGGCGACCCAGACGGCGAGGTAGATGGAGGCGATGGGGGCGATCTCGGCGGGGTTGATGATGCCCGCTTGCGGGTAATAGAGCGCACCGGCGAGGCCCGAGACAACCGCTGTGAGCGTGAAGACCACCAGCTTATAGCTTTCGACATGATAGCCGAGGAAGCGCACGCGGCTTTCATTGTCACGGATGCCGCGGATGACCGAGCCGAACTTGCCCGAGATGAGCCAGGCGAAGAAGAGATAGCCAAGCCCAAGGGCTGCGGCGGAGGCCCAGAAGAACCACAGCGCGAGGGTGGATTGCGGCAGGTGCAGAAGGCCGGGGATGTTCTGCAGGCCCGACAACCCGTTATTGCCGCGCAGCCCGGTGTCGTTCTGGAAGAGGTAGAGCGACAGCGCCAGCGTCATCGCCTGCGTCAGGATCGAGAGATAGACGCCGGTCACGCGGCTGCGGAACGCCAGCCAGCCGAAGATGAGAGCCAGCAGCCCCGGCACCAGCACCACGAAGAGAAGCTGCATGAAAAGGCTGTCGGCGAACGCCCAGAGCGCGGGCAATTCATTGCTGCCCACCACGCCGAAAATTTGCGTCGCGATGGCGTCGTTGATTTCCTCTTGCGTGGGGGGGATAGGGGCGCCGGCGAGCGAATCCACCACGATGCCTTCGGTGCGGGCATACATCAGCCACATGCCGATGGCGTAGCCGCCCAGACCGAAAAAGGCAAAATGCCCGAGACTGAGGATCCCGCAATAACCCCAGACCACGTCCATTGCCACGGCGATCAGGCACAGGCACAGCGTCATGCCGAGGATCTTGACCATCGAGGTCGAGAGCAGCGCCAGCCCAAACCCTTCGGCCAGCACGGTGACGCCGAGGGTGAAGAGGCCGAGCAGGCCCAGGAACCACCTCACCGAGGGGTTTTCGGCAAGAAAGCGGCGGCGCGGCGTCATGTCGGGTTTGCTCATGGCTCAGTCCCCCGCCGCACGGCCCTTGAGGGCGACTATACCCTTGGGCCGGAATTGAATGAAGAGGATCACGAAAAGCACCATGTAGGTCTGAGCCGCCAGTGTGTTCGACGGGTTGAACCACTCAATGCCCTTTTGCAGGAAGCCGATGAGCGAGGCCCCCGCCAGCGTGCCCCAGACATTGCCGACGCCGCCCACCACAACGGTCATGAAGCTCTGAACGATGTAGTTGGCACCCATCTCGGAGGTGACCTGCGCGTAGAGCCCGATGGCGACGCCGGCGATCCCCGCGATGCCGGAGCCGAGGCCGAAGGTCAGCATGTTGATGCGGTCGGGGTTGATTCCCATCGAGGCGGCCATGCCGGGGTTTTGCGTCACTGCCCGCACCTCGAGCCCCAGGCGTGTGCGCTTGAGGATATAAAGCAGCAGCGTGAGGAAGATGAGGGCGAGGACGAAGATCGCCACGCGGATGGTCGAGATGCTGACGATGTCGTTGAGGGTGATCGCCCCGCCCAGCCAGTCGGGGGCGGTGAGGGGACGGGCCTGCGTGCCGAAGATGTTCTTGGCCAGTTGTTGCACCGCGATGGAGATGCCGAAGGTCGCGAGCAGCGTCTCTAGCGGTCTTGTGTAGAGGTGGCGGATCACCAGCCGCTCCATCGCGACGCCCGCGCCGAAAGTGACGGCAAAGGCCAGCGGCAGGGCGATGAGCAGGCTGACGGTGTAATCGGGGATGAAAAGCTGCACGACATAACCCGTGTAGGCACCCATCATGATGAATTCGCCATGCGCCATGTTGATCACGCCCATGACGCCAAAGGTGATCGCAAGGCCGATGGCGGCGAGAAAGAAGATCGAGGCGAGTGACAACCCGTCGAGGACCAGGTCGGCGGTCTGGTAGAGGCCGAGGGTGCGGGCGGTCGCGGTGAGCGCGTCTTCGGCGGCCTGCGTGATCTCGGGGTCGGGTTGCAGGTATTCGGCGTAGAAGACGTGGGAAGCGACGGCACGGGCCACCTCGTCCGGGGCGGCGCGGAGCGGCACGGTGCCCGCCTGTTCCAGCGCCTCATAGGCGCGGGCGCGGGCGGCGGTGGTATCAAGCTGGTGCAGCGGCACGCCGCCGATGGTGCCATCCACGATATGCTGTGCCAGCACGTCGCGCAAATCGGTTGCTGTCTGGCGCGGCGGGGCGAGGTCTGCGGCGACCAGCCGGTCATGGGCCTCAGTCTCGGTCAGGTCGGTGCCGACCTCCAGCACGCGGGCAATATTGGCACCGTTCGGCAGGGTATCGGCCACGCCGTCGCGTGTGGCAGTGAGCTGGTTGAGAACGCTGCGCGCCTCGATACTGGTATCACCGCCCAGCCCGGCGATGGCGTCGAGGCGTTCGGATTTGGTCGCGCCGAATTGCGCGATCAGCAAGGTGAGCAGGCGCTGCTTGCGTTTCTTGAGGGTGGGGTCGGTCTCGCCTTCGATGCTGCCTGCCAGCGGCGCAATCTGGCTGGCATCCGCGCTTCGCGTGATAGCCTCCAGTGCCTCTGCGCGGCGGGCGGGGTCGAGGGCTGTCAACTCAAATGGCACGAGCGCAGCGGCGAGTTCGCGGCGCACGCCCGCATTGGGACGGATCTGATCAACGTCGCGGCTGCCCACCTCGGCCACAGCGTCGCCGCTGTCGATGTCGATGAGGCGCAGATTGTCGCCCGCCTCCTCGGCGTAGAAGAAGAACCCGTCTTCGGGGCGGATGTAGACCTCGCGCGCCTCCCATTTGCGCAGAAAATCGGCCATGCCGGGGTGATCCGAGGCCAGAAGGGCGGCGATCACCGGGCCGATGGTGCGGCGCGACGGCTTGGCGAGGTCGGCCTGGTACTCTTGCAGGAGCGGCTGCAACGCGGCTTGCGCCCTGGCCCCGTCCGGGCGCAGCACCATGACGCAGGCGGCAATCATCAGAAGCGCCGCGGCGCGGGCAAAGAGGGCGGTGAAACGCATGGTCGGTCCGGTTCTGGGTGGGAAATTCAGTGATACGGGCCGCGCAGGGCATGATCCGCGCGGCCCGTTTGCCTCAGTAGTTCGAGGTCATCTGCACGCAGGTGCCGGTCTCGGTGTTGTACATGCCGCAACCCAACTCCTGCCAGTCGCTCTTGAGCGGTGCGCTCTCGGGCAGGTGGTCGGTCCAGGCGTCGCCGGGCACTTCCGAGGTCTGGCTGATGATGTCGAACTGACCGTCATCGCGAATCTCACCGATCAGCACCGGCTTGGAGAGGTGGTGGTTGGCGTTCATCACCGCCATGCCGCCGGTAAGGTTGGGGAATTCCTGCCCCCACATCGCCTCCCGCACCGCGTCCACATCGGTGGTGCCGGCCTCGGTCACGGCGTTCACCCACATGTTGAAGCCGATGTAATGCGCCTCCATCGGGTCGTTGGTGACGCGCTCTTCCCCGGCATAGGCCTTCCATGCCTCGACGAACTCTGCGTTGATCTCGGTATCGGCGGACTGGAAGTAATTCCATGCTGCGAGATGGCCGACGAGCGGGGCGGTGTCGAGGCCGGAAAGCTCCTCTTCGCCCACCGAGAAGGCGACGACAGGAATGTCGGCGGCATCGACGCCCTGGGCTGCCAGTTCCTTGTAGAAGCCAACATTGGCATCGCCGTTGATGGTCGAGATCACGCCCACCTGCTTGCCTGTCGCGCCGAGGGCCACCACGTCCGAGACGATCGTCGCCCAGTCGGAATGGCCGAACGGGGTGTAGTTGACGAAGATGTCCTCATCCGCGATGCCCTTCGATTTCAGATAGGAATCGAGGATGTTGTTGGTGGTGCGGGGATAGACATAGTCGGTGCCCAGAAGTGCGAAGCTCTCGACGCCCAGTTCCTCGAGGAAGTAATCCACCGCCGGGATCGCCTGCTGATTGGGCGCGGCCCCGGTGTAGAACACGTTTTTCGAGCTTTCCTCGCCCTCGTATTGCACCGGGTAGAACATCAGCCCGTTGAGCTCTTCGAGCACCGGCAGCGCAGATTTGCGGCTGACCGAGGTCCAGGAGCCGAAGATCACGTCGACCTCGCTCACGGTCAGCAATTCGCGCGCCTTTTCGGCGAAGAGCGGCCAGTCGGAGGCGGGGTCGACCACCACCGCCTCAATGTCGCAGCCCAGCACACCGCCCTTTGCGTTCTGCTGCTCGACCAGCATCAGCAGGGTGTCCTTGAGCGTGGTCTCGGAGATTGCCATCGTCCCCGAGAGCGAGTGCAGCACACCCACCTTCACGGGGCAGTCCTGTGCGGCGGCGGGCGCAGAAATCAGCGCGGTCAATGTGGCGATACTGGCCAGATATGTCTTGGTCTTCATGTCTTGAGAACTCCCGTGTTCCGACTGCAATGCTTTTCTAAGGCGCCAGTCTGTTGATGATCCTCCATGCCAAGCAGGCTTGGCAGCTTGCGGCAGGTTTCCTTCCAGCGTCACTCACGATGCCGGGGTGTTAAGCACCGCCATGACATGCGTTGGTGGGTGCACCGAGGAGAGGTTGCGAATTCGGGTTAATCAAACAAACACGTTGGCGCGTGTTGCTTCGGGGTTGGTTTTGCCTGTTATTTGCACAGGCGCCGACGGACCGCCCAAACCTTTTGCGCTTGCGAAACGCCATAATGCTGCAGTGCGGCGAGAGGCGGCCGATCTGCATTGCCGCTCCCGCACTCTCAAGCGAGTCGCAAGGCGTTCGTCTCGGGATGCATCGGACGATGATGACCACTTTATGGTCATGGATTTGGCCTTTAACGCCTCGATAGCGGAGCTCAGTTCCGAACGCCGGCTGAGCCTGCGCTCCTGTAAGAATACAGAGGCTTTCTGAACCGCGCCGGGTTTACCGGAGGCTCCAACTCCTGAGTAGGATGGAGCATCATGAGCAAGACAACGAACAACTATTCCCCTGAAGTGCGTGAACGCGCGGTGCGACTGGTCCTCGACAATGAGGGTCAGCACGGGTCGCGTTGGCAGGCGCTTATGTCGATTGCGGCGAAGGTATCATTGCCGGTTCGAGCGAAGTCGTAGCGCTCTATGACGCGGAGGCGGAGGCAATCATAGTTTCCGATAGCTGGACGGGCGGATCGGTTGCCGAGATCTCCGTTCTCGTGCACGAAATGGTTCACCATTTACAGAAGGAAGCGGGAATGATCTTTGCCTGCCCGGCCGAACGCGAGCGGCTCGCCTACCGTGCGCAGGATGACTGGCTGCAGCTCTTCGACCATGATATTCAAAGCGCGTTTGGAATAGATCCGGCCCTAATCCTCGTGGCAACCGTTTGCACCCACTGACATGGCAGATTCAGCCCGGCGAATAGACACAGTTGCTACCCCATGTGATCGAATCAAAACTGACCATCCGCATTCCATGAGTACTCCAATTTGTGTATGGCCTTTGGTCAACCGAAGCTTGTTCTGGCCCTTCTTTCAGTCGATTGGTCCTGTCTCGTCCAGCACTTCGCGAATCTTTGCGGCCAGTTGCTCGCGACGGTACGGTTTGCTCAAAAGCTTGACGCCCTGATCCAGCCGTCCATGGTGAACGATCGAGTTTTCCGTATAGCCTGAGGTGAACAGTATTTTCAGGTGCGGGTGCAGCTCGCGCGCCGCGTCTGCAAGCTCACGCCCGCCCATGCCGCCCGGCATGACAACATCGGTGAAGAGCAGAGCGATCGAGGTCTTGCGCAATACGTCCAATGCTTCTCGACCGCTCGACGCTTCCAGCACATGATAGCCCAGCCCCCTGAGCTGCGCGGCAACAAATTCGCGTACCGTGCCATCATCCTCCACCACCAGAATGGTCTCGGTGCCTCCGGTGATCTTCCGCCCTGGTCGGTCGGTTTCGGAATGCTCTGATCTTACTCGTGAGCGCGGAAAATACATCTTGACCGAGGTTCCTTCGTCCACCTCGGAATAAACCCGGATATGCCCCCCGGACTGCTTGACGAAGCCAAAGACCATGCTCAGCCCGAGACCCGAGCCCTTGCCGACTTCCTTGGTGGTAAAGAACGGTTCGAAAACGCGGCTCAGGAAGTCAGTGGGAATCCCGTGGCCCGTGTCGGAGACCACGATGACCACATATTGCCCGGGCCGGACATCCGGTTCTGTGGCCACGTAATCATCGTCGAGCGTGGCATTGGCAACCTCTATGGTCAGGGAACCCCCGTCCGGCATTGCGTCGCGTGCATTTACGGCGAGGTTGAGAAGAGCCGACTCGAGTTGAGCCGCATCAGCTTCGATCTGCCACAATCCGCCGGCACGGATGATCTCAATATCGATATTCTCGGGTAGCGCTCTTCGCAATAGTACATCCATACTCTGGACCAGTTGTGCGACATCCAGGACCTTCGGTTCCAGAGCCTGCTTGCGCGCAAAGGCAAGTAGGCGGTTGGTCAACTTGGCCCCCCTTTCGGCGGCATTCGCAGTCATCCTGGCCATGTGCTGCAAGCGCGGTTGATCCTCGAGCGCCTCGTCCATCAGTTCAGCATTGCCAAGGACAATTGTCAGCAAGTTATTGAAATCATGCGCAACACCGCCTGTGAGTTGGCCGACTGTTTCCATCTTCTGGGCCTGACGCAGTCGATCCTCGAGAAGCTTGTGCTCCGTGACATCAGTCATCGATCCCAACACGCGGAGAACGTTGCCATCTTCGTCGTTCAGGGCAAAGGCGTTATCCTCTACGAAAGCCCAACTTCCGTCGGCACGCCGAAAGCGATATTGCTCGCGCATCATACTCTCCTGACCAGTGCCGAGACGTTTTAGCGCCGCATCGACCCGCGCCACGTCGTCGGGATGGACGTGCCTACGCCAGATTGTCGGCACGGAGCCGGATGAGTCCGCGTCATGCCCAAATATTTCGCGCAGACCGTCGCTCCACCATTGACGACCGGTTGCCACGTCCCAGTCCCAGATTGCACTGCCCGCGGCTTTGGTCACCAGGCGGAAGCGCTCCTCATTGGCCTCAAGAACCTCTTCGGCCTGCTTGCGCGCAGTAATGTCCCGCTCGATGGCCACCCAGTGAGTAAACCATCCCGTCTCGTCAGCCAGCGGCACGATGTCCAGTTCAAGCCAGAACTCCTCGCCCGACTTGGTGTAATTGATGAGTTCGGACCGGACCGGCTGCCACTTCTCAAGCGCGTGTCGGATACGATCCAGCTCACCGCGCTGGGTCTTTGGGCCTTGCAGGATACGCGGGGTCTGGCCTATCGCCTCCTCGCGCGAATAACCGGTGCGCCGTTCGAAGGCGTCGTTGACATAGACGATCCTGGGGCCGTCCGGCTCGCCGATCGGCTCGGCTTCGGTGATCACCAGGATGTCGTTCTGCCGTGAGACCGCCGTTTCAAGCAGCCGCAGTTGCGTGTCCCGGGCGCGTTGCTGGGTCACATCCTCGAAATACACGGCCAGACCTTCGGGCGTCGGATCGGCGCTGATCTCGAACCATTTCTTGAGCGGCGCAAAATATTCAATGAAGCGGACGAGTTCTCCTTCGGCAATCGCACGTTCATATTCTTCCTGGAAAGTGCTGCCGATAGCTTCCGGGAATTCCTGCCAGATATTCTTGCCCAGCAATTCCCTACGTTTACGCTGCATGAGAACTTCAGCTTGCTGGTTGATGAAAGTGAAATTCCAGTTTTGGTCAAGCAGGAAGAAGCCATCACTCATTCCTTCCAGCGTGCGGCGCAGGCGTGCCGACAGTTCCGCAGCCTCGTCCCGCGCGGCGATCAGGTCGGAAACATCCTGAAATGCACCTTCGACGGCGATGATCTGCCCCGCCTCGTCGCGTATCGGTTCGCCGAGCGCGCGCACCCAAACGCGCCGACCCTTGGCGGTTTCGATCTGCAGGATCTCGTCGAACGGACGCCCCTCGGTGACACAGGCTTCAAAGCGTGTGCGAATGCGATCGCGATGTTCAGGAATGTAATAGTTGATCGCCTCCTCGACCGGCGGGGATGTGCCTTCCGGTTCGTCGTGGATAGCTGCTGTCTCTTCGCACCACATGACATGGGTATCATCGAGTCCGACGCGCCAGCTTCCGAGACTGACCAAGCGTCCCGCGAACCTCCGCCGCCGGGCCTGCACCAGCAGTTCTTCTTCCGTCTGCTTGAGGTTGGTGATGTCCTGCACGAAGCCGATGACGAGTTCACGGTCGTCAACCAGATGCCGCGCCCCCACGCCTCTCACATGCGTAATCCCGCCATCATTCCGAATGATCCGATGCTGGAACTCCAGCTCCGGCGCACCGGTCTCGGCGAACCGATTGTAGGTGGCCAGCATCTGTTCCTGGTCGTCGGGATGCACGAGGGCCACGTAGCCGTCAAAATCCGGCGCGCCGTGCTCGCGCGGCACCCCGTGAATGTCGAACACCCGATCCGACCAGTTGAGCTTGCCTCGGTCAAGATCGAACTCCCACGACCCGAGATCAAGGAGCATTTCAGCCGTCTTGAGACGCGTCTCGCGCTCCTGTAGGGCATGCAAGGCGGTGCGCGTTTTCGCCAATTGAAGCGGGTCGATCGCTTCTGCGACAGATGTGGCCTCGGAGTCCGCCCCTTTACCTGCCAAGACACCGGTCACATCTTCTACGCGATGGACAATGTAGATGATATGCCCATCGGCATCGAGCACAGGCTTGTTGCGCGGGAGCCAGTAACGCTCCTGAAAACTGCCGTCAGGTTGACGCACGGGATAGCGCTGCATGTTCATCACATCGGTGACGCGCAAGGACTCCACGCGCTGGATCGACGTACGCAGGTTGCGCACACCATCGGCCTCAGGCTCGGAGGGATCATCCGGAAATATATCGAACAGGCGTTGACCAAGAAGCGCGCCACGATCCAGCATCACGGCTTGTGCGTATTCGTCGGTGACCGCCACGATTCTGTATTCGCCAGGCGTCAGGACCAGAAGCTTCCCCGGCAAGCTGTCGACAAGCGTCGACAGATGCTCTGCCGACAAGCGCACCTTCTGCTCCAGCGCCTTGTTTTCCTCGCTCAAGTTTTCAGCCCGTGCCTCGGCCTGGGCAATTCGCGTGACGTCGCGAATACTTGCCACGACGGCCTCTGTGCCCTCAAAGATTACTTTCTTCCACTTGAACGCTGCGCTGAAATGATCTCCGGAGTTTCCGACAATCGTCCAGGTTCCCGCGTCGTTCATCAGTCCGTCGAACTGCTGCACCTCATCAACAATCCGGGGCCGCTCGGCTTCTGGCCGCAGGTCTGCGATGGTCATCGCGCGCAATGTCTGCGCATCATAACCCAGCCAAGTTTGCGCAGCTTCATTCGCAAACACAATCCGAAGGTTCTCGATCGAGAACAGCCAGATCGGCAGCGAAACATGGCTGTATGCGCTAAGGGCCTCACGGTACAGGACAGGAGCTTTCGTCATGGCGTCCCCCTTAGGAGTCGAGAGAGCTATCGATCCGACCAAACGATGGCTCGGCCGTATAAATTCGTATGCCGGTCTCTGCCACAAAAGCACCGTCGCGTCGAGCAGCAAGGCCTGCCTCAGGAGAGGTTGACAGGCGGAGAGCGGAACTTAACTGGATGGTATTGATGGTCCCTCCCAACGGCATCACCAGAGCCGGGTCGACGCAATTGTGATGTGGCGGCATCTGACTGTAAATGGCCGTCCGAATGCGTGGGTAAGCGCGGGTTGAACAAAGGTGTGTAAGCAGAGAGCATCACACTGAAAGCGTGTGCAATGAGGCCAACCGAGCCGATCACGAAGCATGTAGGCGATAGAAAGAGAAAGACCACATGACCAATCTGGCAATTGTTCTGGATGACGAACAGGCAATTACAACGGTTGTCGCCAATGCATTGCACGTGGAGGGCTTCGAGGTCGTTTGCGTACACAGTATCGAGGAGTTCAAGAAGGAATTCGGGCGTCACTCTTTCGATCTCGCCTTCATCGACCTGGCCTTGCCGGATGGCAATGGCCTGGATGCGGCGCGCTGGATCAAGGCTGTGTCTGACACCGGGGTCATCGTCCTCACGGGGCGGGGAGATGAGATCGACCGGGTCTTGGGTCTCGAACTGGGCGCCGACGATTACATCGTCAAGCCGTTCGCGGTAAGGGAGCTCAGGGCGCGGGCCAAGGCTATTCTCAGGCGCGTCCTCGCCGGGCGTAAAGTGTCATCAGAGGCACATGCTGCCAAGCCTGACGATGTGCAGGTGCTGCACGGAATGCATATCTCGCGCGGAGCGCGCTCGATCCATTGGGAATCTGGCGAGGAAATCGAACTCACCACCCTCGAATTCGATGTCCTTTGTGTGCTGGCGAAACACCCGAACAACGTCCTTTCAAGAGAACAGATCATGGACAACGTTCGCGGCCCGGGCTGGGCGGCCTATGATCGTACGATTGATGGATTGATCAGCCGGTTGCGAAGCAAGCTGTTTCCCGATGGCACTGGTGTCAGCAAGATAAGGACCATCCGCGGCGTCGGCTACATGCTGGTGAGCAGCAAAAGTTAACATCCAACCGCAGCCTCGCCCGTCGGTTATCCAGGCAGAACGGGCGTTTCGAAGCGCGTTGGAGTGAACCCGCAGAAGCGTCGGAAGCGGCATGCGCTCCTGTCCATACGTCGCGCCGGCCTTTGGAATAAGGCCGCTACTGCGACGCGTTACGTCCATCGATGATCATGATACTATGGTGCCACATTTCTGTCATGTTTCACATAGTTTTGAAAACTTCCGGAACATCTTGTCACCTCGACAGCACACGGGGAGGCGGTGTGTTGAGGTAGGTTTGCCCTGAGTTACGTCAGCAGACTGAAGCGGGAGGCGCGCTTATGAGCATACAGTTCTTCACCCCCAGAAACATCGACGGCACGCACATAAGCGTCCCGATGGGCTACCGCCGCAAGGTGAAATGGCTGCCACAAATCGGAGACATCTTCCCCAACTTCAAGGTTGCGACCACCAAGGGCGAGCTCAATTTCTGGGACTGGGCTGAGGGGAGCTATACGTTTCTGTTCAGCCATCCCGCTGCGAGGACCCCGGTTTGCACGACGGAAATCGCGGAGTTGGCAAAGGCCGAGGCGCGCTTTGAAAAGCTCGGCACTAACGTCCTCGCACTCACGGGATCAACCATCAAGGAGCAGTTGGAGTGGCACGATGATATCGAGCAGCTCTTTCAGACAGACGTCTGGTTTCCCGGCGCAGAGGACAGGGGAGGACATCTCTCTAGGCTCTTTGGCATGCGTCATGAGAAAGAACACGCCACGTGGCCTATCCGAAAATCTTTCATCCTCGACCCTCAAATGAAAGTACGAATGATTTTTGAATACCCGGTTTTCATCGGGCGGAGCGTGGACGAAACGCTCCGCGTAATCGCTGCCCTGCAACTCCATGACCGGACGGGGTTCGCGACACCTGGCGATTGGTACGAAGGCGATCCGGTCCTCATACCCACCCATACGCTGGAGTCGCAAGTCATTCGCGAGCTTGGCACTCAATCGCGACACCTCAATCAGTACCTGCGCGTGGCAAACCCCAACAGTGACTCGACGGATAGCTTCGTGGCGTAACCGCGGTCTAACCCCAACAAACGCACGCGCAACGCATGATCTCGGGATGCCGATTGTCGTGAGTAGTGCCTTTCGACCTTCCGGTCCTCCTGCCAGCGCACTATGGCATTGGAGGTGAGCTATGTGCCGTAGCTGACCACCATGCAGGGGTACCGGTCGTGTTGCCATCCAGCATGATGTCGCTAAGAAGCAGGTCTACTCTGGGCGATCGCAAGATCTCTCCGGACTCGGAAACATTTGCCGCATTTTGGGTTTGGCCCCCCCCAGACTTTTCAATTCGCTGGCCACCAACGCGTGGACTTCGGCGTCGTTCTCTACCAGCAGGATGGTCCGGCCCTTACTGTCGGCTGTCGTGCCAAGCAATTTCTCCTTGGGGCGGTGGTTCCTGACCCGTGGCCGGCAGATACATCTTGACCGTCGTGCCCAATCCGCTGGAGCTGGTGATCATCAGATGGCCCTGCCATGCTCGCATGCTGTCGCACACCGTGGTCAGGCCGAGACCGGTTCCCTTGCCCATCGGTTTGGTGGTGAAGAATGGCTCCGACACCTTTTCCATTATTTTCTTCGACATGCCCTCGCCCGTGTCACGTACCAACACCGTGACGTAGTCACCGGGCGGCACTGTCCACGGGCCGTTGGAAAGCTGTGACTCGACACGCTCGCGGTCGGTTTCCAGAAAGATGTCCCCGCCTGATGGCATGGCATCACGTGAATTGACGATTAGATTCAGAAGTATGTTTTGTAACTTGGACGGCTCAGCAATGACTGGAGGCAATTCATCAGACAATTTACAGCGAACCGATACCTTTTCGCCCGTGGCCAGGTTCAACAGTGGGATCAGCTCCTTCGCGCTTTGGTTGACATCCACCGGCCGAGGGGTCAGGTGGCTTTGCCGGGAGAAGATAAGCATCCGATGGGTCAGTTCACCGGCTTTTTCGGCCGCGTTCCTGGAGTTGGCGAGATGAACGTGCGCAGGATGGTCGGGTGGCAGGATGTCCTCGCTCATATCCAATCCGCCAATGACGACCGTCAGTATGTTGTTGAAATCATGCGCCATCGCTGTGGCAAATTGACCGATGGCTTCAAGTCGTTGCGCCCGCAGGGCGACCTCACGCAGCCGTGCCCGCTTTTTCAGTTCTGCGCGGATCAGGAAATAGATGACAAGTGCCGAGAACAATACAAAGATCGTGCCCTTTGCCGTCTGGACCATTCTGGCGCCAGTGTCCGCGACGAGATGCTCAACAAGCACATCAGACACGAAGATGTAGAACAGGCTAAAGCCTGCGTAGATCAATGCAATCCTTAACGCCGGTTCAAATCGCATCGAATTTCTTTGCGGGGCGCTGCCGGAAGTTGTGCGGCAGAAGGATGAAAAGGCCTTGAAAACTCATTGCTTTGTTGCTCTATTTCTTTCGTCGGCTCTTTTAAGAAATTTAGTATCCGGGCTTAAATTTTTACGGTCAAGTCCGGAAATTGCTGGAAATTCGGCGGTGGTACGCACTTTCTGAAATATTGACGGCGTGGCATGAGGTGTTTGGTCACATGGTTTGATGGTGTGATCCTTTCGCAGGAATGGAAGGAATCACTATAGGAGAAGTTCGTCACGGGAGCGCCACTGTCCGTCGTCAGATAATTTGGGCCAGCTTCAACGGCACCATCGGCACGTTCTTCGCCCTGATGGAGACGTTGCAACTGCCGCCACATCTGCTGGAAATCTTCGAAGTGACGAAGGCCGGTTTGATCGAGAAACCTTCGGCGATTTCACGGACCGCGACAGCGCCATCGCCAGCTACCGCGCAAACAACGCCCGCGTCCGAGAGCTCATCCCCGCCGGCCGGCTTCTGGTCTTCAATGTCGCCGACGGCTGGGAGCCTCTCTGCCGATTTCGCGATGTGCCCGTGCCGGACACACCTTTCCCGCCCAGCCACGCCCGCGACGAGTTTTTGGGCGCATTTCAGCGGCGAGCCGGAGAAACCCTCCCCGCAGGCCGCCGCCGCGACAGGCTGACCCTATCCGGCACACGCGGGTTCAGCGTGCCCAAACGGGTATCGAGCGCGCGCTCGATACCTCGAAAACTGACGTTCCGCACAGCAATGCCCAGTCCGAATGTCGGGCCCTGTTCGGCGGCGAACCGGCACTCGCATGGCCTTGATTCGGTCATACAGAAAAGGAGCAAGTCCATGTTCACAATGCGATGTCACCACCTGACGATCAGCGCCTATACCGCTCTGGCCGTTCTTTTAGCGCCAGCCGCTCAAGCTCAGGAAGCGTGGATGGTCGTGACCCACGAGGTCGAAGATTTTGATCGATGGCAGACGGTTTTCGACGACGCCCTGCCAACTCGTCGTGCGGTGGGTGAGGTGGCAGCCTAAATTCTGCACAATCCGGTTGATCAAAATGTCGTCACCGTCTGGTTCGAATGAGACACGATGGAACGGGCGCTGGCCTGGGCGGCCGATCCCGCATTGGCAAACGGCATGACCGCAGCAGGCGTGATTTCAACTCCAGTCTTCCGTTTCCATGACATCGAGCCGACAACGAAAAAAAGTCGCATTGGAACGTCGCTGAGAGCCTCTCAAATCACAAGAACAATTCGAAGCACGCTTTTTCTCCAAGGCGGGTCTGCCTGAGACAGCAGCGAATTGGCGCTTTGTCCCGCAGACCGTAAGCTCGCATCGTCCCGACCGCGCAGCCGCAGCGAAAGGTCGGTTCGGTGAAGCTGCATCAGCGGCATGTAGACCAAGCTGAAGGACCGCTGAGGGCCGATAGCGGCCTGACTATGCGGCCCGGCCCCACCGGGGGCTCCATCGGATCAAGGTCCCAGGAACGCCGCGCGTCGTTCCAGGAGCGCGTCGCACAGGTAGTCGACGAAGAGCCGGACCCGGCGTACCCGGCGCAGCTCGCCGTGCAGAAGAACCCAGGTCGCGCGCCGCTGATCGAGCTCGGTTCCCGGAACGCGTTGCAGCTCGGGGAAGACCGACGTGACCCAGGTCGCAAGGAACGTCATCCCCGCGCCCGCGCGGACAAGGTGCAGATGCATTTCCGGGTCGGGGACAGAGTGGCGGATCCGCGCCTCGGGGAAGGCCGAGGCCGCGATCATTGTCGCAAGCTCGGGCACGTCGCCATATCCGATCCAGCTCAGCCCTTGCCCCTTGCGGCCCGCCCCCGGCAGGGCGCGGTCGATGTAGTCGCGCGAGGCCACCACGCCGATGGACAGGGGAAAGAGTTTCCGGCCGACCGCATCCTCCTCGATCGTGGCGGCGTGGCGGATCGAGACATCCGTCTCATTCCGGGCGATCGAGTCCAGCGTGTAGGCAAGGCGCAATTCGATCTCGATCTCGGGATAAAGCGCGGCGAAGTCGGCCAAGACCGGGGCCAGCAGGTAATGCGCTGTCATCGGGTCAACTGACACGCGGATGCGCCCCGCAGCCTCTCGGTCGAGCCCCTGCACCGCGTTGAACCCCTTGAGCAAAGCCGCCTCGGCTTCGAGCGCTTGCGGCAGCAGGCGTTGCCCGGGGGCGGTCAGGGACAAGCCGTCGGCGCCCCGCCGGAAGAGCTGGGTGCCGAGCTGCGCCTCCAGCGCCTCGACCTGGCGCCGCAGCGTCGCGTGGGTGCCGCCCAGCTGCTCAGCCGCCGCCCTGAGCGAGCCGTTCCGCGCAACAGCCAAGAAGGCTGGGAGGGACTTCCAATCCATAGATCGACCGGATCGTTTATGAACCACTGTGGGCCACTTTAGTCACTCCTCGGAGCGAAATAAAACCTCTATTCCTGTCAGCACACCCAGAAACCCCGGAGGTTCCCCCATGACTGCGACGCGCACCGCCTGGCACATCCCGCGCTACGGCCGCCCCGAAATTCTTACACCCGTCACGCTCCCCATGCCGCAGCCCGGGCCGAAAGAGGTGCTGATCCGCATCCATGCCTCTGCCGTGACGCGGGCCGACGGCATGATGCGCAAGGGCGAGCCGCTGTTCGCGCGCCCCTTCCTTGGCCTGCGGCGTCCGCGCAACGGTCTGTCCGGAACGGGCCTCTCGGGCGAGGTGATCGCGGTTGGCCACGAGGTCAGCCGCTTTGCGCCGGGCGATATGGTCTTCGGCGAGGCCGGGATGCGCTTTGGCGCCAATGCCAGCCACATCTGCCTCGACGAGGACGGGGTTCTGATGCCCAAGCCCGACAGCCTGTCGCATGAGGATGCGGCGGTTCTGTGTGACGGCGTGCTGACGTCCTGGCACTTCCTGCGCAATCTCGGAGAGGTCCAGAGCGGCGACCGCGTCCTGATCCTGGGCGGGGCCGGCAGCCTCGGCAGCGCCGCGGTGCAGATCGCCGCCGCCCTGCGCGCAGAGGTGACGGCCACCAGCAGCGCCCGCAACACTAGCTTCGTCGCTTCGCTCGGGGCCACCCGCGTGATCGACTACAGCAGTGAAGAGGCCTTGCAGCCCGGTGCCGGCTTTGACGTGATCTTTGACACGCTGGGCGTCGCGTCCTTCTCGGCCGCCAGGCCTGCGCTTGCCGAGGCGGGACGCTACCTCTGCCCGGTCCTGACGTTGAGGCGGTTGCCCGCGATCATGTTTTCGAGCCTTGTTGGCCGAAAACGCGCCCTGTTCGCGGCAGCAGGCCTGGAAAAGCCGCAGCGCCTGCAGGCCATGCTGTCCGAGATCCTGACCCAGATCGACCAAGACCGTCTCACCCCGGTTTTGGACCGGATCTACCCGCTGTCCGACCTCATTGAGGCGCACGCCTACGTCGAAGCAGGGCACAAGCGCGGCAATGTCGTGGTGGTGTGAGAGGCCGCAATACAGTCAGCATCGGAATCACCAATTCATTCGGAGAGATTACCATGAAAATGAATTACTTCGTCGTCGGAACGAACGACATGCGCGCATCCAGGACCTTCTACGACGCTCTTTTCGAAGGCGCGGGGCTCCAGAGCATATCGCCCTCGGAGCGTATGACCTACTGGATAGGAGAGGATTTTGCCTTCGCCGTTGCAAGGCCGTTCGACAAGAAGCCGGCGACCCATGGAAATGGCACGATGGTCGGCTTCTGTGCCCGCGCCAAGGAAGATGTTGAAAGGATGCACGGCCTGGCGCTTGAGCTTGGCGGCACCTGCGAAGGTGCGCCCAATCAGCGTGGGCCGAAATTCTCGGCCTATGTGAGAGACCTCGATGGCAACAAGTTGTGTCTGTCTGATTGAGCATCGCCACACCCTTCGAAGTGGTCTGGACACCATCCCTGCATTGCTTACCCTTGAATAGGCCTGCCTACTGAAATCGCCATTCGATGGTGCCGCAGGCTGACCGCGCCCTGGACAGAAAAGAACATCATGCCCCGACTGAACACTAAAATCTGCATCGTGACCGGCGCGGGGCGCGGCATCGGAGCCGCGATCGTGCGGGCCTTCGCCCGGGAGGGCACAACTGTCGTCGTGACCGACAAAGACGAAGCCAGCGCCGCCGATGTCGCCCTCGAAATCGGTGGAGAGGCGACGCGCCTCGACGTGGCATTCGAGCAGGATTGGGAGGCGCTGGCCGAGGCCTGGCCCGAATGCGACGTGGTGGTGAACAATGCGGGCGTCACCGGCTTCGAGGAAGCCCTGCGCCCAAACGACCCCGAGAATGCCAGCCTCGAGGATTGGCGCGCGGTGCATGCGGTCAATCTGGACGGAACATTCCTGGGATGCCGCTACGCGATCCGCGCGATGCGCCCCCGGAGCGCGAGGTCGATCACAAACATCTCGTCCCGCTCGGGCCTCGTGGGCATCCCGGCCGCGGCGGCCTATGCGTCTTCGAAGGCCGCGGTGCGCAATCACACGAAGTCGGTCGCACTCTATTGCGCCGAGCAGGGGCTCAACATCCGCTGCAACTCGATCCACCCCGCCGCCGTCCTGACCCCGATGTGGGAGCCGATGCTGGGCAGCGGACCGGACCGCGAGGCGCGTATGGCAGCCTTTGTTGCGGACACACCGCTGCGCCGGTTCGGCGATCCTAACGAAGTCGCCGCCCTCGCCGTCATGCTGGCCTCGGATGAGGCGGCCTACATGACCGGGGCCGAACTCAATATCGACGGAGGCCTGCTCGCCGGATCGGCAGCGGCGCCGAAGACAGAATGATATGTTACCGGCCTTGATTCTGTCGCGAAAGACCGCTTCGGGGAAGCTGCGCCGCAGACATGGACTTCTTGGTGAAGGTCCGGTTAGGGCCGAAGCCTTTAAATTACCCGCAGTTGGGCGAGGGTATTCCGCCTGGCTCCATGCAGCGACCTCTCACAGGTCGGCGGGATAACCCCGCCGACCGAGCAATTGGCCTCAGTTCGTCCAGTTTGCGATGACGTCGTAGCCCTCGGCCGTAGGTTGGCCTTCCAAATGCTCTGCGAACTGGCCCCATAGTGCCTGCACCTGTTCCGCGTTCGCATCTGATGTCCCTTCGCTTTCAACCACCGAAATCACGTAGCCACTGCCGTCCTCGTTCATCACGTTGACGAAGTTGTGCATGCCATTCATGCCCATGATCGAGTCTTTTAACTGGCTCAGCAACGCGGTTGCGGCATCCCGTGATCCAGGCTTCATCTTGTACTTCGTCACGCGTGCAAACATCATCTATCTCCTCAAGCTTCTCGTTGGGTATCAATCCGCCGCAAGCAGCCCGGCTTATGCACCGTAGCACACGGCGACCAACCCGCGCAGAAGATTCAGATCGAAATCGATAGAATGCGGCGCGGGTTACGAACGGCAGAATTGCGAAAGCTGCATCGCGGCGTCGGTCAATGAAGGTAACGGCAGGTCTGGGCCGCCCGTGAAGGCGGCGCGAAGTTGCTAGATTTCGATACCCTCGGCGATTGCCAGTGCATCCTCAAGCTCAGCGCCCAGGTACCGGACCTTGCTGTCCATCTTTGTGTGACCGAGCTGAAGCTGAACACGTGATGCCACCGGCCGCGCACTTGGTATCACGCCCGGCACGGTGCGCATTCACCGGCGCAATATTTACGGCAAGCGACGCGTGAGCTCGCAGGGCGAATTGTTCTCCAGGTTCATGGCTTCATTGTCGGAACTAAGCTGATTGTGCGCCGGATAGTTGGCGCAGATCCAGACTGATGGCGGATAGCTGCTGCCAGTTCCGGCAATAGAAGTGCGGACCCGCATCGATCACGACTGTTGAAGGGTGTTCGCTACATAACAAGAGCGCCCAAGTGCCTCCCATCAAAACGCTTTGATATGGCATCGCCAACGAGATCGTGATCTTGATGCGCCTCGCCCATCCGCGTGCGGGCGAGCCGATGATGGCCCAGCTGTATGCCGATCTGCGTTACGTGAAACTCTCGCAGTCCACAACAGGAACGACAGTGATCGATTACGCGCTGGTCGCGCGGGGCCTAGAGCGGCGCATGGCAATGACCGTGTCAAGCTGGTTCGAGATACCCGACATCGTGGCAAATTCCGACCTGATCGCAATTGCGCCGCGGCGCCTCTTCTCGCTCGATCCCCGGCTCAGAAACCTGTGTGAAGCTCCTCTTCCACTGGAGGGAGTGGTGTTCTCGTTCGACCTGTGTTGGGATCTGCGCACAGAGCGGGAGCCGGGGCAGAAATGGCTGCGCAAGGTCGTATCGTATGGCTCCGAGGAAATTTGCAATTGATGATTCGGATTGCGACCAGAAAGCTGACCTCTGCGCATGATCGATGCAAAAAGAGGTTGGCATGCATTGACCGTCAGACGCGCACGAATCCAAGGTTGGAGATGGGTGACGAGGAGGGCCGAGGCAAAGATCGAAGCCTTGGGAAAACGCCGCTCAAGGACAGTCAAAGCCTTTCGTATTGCTACACATTTTGCTACACATTTTGCTACACACTAAATTTCTCAATCATTTAATTTCAACATCTTAGCATACTTTCTCCAGAAGGCTGATGCCTGCCGGGGTCGCCAGCGACTAAAGGCAAACCCCCACCTAATGCATTTCGTTTAAACATAAATCTGTAACTTCGACACAAGATCAACAGCTTGGGAGTTCCTCCAGCACATGCTCGAGGCCGTGCCCTGCCAGGTCCACACGGTCCTGACCGACAACGGCATCCAGTTCGCAGAGCAGCCCCGAAACCGGAACACCATCTACTCCCGGTCGATGCGCTTCGACATGATCTGCGAGGCGAATGGGGTCGAGCACCGGCTGACAAAACCGAACCACCCGTGGACCCACGGCCAGGTCGAACGGATGACCGTGGCTTTGACGAGGAAAGAAGACGCCGCCCCACCCCCAACTCTTGCAAGGCGGCCTGGCATGAAAGGGGGGATGGCTGACTGGCCGCTGCGCTGCACGGAAAACAATTGATCAACCGGCCTTGTCAGGCGACGCTGTCGTCAAACGGCAGTCTGCATGGGGAATGTCGGCTACAGGAGGCGGGTATGAGTGGGTTGATGGCATTGCTGGACGACGTGGCGGCTCTGGCCAAGATGGCAGCGGCGTCGGTCGATGACGTGGCAGGGCAAGCGGCCAAGGCAGGGTCCAAGGCGGCAGGCGCGGCGATCGACGACGCGGCGGTGACGCCCAAGTACATGCAGGGATTTTCGCCCGCGCGCGAATTGCCGATGGTGTGGCGCATCGCGCGGGCGTCGCTGATCAACAAACTGGTGTTCCTGTTGCCTGCGGGGTTGGCCCTATCGGCCTTCGCGCCGTGGCTGATCCCACCGATCCTGATGCTGGGCGGGGGCTATCTCTGTTTTGAAGGCGCCGAGAAAGTCGCACATTTCCTGGGGTTTGGTAAAGGTCACGGCGGGCCGGACGGAAGCCACATCGAAGGGGATGCCGCGCATCTGGAGGAACAAAAGGTTGCGGGGGCGATCAAGACCGATTTCATCCTGTCAGCCGAGATCATGACGATCGCTCTGGCCGCGCTTCCTGAAAGCGCGCTCTGGATGGAGGCGGCGACGCTGGCGATGGTGGCGATGGGGATCACCGCGCTGGTCTATGGCGCGGTCGCACTGATCGTGAAGGCCGATGACGTGGGACTCTACATGGCCGAGAACGGCCGACTGGGACTGACCCGCGCCTTGGGACGCGGAATCGTGCATGCCATGCCCAAGTTCATGAACTTGTTGATGATCGTCGGCACGGCCGCGATGCTGTGGGTGGGCGGATCGATCATCCTGCACGCGCTGGACCAGATGGGTTTCCCGGCGATGTATGATTGGATTCACCATGTCGCGGTTGCTGTTGCACAAGGGATGGGCCCGTGGCAGGGCGCCGTTAAGTGGGCCGTCACGGCGGGCCTTGACGGGGTGTTCGGGCTGGTGCTCGGTCTGGCCCTGATCCCGGTTGGGCTGAAAATCATCAAGCCGGTATGGACGCGGCTGGCGCCCGCGCCCTGACGCACAGGAAATTGGCAGGAATCTGCAAATCTTCCCCCCGGGTTTGTGTGGAATTCGAAGGCTACGCGCGACTTTGATCTCGACGCCGAAAGCCGCCGGTGTTCGCGCCGCTCGGCTCGCCCTGCCGCTTACGCCTCGCTGATTGTCTGAGGGAGGTCACCCTATACGCCAAGGGGTGTTCTAGAGCCGCTCACCGCCATCTATGACCAGCGCCAAACCGGTGACGAAACTCGACCGCTCCGAAGCTAGGTAGACGATGCCGTCGGCGATCTCGTCGACACTGGCCCACCGGCCCATCGGGATCGTGTCTGCGACATAGGATTCGAGTGCATCGCGCCCGCCCATCTGAATCTCGAACCCGGCATTGAATGGCGTATCGACGAAACCGGGGCAAAGCGCATTGAAGCGGATGTTCTCGCGCGCATAGTCCGCCGCCATCTGCTTTACCATCGCAACTGCGGCATGCTTGGTCGTGGCGTAGGAGATCATACCCCGGTCATATTGACAGCCCGAGTTGGATGCGGTGACGATTACCGATCCGCCGCCTTGCGCACGCATCGGCGCGACCACCGCCTGCGCCAGCACGAAATGCGCCCTTACATTGAGCGCCCATGCAGAATCCATTTGCTCTGACGTGACATCCTCCAGCCGTCCGGGAATCTGGATGCCGGCATGGCTGTGCAGGATGTCGATGCGCCCGTGGTCACGGACGACGCGGTCGACGGTGGCCCGACAAGCCGTGTCATCCCTTGCATCGAGCGCGAAGGCCATGCCTTGCCCGCCTTCGGCTTCGATCCGTGCAAGTGTCTCCTCCGCAAGGTTGGCCGCTAGGTCGGTTACGATCACGGTGGCCCCGTCGCGCGCCATTGCGCAGGCCCCTGCCCTACCGATACCCGATCCGGCCGCTGTGACCAGCGCGATACGATCCTTGAGCTTTCCTGTCTCCTGCAAAGCGATTTATCCCTTTCCCCTGGAATGGCCTGGCCGCAGCAGAATTTGCGCGACGATCAGAAGCGTGAGAGAGGCCACCATCACCATTGTGCCGATCGCGTTGATCTCGGGTGTCACCCCGCGACGGATGGACGAAAAGATGTAGATGGGCAGCGTCGTCTCCGATCCAGCAACGAAGAACGCCATGATGAAGTCATCGAAACTGAAGGTGAACGCCAACAGAAAACCTGCAAGGATGGCCGGCGCGATCTGTGGGAACGTCACCTGCATGAAGGTTCCCAGCGGACTGGCCCCTAGATCGTTCGACGCCTCGATCTGGGCGCGGTCGAAGCTTTCCAGTCGCCCGCGCACCAGCAGCACGACGAGGGACATGGTGAACATGCCGTGCAAGCCAATGAGCGATCCCAGGCCCAGGGAGAGACGCCACCCGGTCAGGCTCTCGATCCAAGGATTCACGAGATCGAAGAGCGTGACAAGCGCGATGAGCGTCGCGATGCCGATCACGATACCGGGAATCATCACCGCGATCTGCACCAGCACGTCAAAGATTGCACGCAGCCGTCCTTTCATGCCCGTGAGCGCCAATGCCGCCATGGTCCCGGCAAGCGTGGCGAGGATGGCCGAGAAGAACGCCACCTTGAGCGACGTCCAGAGCGCCTCCATCACGAAGGGATTGTTGAGGGCGCGGGCATACCATTCGGTCGAGAATCCCTGCATCGAACTGGCATTGCGCCCCGCCGAGAACGAGAACAGCGCGATGATCGAAATCGGCAGGTAGAGAAACCCGTAGACGGCGATGGCATAAAGTCTCATGGCACCCTCACATCAGCCCGACATCGTCGCGGGTGGCTCCGAACCGTTTCACCACCCGTGTGTAGAGCGCCACGACAATCAGCATGATAACGATCAGCGCCACGGCCACGGCAGAGCCGAAAGCCCAGTTGCGCGATTGCAGGAACAGATCGACCAGCGCGTTGCCGACAAAGAACACCTTGCCGCCTCCGAGGATCGCCGGGATCAGGAATTCTCCGGTCAACAGGATGAAGACCAGCATGGAACCGGTGAGCACACCCGGCATGGAAAGCGGCAGGGTGATCTGCAGAAAGCTGCGCCAGGGTGGTGTCCCAAGATCAGAAGCGGCTTCCAGCAGGCTCTTGTCGAGCTTTTCCAGCGCCACGTAGATCGGAAAGACCATCAGTGGCAAATAACCGTAGACAATACCCACGAGCACCGCGAAGGGCGTGTTGATCAGTTGTATTTCCCCGAGGCCGATCGCCTCCAGAAAGGCCGGAATCCCATTGCCGCCAAGCAGGTAGATCCACGCATAGGAGCGGATCAGGATCGACGTCCAGAACGGCACGATCACCAGGATCAGCAGCATCGTCTTCCAACGCACCGAAACCCTGAGTGCCAGGTAATACGCCAGCGGATAGGCGATGAGCAGCGCCGCGATGGTGCCGAGAGGTGCGAGCGTCAGCGTGTTGCGAAAGGCAGCAAAGCGCGCTGGAAGGTTGGCATATTGCTCCAACGTGAAGCCGGGCGCATAGCCCCCGATCGGGTTGCGCTCGCCGAAGGAAAAGATCAGGACGACGGCCAGAGGGAACAGTAGCAACGCCGCATACCACAAGCCTGCGGGCGTCAGGAGCAGCGTGCGCGCCCGTGTTTGTGCCATGGCCATCGTCCGTCTCCGTTTCCGCGCCTCAGGCCGACTTGAACCGCGCCATGAGCTCAGCCCGGTTCGGATCGGTCAGGGTCACGGCCGCACCGAATTCCAGCGCACTCAGCCGTTCGGCCGCGGGATAGAGGATCGGATCATTGAGCAGGTCCTCGGGCAGGAGCGCATTGGTGCGCGTATCGGCCACCGGATAGCCGTGTGCGAGCGCCTCGCGCGCGTTCACCTCCGGATTGAGCAGATAGTCGATCAGCGCATAGGCCGCCTCGCGATGCGGGGCATCCTTGGGGATGGCATAGTAATCCGACCAGATCTCGCCGCCCTCCTTGCCGAGGGCAAAGCCGATCTCGGGCATATCGCTGTTCATCTGCTTGCCGTCGCCGGTCCAGCACATCGTGAGCCAGGCATCGCCATTGCGCATCGACGGCTGGTAATCCGAAGAGATCGCGAAGAGATGGGGCTTCACGTCGATCAGAAGCTTTTCAGCATCGGCCAGTTCCGCCTCATCGACCGAGTTGAAGCTGTGGCCGAAATAGACCAGCGCATTGCCGATGGTGGTCAGCTGATAGTCATGAACCATCACCCGCCCGTCGAACTGATCGCGCGCACCGTCGAAGAAGGTCTTCCAGCTATCCACGACACCGCCGGTCTTGTCGGAGTTGTAGGCGATACCTGTAGTGCCCCAGTTCTTAGGCACGGCATAGACGGTGCCGTCGATCGTGCCCGCATCGGCAAACCGCTGATCGAATGCCGCAGGATCGTAATTCGGCAGCTTCGACAGATCGAGTGGCTCAATCAGGTCTGCCTCGACATAGGTAGAGATCGCGTAGTTGGTCGGCACGAACACATCCCAGCCCGACCCGCCCGCTTGCAGCTTGGCCAGCATTTCCTCGTTCGAGCCGAAGACATTGACTTGGGTATAGACGCCCGTGGCATCGGTGAATCGGTCGAAATTCGACGCATCGTGATAATTGGGCCAAGTGGCCAGCACCACGCGGTTGCCCAAGTCCTGCGCCCGCGCGCGACCGGGTAACAGTCCGGGCATGGCTCCGCCCATCACGGCCATCGCGGCACCAAGGCCCGTCACCCCCAGGAAGTGCCGACGCGTGATCGAGCCCTTCTCGTAACGGCGAAGTTCTTCCATGAATTTCTGCCGAGTGATCGGCGCATTATCTTTTGTCATGATCATTCTCCCTTGCTGGATTGTTCAGGTTCAGGCTCGGTCAGTCTTCGGCGGCCAGGACACGCCCTGCCTCCGCCGCCCACAGGATATGGACCTCATCGCCCACCTCGTGCCTGCCCGACGCTCTTTCGGCCTGTCGTGGCAGATTCACCTGCACAGGACCGATTCCCTCGGCCTCCAGCAGGTATTCGGTATGATCGCCGAGAAAGGTGCGATGAGTGATCCGCGCCTTGAGTGCGGCATCTCCGGGACTCGCCGCCATGCCAATACCAAGAGCCTCGGGTCGCACGACGATCTCGATCTTTCTGCGCGTGTCCGGCCCCTCCTCCGACACCAGAACCTCCGCGCCCGAGGGCAAAACGACCCGTGCGCGCCCATCTGCCCTCTCGACGATTTCACCTGACAGGATGTTGGCCTTACCCACGAAATCCGCAACATAGCGGTTGCATGGTCGATCATAGAGATCCTGTGGGGTGCCCACCTGCGCGATCCGCCCGCCGCCCATGATGCAGATACGGTCTGACATGGACAGAGCCTCTTCCTGATCATGGGTGACAAGCACGAAGGTGATCCCGAGGCTCCGCTGAAGATCGAGCAGCTCGCGCTGCATATCGCCGCGCAGCTTTGCATCGAGCGCCGCCATTGGTTCATCCAGAAGCAGGACCGTCGGCTCGTTGATGATTGCCCGAGCAAGCGCCACACGCTGCTGCTGCCCACCTGACAATTCCCAGACGCGGCGCCCGCCGAAATCCTCGAGCCGGACAGTCTCGAGCGCCTTCGCAACCCGCGTCGCGATCTCGGCCTTTGCCATTCGCGGGCGGCGCTGACGCAGGCCATAGCTCACGTTCTGCGCCACGCTCATATGCGGAAAGAGCGCATAATGCTGAAACACCATGTTGACTGGACGCCGATAGGACGGCACCGCACTCATGTCAGAGCCATTGATCCTAACACAGCCTTCACTTGGCTCCTCGAACCCGGCAAGCATCCGCAACGCCGTCGTCTTTCCGCAGCCCGAAGGACCGAGGAAAGATAGAAATTCGCCCCGCCGGATTCCGAGGTTCAGTTGATCTGCCGCGAGAACGCCCCCGAATCGTTTGGAGACATTAATAAATTCTGCGACGCGATCCTCACGCGCATCCTGGTTTTCTGTTGTCTCCGAGGATGCTCGCATGTCTCTTCCCGTTTCCGCATATGCGTCCAGCATATCACACCCTGTCATTATTGACCCAAGAAGGGGTATGCCCTGTTTGACGAAAATGCTACGAAAAGATGATCTCACTGTATATACCACAAAGAGCATAGACGACCATGAAATCTCAGCTTTCGGACTGGACTCGGTCTTGTGCGTGTGCCGTTGAAACCTTGGGCACACCCGGTCTGCCTACAGCGCTTACCGATGCGCTGCGCGCCGTCGTGCCGTTCGAGTTCACGGTGATCTTTGCCTATCACCGCGACCACAAACCTCTTGATCTTTTTGATGATTTTCCTGCCACCAAGCGCAAGGTGATGGTCGACGATTATCAGGAAGGGCCGTATCTCCTCGACCCGTTCTACCTGCACTCCCAAAGTCCAACTGAAACCAGATTGGCGCGTTTGCGCGACCTGGCCCCCGATCGTTTCTACCAGGGCGAATATTTCCGTAATTACTATGTTCAGACCGGCCTTGCCGAAGAAATAGGCTATGTCATCGACGTTGGCGACGACGTCAGCGTGGTCATATCCGCGATGCGCGAGCACAAGGCCTTCTCGGCACGCGAGTTCCGCGATCTCGAGAGCCTGCTACCATTCGTCGCCGCCACCGCGCGAAAGCATTGGTGCGGCCTGATCGGTCAGTTTTTGTCCCAACCGGCGAGCAACGGGCAACGTCTGCCCCGGTTGATAGAAGACGCATTTCAAAGTTTCGGACGGAACCTGCTTACACCGCGTGAGGCCGAGGTGGTCGAATACATTCTCAAGGGCCATTCCGCCGATGCCACCGGCCGAGCACTTGGCATCACGTCCGGCACGGTGCGCATTCACCGGCGCAACATTTACGCCAAGCTACGCGTGAGCTCACAGGGTGAATTGTTCTCCAAGTTCATGGCCTCTTTGTCGGAACTGGGCTGATCATTCGCAGCGAGTGGGCGCAGACTGATGGCAGAGAGGCGCTAGCAGTTCCGACAGAAGATGTGCAGACGCGCAATCTTCATGACAGTTGAAAGGTGCCGGCTATGTAACAAGATAGCCCAGGTTCCCGCCGTCAAAAACGCCTTGACCGGGCATCGTCACCGGACGACCGGCACACAATTTTTCGTCAAACAGGTTGGGCCATCGGGCAGACATTCAGGCCGCCCATCGGCCAATCCTTCTGCAATGCTCGGCGATCGCGGACCGCGTTGTCAGCCATAACGCCGCCGCGCGACCGCTTAACCCTTTTTCAATGTATCGGCGAAACCGCGCCCGAAGCACGTCTGGCAAAGGTGCTGACATGATCCATCCTCCCAAACAGGATGACTCACAAAATCATACGCGTGGGAATCCCCGCGATTCAGGTTTTGGGCGACACGCTGCCAGTGGAGACGAGTTCGAGTTCGTCTGACAGCACCCTTGAAACTACCGCAAGGCCAGATCTACCGCCTGAAGACCCTCAAGCGCCCAGTGTACGGAAATGCCGCGCCGGAATTGCTCAGAGCCCGAATGCTGCCCCTCCCACATAGATTGAGGCAGAACCGGGTTAAGGGCAACGCGACAACAGGAGAAGCAGATAGCTCTTTCGGAACAATCGCCTCTTATCCCGACCGGCGGGCAGTATCGTGTCCGAGTCCAAGCCCAGATCTGGCGGCAGATCGGAAACATCCCTGGTGACCATCCGGTTCAGCCCTTCCCGGTCGGAACCAAAGTGGTCCAGGCGTCATATTGCGACAAGAACACCTCTCCGCTCATCTCGTCCAGAAAATGACTGCGCTGGAGACGGTCCATCACCGGCCCCTTGACCTCGCTCAGATGCAGGGTGATGCCCGCTGCCTTGAGCCGTTCGTTGATCGCCTCCAGACTTTCCAGCGCGGAAAAGTCGATCTCGTTCACCGCAGAGCACATCAGCACCACATGGCGCAACGCGCAATCCTCGGCGATCCGGTCCTGGATCAGATCCTCCAGAAACCGCGCATTGGCGAAATAGAGGCTCTGATCCACCCGCAGGGTCAGCAGCGTCGGATCGGTCTCGACCTCGTGGCGCAGAATGTTGCGGAAATGCTGCGTGCCGGGGACCAGCCCCACCTCGGCCACATGCGGGCGCGAGGTCTTGTAGAGATGCAGCGCCAACGACAGGATCACGCCCGTAGACACCCCCGCCTCCACCCCCAGCCCGAGCGTGAGCCCGATGGTGGCAAGCACGGCGGCAAAATCGGCCTTTGAATAGGCCCAGGATTTGCGCAGGATCGAGAAATCGACGAGGCTGAGGACCGCCACGATGATCGTCGCCGCCAGCACCGCCTTGGGCAGAAAGAAGATCAGCGGCGTCAGTGCCAGCGCCGCGATGGCCAGCCCGATGGCGGTAAAGGCCCCGGCGGCGGGGGTCTCGGCGCCCGCATCGAAATTCACCACCGAACGGGCAAAGCCCCCCGTAACCGGATACCCACCGGTGAAGGCCGCGCCGAGATTGGCCGCGCCCAGCCCGATCAGCTCCTGATCGGGGTCGATGCGCTGGCGTTTCTTCGCGGCCAGCGTCTGCGCCACCGAGACCGACTCGACAAAGCCGATGACCGAAATGAGCAAGGCAGGCACAAGAAGCGCGCCCAGCAGGTCGGGCGAGAGATCGGGCATCGTGAGCGGCGGCAGGCCCTGCGGCACCGCCCCCACGATCGCCACGCCGCGCGCATCGAGGCCCATCAGCCAGACCGCCGCCGTGCTCAGCGCCACCGCCACCACCGGCCCCGCCTTGACCAGGATATCGGCGGCGCGCGGGGCAAGACCCGCACGCATTAGCACGGGTTTCAGACCCTTGCGCACCCAGAACAGAAACGCCGCAGCAAGCACGCCGATCACCAGCGTGGCCAGATGCACATCGCCCAGATGCACCGCCAGCGATGCCAGCATCTCGACCAGCGTATGCCCGCCTGCGGGCACGCCGAGGATATGTTTGAGCTGGCTCGTGGCGATAAGCACCCCCGATGCCGTGATGAAGCCCGCGATCACCGGATGGCTGAGGAAATTGGCGATGAAGCCAAGCCGCAACAGGCCGAGCGCCATCAGAAACGCCCCCGACAAAAGCGCCAGCGTCAGCGCCGCCGCCGCATAGCCCATGCTGCCCGCTTCGGCCACCTGCCCGATCGCCGCCGCCGTCATCAGCGACACCACCGCCACCGGCCCCACGGCCAGCGCGCGGGAGGTGCCAAAGAGCGCGTAGAGCACGATAGGCACGATCGAGGCGTAGATCCCCGCCTGCGCAGGCAGCCCCGCCAGAAGCGCATAGGCCAGCGATTGCGGGATCAGCATGATCGTCACGATCACCGCCGCCACCAGATCGCTGGTCAGCGTGTCGCGGGTATAGCTGCGCCCCCAGTCCAAGGGGGGGAAATAGCGGGACAGCGAGGGCATGACAGGCGGTCTTTCCATTTCAGGACGAAAAAAGGCGAAAGGCCCCCGGTACGGAACCCGGGGTAGTCAAGGTGCGGGCACAGGGCCGGGTCTATCCCCCGGCACTGATCTTCTCGGGCCGGGCCATCCATTCGCGCCCGCGCAGCATCGCCTTCCAATAGATCGGCGGCAGCATCTTTTCCTTGAGCAGCCAGGCCAGACGGCTCGGCTTGGTGCCGTCGATGAGAAACCTGGGAAAGCTGGGCTTCATCACCCCGCCATAGCCGAACTCGGCCAGCACGACTTTGCCACGCTCTAGTGTAAGCGGGCAGGAACCGTAGCCGTCATATTGCGCCACCGGCTCGCGCCCCATGATATCGGCCACGATATTCTCAGCCACCACCGGGGCCTGCTTGCGCGCAGCGGCCGCCGTCTTGGCATTTGGCGCGTTCATCACGTCACCCAAGGACCAGATGTTGGTATAGGTCTTGTGGCGTAGTGTCGCCTGATCCACATCCACCCATCCTGCGGCATCGGCGAGCGGCGAGACCCGGATGAAATCCGGCGCGCATTGCGGCGGGCAGACATGCATCATGTCGAACTCCATCGTCACGCGCTCGGGCTCGTGATCGGGTTTCTTCACCTCGAAGACGGCCTTTTTCGCCGGGCCGTCCACAGCCACGAGATTGTAGAAGAAATCGAGCCGCGCGCCGTATTTGTCCATGTAGGATTGCAGCGCGGGCACGTAATCCTTGACCCCGAAGAGCACCCCGCCCGCGTTGCAGAACCCGATCTCGATATCCTTGAGCCGACTGGTGCGATGCCAGTGATCCGCCGACAGATACAGCGCCTTCTGCGGCGCGCCCGCGCATTTTATCGGCATTGGCGGCTGGGTAAAGAGCGCGCGGCCCGTCTTCAGCCCCTGCACCAGTTCCCACGTATAGGGGGCCAGGTCGTAGCGGTAATTGGAGGTGACACCATTGCGCCCCAGCGTTTCCTCCAGCCCCTCGACAGCGGCCCAGTCGAGCTTCAGCCCTGGGCAGACCACCAGGCGGTCGTATTTCACCACCCGGCAACCGTCGAGGATCACGGCATTGTCCTTCGGCTCGAACGCAGCCACGGCAGATTTGATCCAGTTTACGCCGCGCGGAACGAGGCTGCCCATGGTCTTGGCGGTCTCGGCGGGCTCGAAGATGCCGCCGCCCACCATGGTCCAGCCCGGCTGATAGTAATGGATTTCCGCCGGGTCGATCACGGCGATCTCCAGCCCCGGCTTGCGCGCTTTCAGGCTCGCGGCCACGGCAATACCGCCCGCGCCGCTGCCCACGATCACCACGTCAAAGGACGCATCCCCCGTATCGGTGGGCGTCTTGCCACCATTGACGATCCGCCGCGCGACTCCGGCCATGTCATAGCCCGCCGCCTTGGTGGCGGCGAGGATCTCGGGCACCGGGCGGCTCTTTGCCTGGCTCAGGGACCAGAGCGTGGCCGAGCGCGTGCCGGTGCGGCAATAGGCCAGCACCGGGCCGGGCAGTTCCATCAGCGCCTGTCCGAAGCTTTCGGCATCCGCGTCCCGAACCATGCCCGACGTCACCGGCAGATAGCGCGCCTCCAGCCCCGCCTTTTTCGCAGCCGCCTCGATCTCCTCGAAATTCGGCTGGTCGGCCCCCTCGCCATCGGGGCGGTTGCAGATGATGGCACGAAAGCCCGCATCACGGATCGCCGCCATATCCTCGGCACCGATCTGGGGGCTGACCGACAGCGCGTCGGTCACCTTGTTGAGTTGCATCGCGTGTCCTCCCGTTTGGGGTCCTGCGCCCTGAAATCAGAGCCGGTTCACCGGCACTTTCAGCATCGGGTTGCCGTCGCGGTCCTTGGGCACCGCGCCCGCGCGCATGTTGACCTGCAACGACGGCAGGATCAGCCGCGGCATGTCCAATGTCGCGTCGCGTTCGGTGCGGAAGCG
>NZ_JBSXOE010000013.1:0-31791 GCF_056859295.1 Roseovarius sp. B-10 | reverse complement strand
GCATGCCTTTCGGTCGGCATGTGCGGAATGGGGGATCGATCTGGTCTATCGGCCGCCAGGCAGTCCTCATTTCGGAGGGCACATCGAACGATTGATCGGCACGATGATGGGGGCCGTGCACCTGTTGCCTGGAACAACGCAGTCCTCGGTCGTGGCCAAGGGCGACTATGACGCCGAGGGCATGGCCACGATGACCTTAAGCGACTTCGATCGCTGGTTTGCTCTGGAAATCTGCCGCTACAACAACAGCATTCATTCAAGTCTTGGCTGTACGCCCGTCGCCAAATGGGAGGCACTCTCAGCGGAAATGATGGGCGACATCCCCTTCGAGATGGAAGCTTTTCGGGTGAGCTTCTTGCCGAGCGAACTGCGTAAGGTCAGGCGTGACGGCATCCATCTGTTCCAGATACGGTACTGGTCGGATGCTCTTGCAGGCCACATTGGGCGCGGCGATGGGAAGGTGGTCGTTCGCTACGACCCTCGCGATCTTTCGGTGATCTGGGTCGAACTGGATGGTGGCCGATACGCCGAGGCCCGGTACAGAAATCTGGAAATGCCGCCTGTGTCTCTATTTGAATATCGCGAGGCCATGAAGAAGGCACGCGCCCTCGGAAAGTCCGGGTCGAATGAACTGGTCCTCGGTGAGTTGATCCGACAGCAACGCCAGATCGAAGCTGAAAGCCGGGGACTAACCAAGGCTGAGCGCCGGTCCCGTGAAAGAAAAGGGGCATTGAAGGGCACCAACTCGGCTGTCGCGAAAACCGAAGGGCTGCGCGCGATCGATACGGGTGATACATCACGCCCATTGTTCAAGGTGGAGAGATGGTGAATTGAGGGCAAGGACAACAGAGGAAGACGGTCGGATCGCCCTCATTCAATCAGACATCTGGATCGGCTTTCCGCGGGCCGAACAGGTGTTGGACCGTTTGCAGGGTATGATCGAAGCGCCGAGGCAAACCCGTATGCCCGGGCTTCTTGTGCATGGCGCGTCCGGGATCGGCAAGACGATGATCGCCCGCAACCTGTCGCGCAGATATGCACCGGAATATGACCCAGCATCGGGAATTACGCGAACGCCGCTCTTGCTGTTACAAGCACCGCCGGCACCCGACGAACGGCGGTTCTATCTGCACATCCTGGCGTCCGTCGGGGCACCGGCCACGGCACTGAGCGCGCGCGCTCAAAATGTGGCCTCCCTCGAAGTCCGTGTTGTTGCGCTTTTGCGCGACCTTGGCCTGCGGATGATCATGATCGACGAGGTCCACAACCTCTTGGCCGGGACCCACCGCGAACAGCGCCGCTTTCTCAATGTTCTTCGGTATCTCAGCAATGAACTCGAAGTGTCACTGGTCTGCCTGGGGGTCAGCGAGGCCGTCGATGCCATCCGTGGTGATATCCAGCTTGCCAGGCGGTTGGATGAACATCACCTGCCGAACTGGCGCGACGATGCCGAGTTCTCGGACATGATCCAAACACTCATTGCGGCAATGCCCCTCGAGAAGAAATCCAATCTGAAGGTCAAGTCGCTCAAGCAGATACTTGCACTGACCGGTGGGGTGACCTCGCGCATCTTCGCCCTGATCAAGGATCTTGCCATCGACGCCATTGTCACAGGTGAGGAATGCATCACCGATGACGCAATCGCAAAATGGACCCCGGTTTGGTCGCGCCATGCGAACGCCCATCGCCGGCTCGAGAAGTCCGGGGTTTGAAACCGCGCCCGCTGCCCAAGACTGTCGCACCTCTGCCAGATGAGTTGTTGTCAGGTTGGTTGTCTCGGCTGGCTGCGGCCAACTACTGTGATGACGCGGAACTACTGGCCCATATCGAAATCGATACAACTCATGGCACGTCCTTGGACTTCAACATCGACGCGGCAGCGGCATATAAAATTTCCGACGCCGCACGAACCGATCCCGATATCGTGCAGTCTTTGACCTTTCCAATAATGACGCCATTAGAGACCCTGCTGACGGCCCGCGTCCCGTTCCAATCTTGTCAGGAATGCTCTCGGCGGGGCCTTTCGCTCAAGCATTGGAGGCGAGCCTGGGCATTCGACTGCCAGGTTTGCGGGACGAGACTTGTGCCGACGCTCGGCAAGCCCAGTGGCGAACAGATGCCCGAAAAGCTGATAAATCGTGCGCGCAACGGCGCCGCGCGGCTTGAATACGCCGCGCGATTACGCAGCTCCAAGCAACTTCGGCGCGCAATGCGCGCGGTCACCTTTGCCATGTCATTAAAGGCCTTCCGCCGGGAACCGTTGTCCGCTCTTCAGAGCCATCGACAGGAAGTGAGGCTTTTTTGCCTTGCCGCCATTGATGCAGCCCGATCTCGTCCGCTGGTCAAAGCGGCCATCTCGAACTCCCGCATCGACGACTATGCAAGGGTTGCTCTCTTGCGCGCCTTCGAGACGGAGCCACGTCTGCTTGCTGCGGTTGATCTCATTGCGCAACGGCGCGTGAGACGCATAGGCCCGGTGGCTGTCGAATCTCACAATTAAGGGCAAAAAATATCCCCGAACGCGTCGTGTCTCAGATTTAAGGGTAACGCGACAGCCGGGGCGGCCGATGGATTGAACGCATAGAGTCGCTTGGACGGCAGATCCCGGATGCGAGGGGCAAACCGGTAGCCGAGAATGGCGCATGCGGCAAAGACGTGATCGGTGAAGCCGCCCGTGTCGGTGAACTGCTCGCGGATATGGCGGCCAGCGTCATTCATGAGCAGGCCGTCGAGGATATAGGGGGCTTCGCTCGCCGTTGCAGGTATCACCTGGGTCGCGAACGCCGCATATTGGTCGGAGACGTGGCTATAGGCTTTCAGGCCCGGGGTATTGCCGTACTTCGCGTTGACCAGGTTCATGGCTTCGCCCTGCTCTGTGGCGGCGAAGAACTGGCCGTCGCTCGAAGCCGAAGTGCCCATGCCCCAGAACTGGGCCATGGGTAACGCTGCCTGCGCCTCGACCACCATGGCCAGCGCCCGGTCGTACGCTTCGCCTTCGACATGCCACCGTCCAATGCGGATCAACTCCCAGAAGGTGTGAGTGTTGGTGGCGTCCGCCATTTTGCGCAGGCCGAGATTGATCCCCTCTGCCAAGATAACGTTCATAAGCCCGATCCGGTCGGCGCAGGGGGCGCCCGTGCGTAAATGGGTGAAAGCTTCGCAGAAGCCGGTCGCAGCATCCGCTTCCAGTAAAAGATCGGTGATGCGTGTGGGCGCTATCTGCTTGTAGAGATCGAGCACCAGGTCCTCGGCGCCGTCGGGTGCGGCGGCTTCGAGCTTGTCGATATGCAGGACGCCGCTTTCGATCGACCCGCCGGGAATCGTGCCCGTGCGCGCGGCACGGCCAAGCTCGCGCAAACGGATGTCGAGGCGCGCTTGCCGGTCTGCCAGCCATTCCTCCGGCCGCAACGGCACGGCAAGACGGCCGCTTTCCGCCGCGGCCTGCGCCGGAACGAGTGCGTGTTTCAGATCAGCATAGCGCCGGGATCTGGCCAGCCAGACATCCCCGGATCGGAAGGCATCGCGCAGATGGAACAGCACCGCGATCTCCCAGAGGCGAGTGTCGCCAGCCGCCTGGGCACGAAGATGACGATGCCATTTCGAACTCGGCCGCAGGAAGCCGGTATGTGCACCATCGTTCAAACCGTTGCGTAGGACCATCACGGCTTCCAGCAGCGGCATTGCGACCGGCGCAGCCCGAAGATCAAGCAAACGCAACATCCTTGGGGTATAGCGACGGAAGCGATGATACCCGTCGAGCACATGATTGAGCGGATCGTCGGCCATGGTGGCGGTCAGCCTGGTTGCCACTGCAACAAGGGTTTTGAAGCCATCCCAACCCGAACCGCTCGCGATGACGGTTTCCAGCGGCCGGCCGTCATCCTGTGCATCGACCAGGGCACCGCCAATTTCGGCGAAGGATTTCAAGGTGTCGCGCACCGCGTCCGCTTCATCCGCGACCTTCGCCTGGCAAATGCGCTGCGAAGCACGGTAGAGCCTGCCGACGATCCGGTCATGGGTCTCGACCACGGCGTCGGCAAGCATCGCCTGCCATTCTGATGCGCACACGGCCAGAATCGCAAGCCGCCTGTCCTCCGGGAGATCACGCATGCCGTCGGCATAATACCGCTCGCCCTGCCTGCGCAGACGTGTCACCCGATGGGCAGGAACACTGGCCAGCAGATCCTCGGGAAGATCAACACGTTGCAGGTATTCCAGCCGATCGAGCAGCCGGTTGGCCGACGCAGAGTTCGAGCCAGGCTTGTCTTATGAATTGGGGGTGCTTCCAAGGTATTGGAAGCCACTGCCCGCCACGCCACTTTGGCGGGCAGTGGCGGTGGTTGGATCGAAGAAAGCTTGGTCTTCGAGGGCCGTGTTTGAGTGTGGTCAACCGCCGTCTTCACCATAGGGCCTGAACGGATACGCGTGTTTCACGCCACGCATGACAAGCATAGGACATGGCGAAGATGACTGACCATACCATCGGCATCGACATTTCCAAATCCCACCTCGATGCTTTCCGATTGGAAGACGAAGCTGCTGTCTGTTTCGAAAACTCCCCATCCGGGCTAAAGTCTCTGACGAAGTGGATTGGTACGACACCAGTGGCGCGGGTCGTTTTTGAAGCCACAGGCCCCTATCATCGTGCACTCGAGAAGGGACTTTCTGGTAAGGTCCCACTGGTGAAGGTCAACCCGCTACAGGCACGGCGTTTTGCGCAAGCCTGCGGGGCCCGCACCAAGACGGACGCGGTTGATGCCCGCAGTCTTGCCCGCATGGGGGCGGCGCTTTCCCTTGAGCCTGATGCCATTGTCTCGGAACAGCTGCTTGAACTCAAAGACTTGCAGGTTGCGCGGGCGGGCCTGGTCAAGGAGCGCACCCGCATGAAGAACCGCAGCCACGTGCAAACGAATGCGGTTCTTAAGCGCCAGTCGCGAACGCGCCTGACCCTGATTGAACGTCAGATTGCGGAGCTGGATGCTGAGATTGCCCAGCACATTGCTGATGACAAGCCCACCGCGCGCAAGCGTGAGATCCTTTGCTCCGTTCCTGGCCTTGGTCCGATTGCTGCAGCTTTGATCCTGACGTTCCTACCCGAGATCGGCGCACTGGACAGAAAGCAGGCCGGAAGCATCGCCGGCCTTGTCCCACACAGCCGTGAGTCCGGCCAGTGGAAGGGGAAGTCCTTCATCAGTGGCGGACGCAAGGCTTTGCGCGACGCGCTCTACATGCCCGCGTTGGTCGCCATGCGCTTCAACCCGTGCCTCAAGGCCAAGTACACGCAGCTACGCGACGCTGGAAAGCCGGCAAAGGTCGCGATCGTGGCAATCATGCGCAAGCTGCTGGAGACTGCCAACGCATTGGTTAAGGCCGACCGCCTCTGGTCGATCAAAGCACCTTGCGCATGACGGATACTCAAACTGCCGCAGCCACACGAAGCGGGTCACCCGATCGTCCGCCGTCTCCTCGAGCAATGCCAGTAACTGTTCCCGGATCGGCATGGACAACCGGCTGGCGATCCTCGTCTCGGTCCGCCGCTCGGCGTCGACCAGGGCCGTGGCGCAAAGCCGCTCGATCGTCGATGTCGCAGGAAGGACCGTGCGAGTTCGACGGCACTCGATCACGAAGCGACGGGCGATATCCTCGTTCGACACCGCCATCTCGGCTTCTCGGAACAGCCAATCCTTCAGCTCGCGCGCACCGCGTCCGGAGAAGGTGCGGAATCCGTAGAGCGCCCGCAACTCGGCTAGATGCTCGTGCCGTGTCTCCTCGCGAGCGGCATAGTCAACGAGATCGTCGGCATTCAAGCCGAGTTGCGCTCCGATGAACTCGACGACCTCCGCCGGAATCAGCTCGCCCGGAGCCAGCACCCGACCAGGATAGCGCAGGACGCATAATTGCAAGGCGAAGCCGAACCTGTTGTGCGGGCGGCGACGCTGCCCGATATGCCCGAGATCCTCGTCACTCAGCGTATAGTGTTTGAGCAAGTCCGCCTGCGAGGTCGGCAGGCGCAACAGCGCGTCCTTCTGCCGATCGGTTAGAGTGACGCGACGTGGCATCGATGTTCCTTTTTCAAAATTTGATGATGTTCAAGATGCTTTGTTTATGAAGCTGGTTGAGATACATTTCTAGAGACCGATGCAATCGTGGCCGGCGCGCCGCCTCAAACCAACGTTTGTGAAACATGCTGATCGGCTATGCCCGCGTCTCAAAAGCTGACGGCAGCCAGTCCCTTGACCTGCAACGGGATGCCTTGATCGCAGCGGGCGTCAAAGACGAACAGATTTACTCGGATCTGGCGTCCGGCAAGAAGGATGACCGATCCGGTCTGGAAGCTTGCCTCAAGGCATTGCGTGAGGGCGATGTTCTGGTTGTGTGGAAGCTCGACCGATTGGGCCGCAGCCTGCATCACCTGGTCAAAACTGTCAGCATGCTATCCGAGCGCGGCGTTGGCCTCAAAGTGCTCACCGGACAAGGGGCGCAAATCGACACGACAACTGCAGCAGGACGGCTTTCATTTGGTATCTTTGCGGCTCTGGCTGAATTTGAAAGCGAGTTGATCCGCGAACGCACAATGGCGGGGCTCCAAGCCGCCCGCGCCCGTGGCCGGAAAGGTGGAAGGAAATTTGCTCTGACAAAAGCACAGGTGCGAATGGCGCAGGCCGCTATGGCCAGTCGCGATACGTCGGTTTCAGAACTCTGTCAGGAACTGGGGGTCAAACCGGTCACACTCTACCGATATGTTGACCCGAACGGCAATCTGCGAGACTACGGGAAACGGGTTCTCACCGCTTAGCGTAGGATTCTGCACTCTCCGGCATCAGACCCCTTGTACGAAATCAAACCTGCAACGCAGGCACAAGCACACAATCGAGGGCCATAAAGGCCATATTCTACCATGTCAGTCGTTGCGACAGGGCATCTGCGTGAGCGACGCGAAGTCGATTTCAGCTTTATCGGCATCGCAGAGATCCGGATAAATCTTTGAGACGCGCTGTGGGCCATGCATGTCCCACCGGATTGCCAGAGCACCTGTGTTCCATCGATAAACCCAGCCAACGATGGTTTCTTCATCGGCTGCAATCAAATTGGCGATGGCGACACCTTCGACCTTATCTTCATTCACTGTTAACTAATTTCCTGCAATTGGGCTTTTCCGACCGCAGCTTCGACTTCCGAAGCGTTTGCTGCAGCGGCATGCCTGTTTTGGTTAAATTGGTTAGCTGTTCTTCCTCGCGTCACCGATACTCACACCGGGAAAAGTTAGCTCCCCTGTTCTTGACTAATGAAATTGCTTAAATCCTGTGGTCGGGCTCCGTGGCGGCTTCAACGATCGCCAGAACCTCGAACGGGTCAAAGCCGATGGCGCGGGCGAGGACGACCAGTTCGACGACGTCGACCCGGCGCTGGCCGCTTTCAATGCGCGCCACGAGGGATTGATGGCACTTGAGCTTGATCGCCAAGTCTTCCTGACCGAGTCCCGCCTTGATGCGGGCGTCGACCAATGCCTGGCAAAGTGCCACCTGTCCCGTGCTTCTGATTGTCTTTGCCACGCGTCACATACCTTTTGTGACGTCGCTAGCGGATGAAATCTGTTATCTAAAAAGTAGATATATGAGGGTGTTATCGGCGTCTGGTTTCCATGGGCTGCAAGTCTGATGCTCCCGAGGTTGCCCATCAATCCCCTACCAATTGCAGAAATCGGCCATAGTCCTCGCTGACTTCGCGCGCTTCGTCAAAGGCGCGGGCGCGTTCACTGTCGAGGCAACGGAAGTAGCTTTGGATATCCTGGATGTAATTTTCGAAATCGCCACGGATGATGTCTGCATAGTCCCGCGCCACCTGCGAATCGCTTGGCAGGAAAGGACGGGCCGGGGCGAAGCAGGATTCCGCCAAAACCTGCCCGGGAACGCAGATCAGAAGGGCCATAGCTTGCAATGGGAGCAGGCATGTCAACCTTGGGTTTCTCAAACCTGTTATCTCCTTGATCGCGGACACTGGCCGTGACTAGTGTTTGGGTAACCAAACTACAGCCAAAGCACGATATTACATCTTGCGGTTGATAATATACTATCGTAACTCTGGGCTTCAAGTGGGAATGCCTAGGGTCGCGCCATTGGAGAAAGCGTGAGCCGGGCCATGAACTGGGACATCGAAGCACCAAATGTGGTTACGGAAGCCAGGTTCCGCGAGCTCGTGGAAAGCGGCTATAGCGCAGAAATCCTGTGCCAGGAGTCGGCACATAAGAAAGGCCCCAGCTATTACGGGGTCTGGATCATGCGCGTTGTCTCTGATGACGGGGTGGAAAAGCTCCTCGTCACCGCCCGCACGCGGACGACCTACAACGATATCAAGATCCGCGAGTTCAAGACGATCTCCGGCGTGGTGTCTTTCTTCATTGGCCTTGGTTTTGCGCATGTCGACCTGCCGCTTGAAGCGGGAACAAGCCGGAGCCACAAACTCGCCCCATCAGACAAGGACGCTGGCAGCTAACCTCGTCTGCCTCTGGCTGGTCGCAGCACCTGCCTCAGCGCAAATGGTCCTGGTCATGGAGAGCGACGGCTCCCTGATCCCGTCCCGCTCCCAAAGCAGCTTTGCTCGAAACTACAATGACGGGATTGGTCAGGGTTCGGCCTCCGATGGGATCGCGATCTTCGGCGAGGTAGAGGCCGAGCAAGAGGGCGTCCAAGTCGCGGCCCTTGCCCGCCCGACTCCCCTGCCCCGCGCCGATGTCCTCTCCGGGATTCAGACCACGGCCTTGCGCTATGCCGACCATCCCGGCCTGCGTCGCGCGGGGCTTTCCGTGACGGATTGGCTGGCTCTCTATCGGGCGAATATCGAGGTTGAGAGCGCCTATCGGCAGGATGCGATCTCACATGCGGGCGCCATTGGCCTTGGTCAGCTGATGCCAGCGACGGCGCGTGATCTGGGCGTCGACCCGCGTGATCCGCTGCAGAACCTCGACGGCTCCGCCCGCTACCTCGCGATGATGCTGGAGACGTTCGGCGATCCGCATCTGGCGCTGGCGGCCTACAACGCGGGGCCGGACGCCGTGCGCCAACACGGTGGCATTCCCCCTTACCGAGAAACCCAGAACCACGTGGCCCGCGTCATGGCCGTCGTGGCCCGATTGGAAGGATCAAATTCATGAAACAGATTTCAAACCTCTTTGTCGCCTCGCTGGCGCTATTCCTGCTGATTGCCGAACCCGCCCTCGCCCAGAGCATTGATCTCTCCCCGATCCAGAGCCTGTTACAGGGCATCGTCGATGCGCTGACCGGCCCACTTGGCGTTGTCATCGCGACGCTTGCCGTTCTCGGGGTCTTTCTCAGCTGGTTCTTCAACATCATCGATCTGCGCCAGGCGCTTTGGGTGCTTGTCGGCATCGCCGGTGTTGCGGCAGCCCCCACGATTGTTGCGGCGGTCTTTGCCGGTGGCTGAACGCTCGCCCCTCTTTCTTGGGCTCGTGCGCCCGCCGAAGCTTCTGGGCCTGCCCATCATGTATGCGATGGTCTGGCTCTTTGGCTCGGTGCTCCTGTTCGTCTGGGTCCAGCACATCGCGGTGCTGGGCGTGGCCACCCTTCTTTATCCGGTGCTATGGAAGGCCGCAGATTGGGACCCGCGTTTCATCGACGTGATGATGACGGCCCTGCAGGAGACACCGCCCACGCGCAACAGGTCCATCCATGGCGGGGACAGCTATGCCCCGTGATGACGCCCCTGATGCAGCGATCGATCCCCGCACGATGACGCCGGAGTGGTATGCGCGCGAGACCCGCCTCGCGCATATGCTGCCCTATGTGAGCCTCGTCGACGACCAGACCGTGCGGACCCGGGTGAACGAACTCTTCCGCTGCATCCGGCTCGAGGGGATCAACAGCTACACGACGGACGATGCCTATCTCGACAAGGTGACGGCGCTTTTTGCCCGCATCGTCGCGCAGCTCGGGCCGGAATTCAGCTATTACGTCCACAAGGTCTCCAAGGCCATCAAACCTGATCTCGACCCTATCCGTGAGGACAGCTTCGCAGGCGAGGTTGACCGGCGCTGGCGCGCGAAACTCGAGACCAGCGGGCTCCGCGACAAAACACTGACGCTCACCGTCATTCACCGCCCGCCTCCGAAAAGTCTCCTGCCGTTCCTGAGCCGCAGCGCGCCGGACCGACTGAAGGAGGAGACCCGCAAACGCCTGCAGCGCCTCGGTGAGGCCGTGAACGTCTTCCTCTCGGGGCTCACCGAGCTCAAGCCGCGCCTGCTGTCAGCCGGATCGGGAGAGTTGGTGGGATTTTTGGGCGCGCTCAACACCGGAACAGAACTGCCGCTCTACCCAGCGAACACCTACGGCTTTTTGTCCTTCAACGTCGCCAATACCCGCGTGACGTTTCACGGCGACCATTTCGAGCTTTCCGAGGGCGTCGTGGGCCACCGCTACGGCAAGAGCTTCACCATCGGAGAATACTCGGAAGGCACCTCCTGCACCATGTTCGACATGCTGAACCTGCCGGTCGACATGATCGTGACGCACTCCTTCACGCCGATCAATTCGAACCTCATGGCGGGCCGCATCAAGCGGCAAAAGCGCCAGATGCAGGCCAGCCAGGATGCGGCCCTCTCCCTCCTGGAAGCCCTTGATATCGCCGCCGATGATCTCGAGGCCAAGCGCCAGAGCTTCGGCGAACACCACATGGTCGTGACGCTCTTTTGCGACACGCTCGAAGAGCTGCAAACGATCAGCGCCGAGATCGTGAACGCCGCCGCGACCGAAGGCGTGAAGATGATTGGCGAGCGGGTCGCGGCCAAGGCGCATTACCTCAGCCAGCACCCCGGCAACCAGCCAAAGCGCGTCCGCGCCAGCGCCGTCACCAATCGCAACTTCGCGGATTTTGCGGCCTTCCACCGGACACAGCTCGGCAAACCCGCCGCGAAAACCCCATGGGGCCGGGTCGTCACTTATTTGCCCACACCGGAGCAGAGCGCCTATCGGTTTTCCTATCACGAGCAAGGCTCGCCCGACAAAGAACCGACCAGCGGCCATACCCTGATCATGGGGCGGCCCGGGTCCGGCAAATCGGTGCTCTCGGCCTTTCTGATGACCCAAGCCCGTCGCGCAGGGGCGCGGATCTTCGTCTTCGATTACCGTCTTGGTATGGAGATGGCGGTCCGCGCCAATGGCGGGCGCTACGCCTCCCTGAACGCAGGCCAGCCCACGGGGCTCAACCCGCTCTGGACCGAGACCGATGCGCGGGGCACCGCCTGGCTCTCGGATTGGCTCACATCCCTGCTCTACCGCGCCGACAAGCCCCTGACGCCCGCACAGACCAACCGCATCCAGGAAGTCGTGCGCCAGAATGCCCAGGCCACCAACCCGGCCCTGCGGAACTGGCGGGATTTCGCATCGCTTTTTGTGTCTACGGATGACGGCGGCGATCTGCACCAGCGCCTGCTCGAGTGGTCTGAGGACGGCCGCTACGGCTGGATCTTCGGGCAGAGCCTCGAGGACACGTTCTCGCTCAAGGGCGATGTCGTGGGCTTCGATCTGACCGGCATTCTCGACAGCGAGGCCGACAAGGAACGGATGGCGGTCCTGTCCTATCTCTTCCGCCGGGTCGAGCGCGAGATCGAGGACCGCCGCCCCACCATCATCGTGATCGACGAGGCCTGGAAGGCGCTCGACAACGCATATTTCGCCGAACGGTTGTCGAACTGGCTCGTGACTGCGCGCAAGCAGAACACCGTCGCGGTGATGATGACGCAATATGCAAGCCAGCTTGAGCGCACCCGGACCGGCAAGACCATAGTCGAAGCCGTTCCGACGCAGATCCTGCTGCCCAATATCCGCGCGCAGCCTGCGGACTACGCCATGCTGAACCTCACGGAGAAGGAGCTCGACGTCCTTCTCAACACGGGCAGCAACAGCCGCCTCGCACTGATCCGCGACGATCAGGGCTCAATCGTCGTCGATGCCGATCTGAGCGCCCTTGGGCCCAATCTCACGATCCTTGGCGGCATGGAAAAGGGCGAGGCGCTCGTCGGCGCCGACTACCGCGACCGCCCGGACTTCTGGAGGCTTTCATGATCCGTATTCTTATCGCTTTGGCTGCACTCGGCGCGCTGGCCTCCTGCACCCAGTACCGGGAGCCGCAGGCGAACTGCTTCACATTTCTTGCGTCCACGGCACCCGTTGCGCCTGATTGTGACTTCACGCCCCTTGGCACCCCGGAGGGCGACATTGAAGTCTAAACTGCCTCATATCCTGGCACTTTGCCTGCTGCCCGGTCTCGCCTTGTCTCAAGGCGTGCCGACCAATGACAGTGGGCTGACCGCGCGTGACATCGTCGAGACTGGCGACCGCGAGGCAGACTTGGCTGTTCAGGCGGACAAGCTTGCCGTGCGCGAACTCATCGCCGAGATCGAACGGGAGCAGCTGGAAACCCTCCGACGCATCCTCGATGCCCAGACCAGCTTCGGCGGTCAGGGCTTGCCGGCTATGGTCTCGGGGCTGGAAAGCGGCAGCGGCGATCCCGACCGCACCGTGGAAGCCGTCTATGGCACGGGCGAGATCGACCCCAATCCCGGCGGTGCACAGATGTTCGGGGATGCTGCGGAAAACATCGAGCAGCTCATCATCCGCGTTGCCCAGGAGACCAGCGGCTTTGCGGGTGTTGGACGCGCAGGGCTCTCCCCCGTCCAATGGCGCGCGCTGCTGCAAGCGCTGATCTGGCAGGAAAGCCGTTTCACCATCGGTGCACGCTCTCCCGTCGGCGCCTATGGTCTCACCCAGATCATGCCGGGCACGGCCAGCGATCTCGGCATCAACCCGGAATACTATGACAACCCCTACCTGCAGGTACATGGCGGCGCGCGCTATCTCGCGACCCAGCTCAACACATTCGATGGCAACATCATCAACGCCCTCGCGGCCTATAACGCCGGACCCGGCCGGGTCTTCGAGTATGGCGGGGTCCCACCCTTCCGCGAGACCCAGCACTACGTCCAGGTTATCCCGGAGCGCTACAATCTCTATCTGAGCCGTATCGGCGGGATCGATGCGCTTGGCACGATCGATCCGGCGCTTCTCGCCAATGCCAACCTCTCGCTCACGGGTCATGGGGCGGCCTTTTATGGCAGCAACTCACCAGCCACGATCAGGCAAGCCGCTTTGCGTATTGCGGATATCGTCGAACGGATTTCCGAGACTGAAGACGTGCAGGAAAGCATCGCACTCAACACCTATGCCCGCGCCGAACTCGTGCGCCTCGTCGCTGCACGCATCCGGCTTCAGGCGGCACGCACCCGCGTCCTTTCTGCCGAGGAGCTGGCCCAGGCCAGCGCCCGCATGGCCGAAGGCGCGTTCATGGATTTTACGATCAGGGAGATTGAATGATGGGACATCTGCTCTTGAGGACAGCTTTGGCCACGACACTTGGGATCGGTCTGCATCTTGGCGCCCTATCCCCTGCCCTCGCGCAAGGCGTGCCCGTCGTCGACACCCAGAACATCGCGCAAAACATCCAGCAGCTGCGGCAGATGATCGAGGACGAGATTCTGCAAAACGAGCAGCTGACGCAGCTCCGCGAACAGCTCGGCCTTCTCACGGACCAACTCGCGGAGCTGCAAAGAACCTACGAGGCCCTCACCCGCCTCGCCGAGCTGCCAGAAATCATTCGCACCGAGATGGAAGACGAACTCAATGGCCTGCTCGACCAGGAGTTCGGGGACATCCTCGCCACGATTGAGGCGATCAAGACTGGGGATTTCTCCGGCCTGTCCGGTTCTGGCGCAGGCGAGATCGAAACCCAGATGGACCGGGTGCTGGCCGACCTCGGCTTTGACGAGGACACCCTCTCGGAAATGGCCACGAGCGGCAATCCCGGGGCCAACCGCGTGGCGACGCAGGCCACCACCGGTGCCCTTGTCTCGGCGGCGGCCCAGAACAGCTATGAGGATGCCGGCCAGGCGCTCGAGCGGGTCGACCGCCTTGTTGGGCTGATCGATGACATGGACGAACTCAAGGAAAGCATCGATCTCAACACGCGTGTCACGGCGGAACTGGCGATCGCGCTTGTCGCGATGTGGCAGCTCGAAGCGGTGCAGACCGTGGGCGATGGCACGGGCGGCGTGATCGATGCCGCCACCATCGCCGAGGAGCAGCGCTTCATGGATTTCACGCTGCCCGAGCTGCGGGCCGAGTGAGTGCGGGGTGTGACGCGTGGCGAGTGAACAAGAGATCATCGAGGAAGAGCTGGTCTACGGTGCCCTGCGCCGTGAACGGCTTTGGCAGCGTCTTGGCCTGATAGGCCTTGTCTTCGGCATCATCGGCTGTCTGAGTGCCGCGGCTGTCTCGATCCTCGATGTCGATCCGCCCCCCGTCGTTGTCCCCTATGATCCCGCCACCGGCTTTGCACTCCCCGAGGCCTCGGTGGGCGCTTCCTCGGTGACCGCCAACCAGGCGATCATCGAGGCGGAGGTCTTCCGCTATGTGACCGACCGGGAGATCTACAATCAGCTCGATAACGATCTACGCATCCGCAGCGTCCTGCGCCGCTCGGACGGGGCCGCCGAGAGCAGGCTGCGCCAGATATGGAACAGCGCAAATGAAAACTATCCGCCGACCGTCTATGGCCCCAATGCCCGGCTCGACGTGGAAATCCTCAGCATCAACCGGATCGGCACCAACCGCGCCACGGTGCGCCTGCGCAAGCGTCTGACCTCCATCAACGGCACCCAAACCGGGCTCTTCACCGCAACCCTTCTCTTCGAGTTCCGCCCCGAGACCCGCCGCTCCATCGACGAGGTCTGGACCAATCCGTTTGGGTTCACCGTGCTCGAATATTCCATCCGCTCCGACAGATTGGAGAATTAGTTTGATCAGTAAGTTCCTTGTTGCGGGCCTGTTTGCCCTACTGCCGGTCATTGCCTTTGCCGAAGCGATCCCGCGCGGTGGTCCAAATGACAGTCGTGTGCGGCTGGCCACCTACCAGGAAGGCCAGGTCTACCGCCTCAGCGTCTCGCTCACCCATGTCACCACCATCGAGTTTGGAGAGGGTGAAAGCATCCGCTCGATCATCGCGGGCGACACCGAGGGCTTCGAGATCGATGGCGTCCCCGGTGGTCAGGCATTTGCAATCAAGCCCGTCGCGCGCGGCGTCCATACCAATGTGACGGTCTACACGAACAGGCGCAGCTACTACTTCAACGTCGAGGAGGTCCGCAGCCCAACCTTCTACGTGGTGCAGTTCCGCTATCCAGACGACGCTGCGCGCCCGACCCGGGCCATCGCGGCCCAAGCGCCGAACTACAACTACGGTGCCAGCGCGCGGACCGAGTTCACGCCAACCCGCATCTGGGATGACGGGACGTTCACGTATTTCGCCTTTCCAAGAAACGCACCTGTGCCAGCGATCTTCCGCTACGCGGGCGGCCGTGAACGCACGGTCAACACGCAAACCCCTGAGGACGGTGTGATCCGCGTCAGCGGCGTAAACCGCCAATGGGTCCTGCGACTTGGCGAAGAGGTGGTCTGCATCGAGGCGATCCCGCCCGCGGAGGCCGCCTCATGAGCGATACCGAGAACACCGAGCTGGAAAAACGCCTCGCCGCCCTTGAGAAAGGCAGTGCCCGCGCCCCCACGGCGGCGCAGCGCCGGTCGCCCCTTCTCGCGCTGATCGTGGTCCTCGTCATCGGCGCGGGTGGTGCCCTGCTTTATCTTCTCTCACAGCCCGACGAAGAGGAAGCCTTGCCGACGGCCACCCCGGATGTCTTCCAAAACGAGGGGGACGGCTTTGGCGCCATCGAGACCTTGCCCCCGCCCGAGCCCGAGGTTGTGTTTGTCGGACCGGATCCAGTCGAGCCCAACGCGGAGCTTCTGGCGCAGATCACCGCGCTGCAGGCTCAGATCGAGGAATTGCGCAACGCCCCCGAACCGGTCGTCGAGGAAGACACCGCCGCCGCAGAGGCGATCGACGCGCTGACCGCTCAGATTGCGGCGCTACAAGCCGCCTCGGAAGCCGCACAGCAACGATTCCAGGACGAACTGACGGCGCGGGATCGCAGCCTTGAGCAACTCCGCATGGATCTGGAACTGGCCCAACTCGAGGCCAGCCGACCGCAAGCCGCGCCAGCGGGCCCCACGGAAGATGAGCTGCGCGCACGCGAGCAAGAGCGACTGCGCCGCGAGGAAGAAGCCCGGCGCATGGCCGAGCTGGAGCGCCGCGCCGCGGAGGAACGCGCCTTCCAAGAGCGGCGCATCGCCTCGCCCACCATCGCGTTTGGCGGCACGTCCGGAGCGAATGAAACGGCTCTGACCGAACGCACCTTCGGCGAGGTGACGGATTTCGTGCTGAACGGGGCGCTGCCCTCGACGGTGACGCAGGCCGAGGTGATCGCCAACCCCTCCAACACGATTCTACAGGGCACCATGATCCAGGCCGTCATGGAAACCGCCCTTGACAGCTCCCTGCCCGGCCAGACCCGTGCCGTGGTGTCCGAGGATGTCTACAGCGTCGATGGCGTGCGCCTCTTGATCCCCCGCGGATCCCGTCTCGTCGGGCGCTACCGCGCTGGCGTCGATATCGCGCAGCGCCGCGTCACGATCGCCTGGGACCGGATCATCCTGCCCGCGGGCCAGACCGTCCAGATCAGCTCATTCGGGGGCGACGAACTCGGCCGTTCCGGTGTCACGGGTTTCGTGGACACGCGCTTTGCCGAGCGTTTCGGGTCGGCCGCCCTGATTTCGCTGATTTCGGCCGCGCCACGTGCCGCCGCATCCGAGGTCCAGGATGAGACTGCCGCCGACGTTCTCGAAGACGTGGGCGATGATCTGGCAGATGCGACGGACAGCGTCATCGGCGACTATCTCTCAATCGGCCCCGTCATCTATGTCGACCAGGGCGCCCACGTCACGGTCATGGTCGACCGCGATCTGGAGATATTCTGAGCCCATGTCGCTGAGCTATCTCGAAACCTCGCTCGACCGGATCGACGCCGCCGCTCGCGACGATGTCATCGAGATCTGCATCAACCCCGACGGGACCTGTTGGGGTGAGTTCCAGGGCGACCATTTCATGCGCCCACTGGATCAAAGGCTGACGGGCGTTCAGGTCAGGGACCTCGGCAACCAGATCGCCTCCTCAGCCAATACTACGATGAGCAAGGACAGGCCTATCGTCTCGGTCTCGATCACCTACAAGGGGCGACCGATCCGAGCTCAGGTGATCACCCCGCCCGCCGTGCTCTCTGCCATGTCCATCAGCCTGCGGTTCTTCTCAAGCCTGCCACTCGATGGGATCGCGCTCGATTTCCTCTACGGAAAAGAGCGCAAGCTCGAAGACCTGCGCGTCGAAAAAAAACGCGCCTTGCGCGCCGTGGTGGCCGCGGGTTTGATCGATGATGCGCTCGCCTTCTGCGTCGAGAACAAACTCAACATGATCGTCTCGGGCGGCACCTCGACCGGCAAGACCGTGGCCGCGCGCAAGATCCTCTCTCACGTACCGGCCGAGGAACGCATCGTCACCATTGAGGAAGCCGCCGAGCTGCTGCCGACCCAGCCGAATGCCGTGACCCTCATCGCCAATCGTGACGCGGAATTCCAATCCGCCGATGTGCTCCTCACCGCGACGCTGCGCATGCGCCCCGACCGGATCATCCTCGGCGAGGTGCGCGGCAAGGAGGCCATGACCTTCCTCGAGGCGATCAACACCGGTCATGGCGGCTCCATGACCACGCTCCATGCCGAAACCCCGCAACTGGCCGTCCAGCGGCTCGCGATCGCAGCACTCAAAACCGAGATCCCGATGACCTATGCCGACATGATCCAATACATCGAGAATTCCATCGACGTGATCATCCAGGCCGGTCGCCATGACGGCAAACGCGGCATCACCGAATTCTACCTCCCCGGCGCAACTGAGATTGGAATTTCCCAATGAAGACGTTTGAATATGACATCCTGTTCTTTCCGGTGAAGAAGCAAAAGGACTACGACGAGGTGCGACGTGCTTTGAATGAGCGCGGCGCGGAAGGGTGGGAGGTTATCACCGCCGAAGCCGGCGACTACGGCTACACCACTTTCTTGAAGCGTGAGACTGGTACAATGAAGGCGGCATCGGAATGACACGGGCTATTGCAGTCGCTGGCCTGCTCTTGATCTTTGGCACAACTGCTAGCGTAGCCGAGCGGAACCTGATCCCGACGCTCGACAACCACCCAAATGTTTGCCCAGACCAGCCACCTGAGCCGAAGTGGATGCAGAACATCAATGTGCGCGAATCCTATAAGCGCCTTTTAATCCAACAGATATATCGGGCTCAAAGCATGGAGCGCGTCGTAGAATCGCAAAACTGCGACTGTCCCACGCGGTATCCATCTTGGGCAGCAGCCGAACGCGTATACGTCGAGCATTTCGCCGCATCTGAATACTGGGACATCGTGGAAGCGACTTCCGCATACCGACGCCAAGCAAATGAGCTTCGACGCGAAGCCATGCCTATCTGCGAAGCCACCGGAAACTGGTAGGTCTCCATGAGTGTCGTCACCTATTTCGTGGAAACCGCTGAAGGCTATCTCAATACCGCTGCCGAGACGCAATTCGGCGCGGTCGCCGCAACGGTCGGCACGTTGCTGGTTCTGGGCACAACACTAGTTGTCATTCTGGTCTTCATCAACATGATCTACCAGTATCGCGCCATGGACGGCCGAACTGCCTTTTGGCTGGCCGTGAAGGTCGGACTTATAGGGGTCTTCGCGGCCAACTGGGTCCAGTTCAATGCGCTTGCCTCAGCAATACTGAACGGAATTGACAGCATTGCCGGCGCCCTTGTGGCTTCTGTCGGCGGCGGATCACCTGGTCCGTCCGGTACCTTTGCAGAGGAATTTGACGAACTGATTGCAGCGCTAGGGGACTATCTGAATGCTGCGGGATCTGAGCTGAACTGGATGGCGGGTGCCTTGCTTGACACACTTGGGGTTCTGCTGCTCTCGATTCTTGGCGGGTTGGCGGCGTTTATTGTTGTGGCGTCCCGGCTCATGATCGCTCTGCTAATTGGCATTGCGCCAGTGATGATCTTCTTGACCCTGTTCGAGGTGACCAAGGATTATTTCGCGCGCTGGTTATCCGCGCTCATTTCATTCGCGATGTATCCGATCGTCGTCGCCGGAGTGTTCGCGACGATCACGGGGGTCTCTCGGGCGCTTCTTGCCGAGCTTGGCGACCCGGAGGGAGCCTCGAACATAGGGGCCCTTATCCCATTTTTCATGATGGTGCTGATGGCAAAGGGTTTCATCATAGCAACGCCTTTCTTGGTCCGGGCGATTTCTGGAAACATCATGATGCCGGCACTCTCGGCCGGGTTCGGGGGAAGCTATGCCTTCGCCAGAGGGCTTGCAGGTAGCCAACAAGTTTACAATCGCTATGCCATCGGTGGCGCAACTGGGGCTGAATACGCAGCCCTTCGAGCGCGACAATTCTTCGGCGTGCAAGCCTTGCCGAGCCGGCCAAATACTGCTGGAGGGCCAACTGCGGCTCGTCCGGGTGACGCAACCGGAACAGGCGCCCGAATGCTGGCACAGCTTTCAAGACTTGGTAGGTTGGGCAGGCGGTGACAGCCAGGTGCCAAAAACTTGCCAAAACTGCAAAGGTTTCGCCGCGGGTTTTTGTCATTGCTAAACGGTTGATCCCTCGCGACACAAGGCACGTGGCCAAACACGACCGTTTCTGCCACAGGCGGCATCGACAATTTTAGCACCGTGCCACGGCCCTGCGCATCGCCCGATTGCCAACTGGCTTAGGCTCTTCGCCGGGGTGTTGCCCTTCACCTTTCCAGTCGTCTGACCAAAGCCAATCTTCGAAATAATAGAGCCAAAGGTAAGTCCACGGAATGATGGTTTGGTCGATCCGCTTCCGCGCGTCCCATTCCCTGGCACCTGGAAGATAAAGACAAAGGCGCAGCGGATCTCTGTAGACGTGAGGCAAAGGACGCCCTGCCGCCAGCAACTCCAGATCCGGGTCGTCTATCTGAACACCGGGCGTTTGACCCGGCTGAAACGTGATAGTGGCAAGGTAGGAGCGCGCCAAGGCGGTCGGTTGTATAGGCTCTTGCCATGTCAATTTGTTTGCGCGGACCTGCCCCACACCACTGATAGCCGGGCTTGCCTTCAGGAACAGCAGCTGCTGCGACAAGGTCAGGTCGTATTGCCCGCCTCGTCCTATCATCAATCACCGAAGAACGTATTTGTGGGCACGGTCGTTGATGCTGCGACCTTCGATGTCGTCAGCCCGACCACAGGTGCGACAGAAAGCAGACCCGATTTGCGACCATCCGACACCGCATTGACGCGGTTGCCGAGAACCCGTCCGGTGACACCGGAACCGAACGAACGCTCCATGTTCAATGACACACGGTCCTGACCAACAGCATCGCGAAGGACTTCAAAGTCGGACAGAGCTTGTGCGTGCCACGCATAGAACGCTGGTGCCCGGCGTTCATCCTTGTTCCAATTGTCGGCGAAGTTTTCCCCGTTGGTTGTCTCGTTCAGGATGGCATAGCCCCGCCGTCCGTCCAGAATCGGGCGGTCGATGAAGTGCGGCATCATCCGGATCGTTTCGACCAACAGATCCATTTCGTCATGGAAGACGTGGTTGCGCACGCAATAGGCATAGGACTGCATCGCAAGGGTGGTAATGATAACGGAAATCGGGGCCACGTCTTGCGTGTTGTTCTGATAAAAAACGTCGCGGTGCCGTTTGAGCAATTGCACGATGCGGCGCAGGATGCCTTTCACTGCTTCTCGGACGGGGAACGGCTCCACCGTCGCCTCGTCCCGCTGCATGGCGATAAACTTGCCCACAAAGGTAGGCCGGAGTGCGGCGCGCTCATCGAACAGGGTCTTGTAGGCCCGCGGGTTTGTCGGATGCCATTCCTTCAGAGCCCGGTCGGGCACCAATTCGCCCCGGTTGCCGCAGACCGGGTTTGCTATCGTCGGGGATAGGTCGAGGTGGAAGTCCCCCGCATAGTTGAGACGCCAACAACGCTTTTTTTCTTCGAGAAGGCGCACATAGGTGGCGTGTTCCTTGAGCCGGTTTCCAACCGCCGCCTTCAGGGTCGCTGGTGAGATGCCGGACGCGATACCTGCACAAAAGCAGATCAGATCGACATCGAATTCCCGCCGCCCGATTGGCTTCACGGCCGTTCCAAGCGCACTGGACCCTTGGAGATAGACCAGAACACTGACGAGTAGGGGATCAGTTGAACCGGACAGCCAGTCTCCGACGGCACCATAGCTCTGGCGCGCACGATCAAACTGGGTTTCGGTGAGGTCCAGATCCTCGCCTATCTCGTCCAGGATGGTGAATATCTGCGTGCGCCGCCGAATATCACTGTCGGTCAGCGGCTGTCGCAACATCTGATTCATGCCGCTTTCTCCTTGAGTTGATAGACCGGCACGAAGGTATCGGCAGGCTGGGTGAAAAAGATCGGGGTCAGGTGGGGCTTTGCTTTTCGGGCTTCTGACATACCGAGGCCCTTGAGGCGGCCGATCTTCGTGGTGTCATCCAAGGTAAAAAACCCGCTCGGGACAGACGGCGAAATGCGGTAGATGCGATCCCCATCGTAAGGGTGTCCCGTCAGAAGTTTTGCCATGCCGAGGGCGCCATGTGATTGCCCATCCGCGTAAAGGTTGAGGACTTTGAGGCCGAGTCCGGCAAACCCTGGACTTTCGGGCAGCATGTAGACTTCGTCCAGACACCCCAGGCTCAGAATGCGCAGGTCTGACGGATGCCACCCCAGAAGAGTGATGGCTTCGACGACAGCAATGGCTGTGGGATTGTTGGCCCATGTCCCGCCATCGGTCAGGCCAATATCATCAGCAGTGTGATGTCGCTTGAAATACGTAGGTGCCGCTGCCGTAGCCAGGGCGGCATCCAGCGCAGTCTTGCGATAATCGGTTTGCAGGCGTGTGTGATGCGCGGTCTTGTAGATATAAGGGCTGCGGAGATCGGCATCCCACGCCGGGATCACCAACCGGGTCTGTGATTGCCCGATCAGATCGTTGTTGAGAACGGCCTTGAGTTCACGGGCAAGAATTGCCGCATCGTGCTTTGGACCGACTGCGTGCCGACCTGTGGCGGTGAGGTTGCGCCATGCCTGCCGTATCCTCCCCAGCGGTTCATCATCCGCATTGTCCTGACCGAAGATGACAGGCCCGCGACGCTCGTAAAGCTCGAGCAGTTCCTTTGCCGTGCGGCCGAGGCCAAGGCCGAGTGCGATGATGCCACCCGTCGATGTGCCCGCGATGAGATCGAAATAGCGCCCAATGGGCTGGCCCAGATCTTCCTCGAGCCCCGCGAGGAATGCAGCGGGCATCGTGCCCTTAATCCCGCCCCCGTCGATGGAGAGGATGCGACGTATCTGCCTGTTGTTCCCACCGTTGCTCATCCTGACATCCATTCCGCTTATGCCCTTCAGCCTTTCGGCGGATACGGGTCCTTGCCATAGGTGTTGCGCTCGCGGATGCGACCGTTCTCGCCGTGGATCAGCATCTCGCTGCCCTGACGAATGGCGGATTCCCGCGCGGCCGTGATGGCCTCGCGCTGCGTGCCGTGGACGGAAGACGCGCGGGAGTTACCCGCCCCCTTCACTGCCCAACCGCTTTCATGCGGCACAACATGCTGATTTTTCTTAGACATTTCAAGCCTCGCGTGTCGATTTCGGTTGACGATGCGACAACCTTGTGTTTAAATATACAGTAAGAAATGGCGCTTATCAACCACAACAATAACCGCCGGGAGAGGATCATGTTCGGACAAAGACTGCGACTTGCCCGCAAGCGGGCGGGTCTATCCATGCAAGCGCTCGCGGAGCGCGTAACCCCAAACGTGTCGGCACAGGCCATCAGCAAATACGAGGCGGACAAGATGATGCCGTCTTCGTCGGTGCTGGTCGGCCTCGGCAAGGCGCTCGGCGTGTCACTGGACTTCCTGCTCGGCGGTCAGGTCGAAGCTCTGGAAAGCGTCGAGTGGCGAAAGAACTCGACCGCCTCGGCGCAGGATCGCGCGATGGCGGAATCCATTGTGATCGAGAAGCTCGAAGACTATCTTGCCATCGAGGACATCCTCGACATGCACCCCGCTGAAGACCCCTTCGCCGTGCTGCGCGTGGACATGGTGGCCGATGAAGAGGCCATCGACGCCAAGGCGCGGGACGTGCGGCGCGAGTGGCAGCTTGGGATCGACCCGATCCCGAGTATGACCGCGCTGCTCGAAGACAAGGGACTCAAGGTCATCGAGGCCGATCTCCCGGAACGCATCAACGGGCTGGCCTGTCATGTCGAACGGGCAGAGGGCGCACCGACTGAGGTGATCGTCGTCTCGCGGCACACCAATGTCGAACGCAAGCGCTTTAACCTCGCCCACGAACTCGCGCACCGGATCATCACCGAAACCGGCAATGCCGCACTGAAAAAGGAACCCTCGATGCACCGCTTCGCGGGGGCGTTCCTCATTCCGCGTGAGCATCTGGAAGAGGAAGCTGGCCGAAACCGTCACGGCATGACCTGGATAGAGATCATGCGGCTCAAGCGCACCTATGGCGTCTCTGCCGCCGCGATGCTCGTGCGGCTCGGCCAGGTGGACATCCTATCGAAGAGTGCTGTGGAATATGCGTTCAAGACCTATGCGCGAAGCTGGCGGCGCGAGGAGCCGGAGCCTATCGGTCCAGGCGAGGGCTTCGCGGCTTTCGAGAAGCCGCAGCGCTTCGAGCGCCTCGTCTGGCGCGCGCTCGGCGAGGAGATGATTTCCCCCGTGCGGGCGGCGCAAATGCTCGGACTCCCCTTGAGCGTTGTCGAACGCGACATCAGGGGGCCTCGTGACCAGTGACCTGTGTTGTCGTCAATGATGCGTCCTGTCTTATCGACTTGAAGAAGGGAGAGTTGCTGCACGTCCTGCTGCGGCTGCCCTATCGCTTCATCGTGCCCCTGCCCATTCGTGAAGAGGAGCTTCTCGACTTCACGGCTCAGGAATGGCGGATGCTCGAAGATGGTGGCCTTGCCACCTATGACCTGCCAGCCGAGGAAGTCGCGCAGGTGGTTGCGCTCAAGCGTGAGCACAGCCGTCTGTCAGCCTATGACTGCTTCGCTCTGGTCACGACAACCTGCCAGGAAAACGGCATCCTCCTGACCGGCGACAATCTTCTGCGCAAAGTCGCCACCGCCCGCGCTGTGCGCGTTCATGGCGTCCTGTGGATCATAGACGAGTTGCACGCCGCCGAAGTCTGCGAGGTCGAGCTTCTTGTTTCCGCACTGCAAATCTGGCGGGCGGATGAGGCGGTCTTCCTGCCTCCTGCCGAGATCGACAAGCGGCTGCGCCGTCTGGGGGCATAATCTGAACAAGGTGGAGATGGCTGGACCCTGCCCACGACGTTCCCAGAGAGAGATCGAACGGTCGTGCAAGCCAAACCCTCTTTTTGGCAAAAAAACACCGTTTGTTACATTCAGCGTTACGGAAGCTACGGGCAGGTCGCCATGCCCGCCACCCTATCGAGCAACCAGCTTTTCACTACCCTCCTCCCGCAGCATCGTTTCCATTTCATCCAAGCCATCGACGGCGGAGCGCATTTGCGCCTCATCAACGACGCTCGCAGCTTCGGCATCCACGACCTGGCTTCCAAAATCCATCTCCATCTGTCGCTGCTCCTCGGCGACGACGGCTTGAACGACGGGCGCAGTCTTCTTTGGAGCACCGTCGTTTTGCCCTGACGGGTAACCGCCAGATACTTGGCTTGCGCTCTCCATATCCACATCGGCTTCACCTCCGCGAGGCACGTCCGACGGCGGAGTCATCGGCATAGCGCGCACACTCAGCGGCAGATTGCCTTGCGGCCCCCCTCCCCCCAGCTCCGGAAACGGCAACTCGCCCGTCTGCGCCGCGTGGATCGCCTTGAACAGCCGATCGTCGAAGTACTGGATCCGCTTCGCACGGACCGGCATCTGGGCATCGATGACCATGACAATTTCATCGAGCGGCAGACGGCGCGCCTCATCTTCAGGCAACAACGAGCTTTCTTCAGTCCGCGTGGATTGGCTGCGGCCTTCAAAGGGGTTTTTGCCGATGGACTGGGATCGCGTGATGACGGTCTTCGTCGTCTTGCCAACCGCCTTGCTCAGTTCCTCGACTGTCTTTTCATCCGAAGGCGTCAGGTAGAGCTTCACGCCGGCGTTGCCCTGCAGCGCACGGCGGGTGTTCTCGCCATAGATTTCATCGAGGGCGGGGATGGTTTGTGTCACGACGGCCAGGTGGCCGCGATAGGTCCGCAGGGTCTCGATGCTCTCGACCACGATGGGCATCTTGCCGAGGCGATTGAACTCATCGAGCATGATCATCACGGGCCAGGGTTCGTCGGGGCCGGGATCCTTTTCCTGCATGGCGGACAGGAGATCGGAAAAGAACAGCCGGATCAGCGGCGCGAGCGGCTTCACCATCAGCGGCTGGACCACCAGATAGACCGAGAAGGGCTTCTTGCGGATCGTCCGGAAATCAAAGTCCGAGACTGCCGTCGCCTCATCGATGGCCGGGTTCTGCCATTGATCAAGCCCCGAGGTCATCAGGAGCGAGACGTAAGAGGTCAGCGTATCGTTGTTGGTCGAGGCCAGCCGGGTGAAGATCAGCTTGGCGGCCCGGTTATCCACCTCATGGCCCCGCGCGAAGTACTCCTTCTGCTTGTTCCCACCCGAGGCCGCGATCCGATAGATTTCTCCCAAGGTGGGGCGCTTGCGCTGGAACGCCAGCAGGCCTGCCGCCACGAAGAGATCGATCCCGCCCTTGAGCAGCCCCTGCACCCGGTCATTGTCGCTCTGCAGGAAGAGCGTCGCAAGAAGCTGCAATTCCATCTGCTGGCGCGCGGGATCTTTCAGCTCAAAGATGCGCAGGAGCGGGTTGTAGCGGTGCGTGCGCTTGCCCTCCCAATCGGTGGGGGCAAAGCGATAGACCTTGTCGCCTTGGGCTGCGCGATGCCGGGCCGTGGCCTCAAAGCACTCGCCCTTCACATCGAGCGTCACGGCGGAGCCTTGCCAGGTCAGCAGGTTCGGAATGACGAAGCCCGTGGTCTTGCCGCGGCCCGTGGGTGCCACGATCAGCGCATGCGGGAAAACCTTCGAGCAAATGTAATTGGCGCGGGAGCTCGGCGTCCCCAGCTTGCCGAGGATGAACCCGGTCCCTGGCGCCCCGAAGAAGCCATTGGCCTTCATCTCGCGCGCGGTCTGCCAATGGGTCTGGCCAAAGCGTGTGAGGGCCGAGCCTGAGAGGGCGAGGCTCAGCATCAGGCCGGCGGCGGCGAAGCTGCCGATGATCAGGTGAATAAGTTGCGCATCCTCCGGGCGGCGGTCCAGGATCGCCAGGTAGTTCTGCGCGATATATGCAAAGTCGATCTCGGCCCCGAAGCCGAGATCCTGGTAGGTCAGCACCGCCGAGGCGATGGTATAGCCCATGGCGGCGGTCACCAGCGTTACCAACAAGACACCGGTCGCGATCCGCGCCTTTCCCATGGGCGCGCTCAATGGACCTGTCCCCGCTCGGTCTCGCCATCCACGTCTGTGGCGCGGTGTTTTTCATATTCGGTGTCGGCAAGATCATCGACCACCTGGCGCAGGGCCTCCGTGTTGGCCGTCGCGGCATCGGATTGCAGGTAGACCTTGGCGACATAGAGCCGGTCGAGGCGGTCCTCGAGAACCTTGTCCAGCGCATCGGCATCGCCGGATGTGAGCCGCTCAAGTTGACGGTCATCCAGCACCCGCGCGATCTCGGTTCGGAAAGCGTCCCGCTCCGCCTCGGTCTCGAAAGGCGCGGACAACTCCCCCGCCCGCTCATGGTCCAGAACACGCGCAATCTCGTCTGCGAGGCGGTCGGTACGGTCAGACTGCGGCGCAGTTTCACCGCGGGCTGCGAGGAGTGCGTCGCGCGTGCCAACCCCAAGCCCCTCGCGCATCTCGGTTTCGCGGCGGACCTGATTGATGACCTCCGTGTCGCGTATCTCGACGACGGCCGCATAGGTCGCGCCGAGCCCACGGGCGAGATGGGACGGCATGTCCGGATAGCGCGCGCGCAAGTCATCCGTGACAGCATATGCAACGGGCGTGCGGACGTCGCGTCCCTCCATGATCCGGTCGACCTCGCGGGTGATCTCGCTGGCGCGGGCCGCATCGGTGATGGTCTCCCTGTAGGGTTCAGACCGGTCGATCACATCGCCGGGGCGTGCGAGCAGGTCCGGGTGTGCTTCGAGATACGCGCGCTGCTCCGTCTCGATCCGGCGCTCCGCTCGCGATACAACCTCCCAATCCCGGTCCTCGATCTGCTGCGCGGTCAGGCCGTCCGCGCGCATCTCCTGACGGATTGTCCCTTCCATCGCCCGGACCGCGTCCCGGTGATAATGGAACCGCTCGCTGATCGGTTCTTCTTCCATGACACCATCCCGGCGCAGCACGTTCTCCCGCTCCAGAAGCGTGCCAAGCACGACATGCACATCGTTGAGGATGTCGCGCGCCTGTTCCAGATCGGCGCGGCGTTCGAGGTTCAGATCGCGCGCCTCGGCCACCTTGGAGAGATCATCGGCAATCCATTGATGCTCCAGTGCTGCATTTGAGGCGCCCGTCTCGATCCGGGCCACGACTTCCGATGTGCTGATCCTCGTGCCGTGTAGTGCCGCGTCAATGCGCGATCTCAGATCGGGCTCTACCAGACGCTCGCGCTGGCTGGCGTCGATATTGGCTTCGGAATAGATCCCGCCCTCCGAGGGGGGCTCTGACAGCGTGGATGATCGCAAACCGAGAGGCTGCATGTGCTGGACCTGCGTCTGGATCTCGATGAGACGTTTTTCCAGCACGGGACGTTCCGCGTCAGGCTTCTCGGCGATCATGCCCTGCACCCGCGCGAGCTTCTCCGCATAGAGGCTTCTCAAATCCTCAAAGCTTTGATCCTCGGCCATATAGACATCTCCTGTTCGGTCCACCTGCCCGCCATGCGCCAGCACCTCGCCCGCGCGGAAGAGGGCCGCGGCGATGTCTTCGCGGGCCCCGCGGACCTCGGAGGTCTCCCGGGAGGCCTCCACGGCAAGCGAATGGTAGACGGTTCTGGTGTTGGCGATCTCCGCCAGCGTCCGGGTCAGGTCGGCCCCCACACGCTCCCGCTCGCGGGGCGCGCGGCCCTCTTCTTTCGCCGCATAAACCTCGCGGGTAGCGGCGGGGTAATGCACAACACCGCGATCGACCCGCCGCGTGGCCTCCAGGCGCACGCCGTACTTCTCCGCCTCCTCGACCATGGCGAGGCGGAAGTCGTCATAGTTGAAGCGATGATTGCGCCCCAGAAAAAAGAACTCACCTTCCTGCGAGCGGCGGTTCAGCACCAGATGCGCATGCGGGTGATCGCGGTCCTCATGCACCGCGATGATGTAGTCGAAATGCCCCGCATCAGTCTGGAAAAACCGCTCCGCCACATCAGTCGCGATGTCGCGCACATCCTCGCCGCGCGTGCCGATGGGGAAGGACATGAGCATGTGGGTGGTCTGTCCGAGCTTGGGCTTGAAGCCCGCATCCCACCGCTTGGCAAAGCGCTCGGTCAGATCCTTGATATCACCCGCCTCGAGCTTCGCTTTGCCATCCAGGAACCCGCTACTGTCCACGATATGGGTGGACTTGGTCGTGAGGTAATCGAGCTGGTTTGCGAGCTGCGATTTCGTGTGCGTACCCCCGCTTCGGATTGCCTTGAAGACCGCCGGCCGATGCCCTGCTGCCGCGCGCACAAGCTGGGTCTGCTTGGCCACGTGCAGCCCCTGCATCGAGCCCCGGACGCGACTCCAGCCATCCCGAAAGACCTCGCCCGTGACGGCATGGACAGCATCATTCAGCCGCATGGGCAAACTCCCTCAGCGCGGCCGTGGCCTCCAGCTGCATGACGTCGCGCCGACGCCGCAGCAGCAGGTCGATCTCGTCAGCGGAATCCAGAATGAACCGCGCCAGCCCGCGCATCTGTGCAAGGCGCAATTCAGTGAACTCGGCACTCGTGCTGCCCCCTGCCCCCTGCCCTTGCCGATTGGCCTGCGTCATCTGTTTGGCGATCTGCGCGACCCCATTGCCGACCTCGTGCAGCGAGGCGCGGTAGCGCGCCATCTCAGCTGCCATCTGCGCGTCCGGAACGAACACCCCGCCTGCCGCCTGAATGAGCCGCCGCAGCCCCTCGGCCCGGCTTTCGATCCCCGCCTTCGCCAGCACCGCGTCGAGCGCCTCAAGCTCCGCAGCCGTGACCTTCACACTGACCGCTGAGACCGGAATTGCGGCATCCGTCTGGCGCTCGGCATCGGCTTTCAAGACGTAGCGCACGGCGCGCGATGTAACACCGAACCGCGCAGCCAGCTCGGACGTCGACACACCCTCCGCGGCCTCGCGGACGATCTGCATCTTCTCGATCTCTGTCAGGCGTTTTGTTCGGGACATGCGGAAGAAAGACCCCCTATTTCCTGCCACCTTCCACCAAGGCTGCCCCTACCTTACAATAATATATCACGCTGTCAATTATATACTTACGTCGCATTCAGGCTCAGGCAGCCTTGGTGTCCGCTTCCCCCGCGGCCCGCAGGGACGCGGCTCTGCCGGCCTCACCACAGGGCGACCCACCTGTCCTAGGGGTCCGGTCCGCCAGCCCCGCCCGAGGGTCTGGCCGAACACCACGTGTTCGGACGGAACCGCGGGCGGGCGCAAACCCCTCCGACAGGGCGGACAGGCAGGGTCAAGGAGGGCCAGATTTGGCTTGCCAAATCTCTGCCGCAAAAACCGGGAGGCCTTGGCCGATAGGTTTTTGTGGATGGCCCCCTTGAGGCTGACTGGCCGGTCTGTCGCGGCCTGATCATTCCGGGCGGAGTGCGTCCGTTGAACGCGTAGGGACCGGCATCCCTGGAACAGGGATCGGGCCGCCCCAAGATCGTCCTGGGGCGGCCCATCCTCGTCAGAGGATTTAGTCCTGGGGATCTTTCGCGCTCGGCGGGAACATCACCAGCTCCGAGACCGCGACCGGGAAGTCGAGCTTGAGGCTGAAGAACTCCGAGCCGCCCCCGTTGCGGGTGTTGCGGAACATCGCACCCACGCGCTGAAAACGGGTGCGCTCCTGGCCATCGGTGTCGGTGAACTTGACGGGGACGGTGGCGACGTAGTGGTTGGTCATTTGGGTTACTCCTTGTTGCGATGGGGATCACCCGGCACGGGGGCAAAAGGCTCGGTCGCAAGCGCAAATGCGGAGGGTCCGCGGCCAGCCGTGGAAGCCGTTTTTGTGCTTGCCGAAGCGAAGCGCAGGGCACGATTGGGCCGACGCCGTGCGATCCACATCTATGAGCAAAAAGGAGTGATCCGGATGACCCTTGCCATCACGCAGCCGCCACCATCCGCGTCCGCGTCCCGCCGAGCCTGGCCGGGGTGCTGACGGAGCCCGCCCGCGTGGATGCGATGTTCCGAAACACCACCCGAAGGTTGTGCAGGTCTTCAGCCTCAAGTGCGACGTCTCGATCCCTCGCGTCTTGCCCCGCTAACGATGTGCGTGAGGTGCGCACCATCCCCAGCCCATACCGATGCGGATGGGCCGCACTCTGACGGACTGGGTAGAGGGATGGCAGTGCCGGCCGCTGCAGACTGCCGATCACGCATGACCGATCGCACGCGCCATGAGACATGACGAAAGGGCCGCGCCAAGCGCGACCCCCTCTCTTCAATCCTGCGACGCCTTCTTCGCCGGGTCCGCAACCCGCATGACCGTCAGACCTTTCGCTTCCGCCTTCTGCCCGAGGTTCAGCGCGACCCCGTTGCCGCCGAAGAGTACAACCCCCGTCGCCGCGAACTTGTCGTCCAGCATTTCGTCGTTGCACTTGAACGGTGCCGCCCGCCCATGCGCGGACCAGCGCGGATCGAAGCGCGCTTGTGCGACACCCCGTGCGCGCGCCCACCGAGCCGCAATCATCTCCGCCCCGTGCTTGCCACCTTTGTGGCAGAGGAAGATCTCCTGATTGCGGTTCTGCTTGATCCGCTCGCGAACCTTGTCGAGCGTGTTGAAGACCACATCAACATCGGTCCAGTCGGTGGCGCCTGAGACGATCAGGGGAACCCCCTCGACTTTCGACTTCTCGGCGGTTTCACGGTCGTGCTGCTCGAGGAGCTGCCGCGCCTCGAAGACCGCCCCGGTCTCTTGCGCCCGGACGCTTGCGCGCGACCCGGCTGCCGGGATGAAGGCGTGGCCCGTCTCGATCTCGTAGCATTCCGCCGCTGCCTCGCTCATCACCTCGATGGCGCTGACGATCTCGCGCAGCTGCAGAAAGCGCGCCTGCGCCTCTTCGAGCGCAGTCTCGGCGATCTCCGATCCGTCATGGGATTTTGCCAGCGCGCCGATCTTGTCGGCGGTGCGGTCGACCTCCTTGCCGAGCGCCACCTTGCGGCGCTGCAGGATCGTGGCGAGCCCATGGGCCAGCGGTTCGATCTCTGCTTCAAGCCCGGTCCCGCGCAACTGCCCGAGCAAAGCCTCGAAGCTCTCGCGGATGATGTGGTCGGTCAGGATGTGATCTTCCGGGATCGGCAGCTGCGCGTCCTTCTCGGTCAGCCCGAAAAGTTCGATGGTCTCGTAGGTGTTCGCATTGTCGTAAGCCATGTCTGGTCTCCAGTGTTCGGTTCCAAGGCCACCACGTGAGTGTGGGGGCATGGCCGAATGCCTGGTTTCCGAATCTGCCCGGGTCAGGGACGGCGCAGCCGCCGGCTTGCCGGGCGCAAAAGTTTTC
>NZ_JBSXOE010000012.1:0-26880 GCF_056859295.1 Roseovarius sp. B-10 | reverse complement strand
TGGATCTCTGTGCCGATAAGCGCTAGCGCAGAGGCGAGATCGGCTTCGGAGATTGCGAGAGCCGGGTTGGCCGTTCTGGGTTTGGACATGGGGATTTTCCTTTGGATCAGGGTCTGAGTTCCAAAGGACAAAAAGCCCGCTCTACACTTTTTGGGGTTTCCGCCGAAAGCTATGACGGAGGTTGGGCAACGAGAGTGAGTGCAGAATTTCAGATTACGAGCGCGACCCGCCCTTGTCCGAATCAAAGGCTAAGTCACGCAGCCGATCGGCAAACACTTTTTTTGACAGAAGAAGCGGCGGCAACCCACCAAAACACCCCGAAACGCACGAAGGTACCAGGTAAGACCAGAACGCACTGTTCAAGACTGTTGGCGGCGCTTCTCATCAATCACCGCCTGCACAAGATTCATTACGTTGGAATGAGGTGTCGCGGCCTGCTGGTCATTCAGCGCCTCCTCCACCTTGGACCGAAACCAGGCATAATGAGATTTCATGTCAGCGGTCACGGAAATGGTCCTCAAGGCCCCTATCCAGCAGCTCGCCTAGGTCTCTAGGCATATCGGCAACACTCAGAGCGACCCGAGATCGGCTGTCGGAGGAATGGACCTTGGACAGATCGACTTTGTCGCAGGCCTGTTTACGATCTGAAGGTTGTTTCAACTCAGAGTCCCCGTTCACGCGACGATCGAACGTTACAGCAAAACTTCCCGGACGATAAGACTCTTGAGATCTCTACATTATGGGGATGACCAAAACATCTGCGCACAGACGCCCTTTCACGCCATTGCCGACGTTAAGGCGGGATGCCGCGAAGGTCTCAAACGAGCCCATTGCAGAAGTCTTTAGTTTTCGCTGCGCGCGCTCGCAGCGTGAAAAATGTTGCACGAGCAAAAATGCTTGTGCCGCAGTGCAGCGGGAGAACCGGTCACTCATTCTGGTCGCTGCAAGAAGCCGGGGGCGAATTCATGGCTCGCCGTACCAAAGACCGTTCAGACCGCTGCAAAATTGGAGCAGCTAAATGCTTTCAACAGCGCGCAGGTACACACCCTAAATTGGCGCTCTAGGCACGCAAATAATCCGGCAGGTGGAGGGGTCGCAATTCGATAGTCCATCTGCGGCTGGGTGGTGATCTTTTTTTTACACGGATTGGTGCGCTGCACTCACGATATGGATGAGGGTCTCACAGCAGTGACTTGACAGGAGAGGTAACTCACCAATCCGTTCAATTTCAGGCTTTCAATTCGGCCAGGCTCGAACACCATGCATCCATGCCATCCCCCGTTCGGGCCGACAGGCAGAAGATTTTCACTCCCGGATTGACCTCCAATATGTTTTGCCGACAGGCTTCTTCATCGAAATCCACATGCGGAGCCAGATCCATTTTGTTGATGACGACCCATTCCACGGCGCGGAACATATGTGGGTATTTGGTCGGCTTGTCTTCGCCTTCCGTCGTTGAAATCACAGCGATTTTCATCTTTTCGCCCAGATCGAACATGGCCGGACACACCAGATTTCCCACATTCTCGATCATCAGGATTGACCCGGTTTGGGGATCCAAAGATTGTACGGCGAAGGCAATCATATCCGCTTCGAGATGGCACCCGGCACCGGTGTTGATCTGGACGGCACGGGCGCCTGCATCGCGGATACGATCGGCGTCATTCGACGTCATCTGATCACCTTCGATGACCGCGATATCGGCTTTGTCCTTCATGCGCTTGATCGTCTCTTCAAGCAGCGTAGTCTTACCGGATCCGGGCGAGGAGACGATATTCAGGGCGATGACGCCGCGCCCTTCGAACCAGCCGCGGTTGCGGGTCGCGATTTCGTTGTTTTTGCCGAGAATTGCAGTTTCCAGGGAAATGATCTCGCCGCCCGGGCCATGGACATGCGGCTCATCATGACCGTGGTGATGGTCGTCATGAGAATGCGCGTGATCATGATCATGTCCGTGGTCATGCGCATGATCGTCCCGCAACAGGACTTTGACGCCGGTTTGAGAATCGGTCATCGAAACCTCGTTTGCAGGGTCGGCGCAGCCGCATACTCCACACATTATGCTTCCTCCATAAATTCTATTTCGCGTACGACGAATGTGTCGTTGTCCGCATCGATAAATCCCAAGGACACCCCGGAAATAGCGGTACTTTCGGTCACCAGATCCCAGCAAAAGGTCAGTGCGCCGCGTTCCACACAGGCCTGTGGGCCGATCGCCACGCGGACTTCCTTGAGCCTTCGCCCTTTGGCGTTTTCTTCTGCGATACCCGCAATGCTGCGGGCCAGTCCAAGCTCGTGCATCAACCAGTCCCCCAGGCCACTGGTCTGGTTTCCCACATGATTGACAGGCCGATGGCGACAACGACCGCAGCAATGGACATCTGCACGGCGGTATGAAGGCCTTTTGCGATTTTCGGCGCCTGGAGCACCGGCCAACCGACAACAACGGACATGGCCGCCATGCCAAGAACGGACCCAAGGCCGACCAGACCGACATATCCGACAGCCAGCCAGGGGTCGCCAGTTTTGGAGACCGCCAGCACGATGAGCCCGGACGATCCGGCCGCGCCGTGCAGCAGACCAATGAAAAAGGCTTTCAGGGGAAATCGCTCGGCGTGTACGTGGGCATGCGAGCTTTTGGAATGGTCGGCCACATCGGACGCGTGACTGTGCACGTGCATGTGATACCCCTGTCCCTCATGTTGATGGACGTGATAGTGCAGCCTGTCCTTGCGAAACCTGTGCACGACCTGTGCTCCGAGAAAAACCAGCATGACGCCAACAGCAAATTCGAACGTTGCCGCGCGCTGCTCATTGAGAACGAGGCTGAACACAATCACGCCAATGGACATGATCAGCAACGTCGCCGTGTGACCCAGGCCCCAGACGGCGCCTCGCAGCAGGAGCTTGTTTTTTCCGCCCCTGCTAAGCGTAATGATCGCAGCCAAATGATCTGCTTCGAGGGCGTGAACCATGCCAAACAGAAGACCCAAAACCAGGAACCCAGACGATGACGACGCATCAAGAAATGTAAGATTTTCCAGTAAGGCCATTAGCAAATCCTCGGAAGTTGTTCACCGACCAGCATGTCGACAATGCGCAGACCGCCAAAGACAGTTTTCATCACCACCGTTCGGGGATGCTGGGTGGTGGCCTTGCCGATGATCACGGCCTCGCGGCCCGCATCGGTGGCGTGCATCGCGGACAACGCCGCGTCGGCCTGATCCTCGGGAACGAAGATCACCAATGTACCTTCATTGGCCAGATAGAGTGGATCCAGCCCCAAAATCTCGCAAACGCCTTTGACTTCGGTGCGCAAAGGCAGAACGTCTTCGCCGATTTCAACGCCGACACCGGCAGCATCGGCGATTTCATTCAGGGCCGAGGCCAGCCCGCCGCGTGTCGCATCTCTTGCAACCCGCGTGCCGGGGGCAGCAGACAATATTGCCTCCATCAGATGATTGAGCGGTTGGCAGTCCGACGGGATTTCGGTGCTCAGCGCCATATCGCCGCGCGCGGCAAGGATGGCCGCACCGTGATCACCAAGCACGCCGTTGACGATGGCAACATCACCGGGCTGCACGGTTTCGGCCAACAGGTCGCGGCCCGGCGCGATCACGCCGATGCCGGATGTGGTGATAAAAACTCCATCGCCTGATCCTTTGCCGACGACCTTTGTGTCACCCGTCACAATGGCAACGCCCGCATCATCGGCGGCATTTTGCATCGACGCCGCGATCCGGCGCAGCGTCGAAATCTCGACACCTTCTTCGATGACAAAGGCCGCTGACAGCCACAGCGGTTTCGCCCCGCCAACAGCCAGATCGTTCACAGTGCCGCAGACAGCGATCTTACCGATATCGCCACCGGGAAATTCCATCGGGGACACCACGAACCCGTCCGTCGTAAAGGCCAGCCGCGCTCCGGGTACGGTGAGCGCATCATCCATCAGCCGCGCTTGATCTTCCATGCCGGGCGGACAGAAGACCGATGTGAACACATCCTCGATCAGGTCGCGCATCGCCTTGCCGCCCCCGCCATGGGCCATCGTCACCTTGTCGGCAACGACGCGTCTGGGCTGGCGGTCCATCGCGTTCATTCTACCGGCTCCAGATCAAGGCCGCCATATTGGTAATAGGCCGCGCAGGCCCCTTCCGAGCTGACCATCAGGGCCCCCAGCGGCATCTCGGGCGTGCAGCCCTTGCCGAATTGCGGACACGCGTGGGGCTTGATCCGCCCGGTCATGACGTCGCCGCAGGCGCAACCTTCCTGTTCTTCTGTGAACGATGTGTTGCGGCCGTAGCCGATGTTGAATTTCACCTCGGCATCGTATGCCTTGTACCGGTCGCGAATGCGCAATCCGCTTTCATCAATCTCACCCAGACCGCGCCATTCAAAGGTTGGGCGCGGCTCATAGACCTGCTCGCAGGCGGCGATGGATACCGGGTTGCCCTCGTTGGGCACGATCCGCGCATATTGGTTTTCCACCTCGGCACGGCCATCGCGGATTTGTTCCAGCACCATCAGCACCGATTGCAACAGATCAAGCGGTTCAAACCCCGCCACCACGATGGGTTTGCCATAGTCGCGCGCGATGAACTGGTAAGGTTCGGTGCCGATCACCATCGACACATGGCCCGGGCCCACGAAACCATCCAAGACCATATAAGGGTCATCCAGCAACGCCTTGATCGGCGGCGGCACGGTGATGTGGTTGCAGAAGATAGTGAAATTCGTCAGCCCATCGGTATCGGCCTGAAGGATCGACAGGGCCGTCGAAGGCGTGGTCGTCTCGAACCCAAGGCCAAAGAACACCACCTCGCGGTCGGGGTTGCGGCGCGCCAGTTCCAACGCGTCCAGCGGCGAATAGACCATGCGGATATCGGCGCCGTCGGCTTTGGCCTGCATGAGGGATTTCTTGGTGCCCGGCACGCGCATCGCATCGCCAAAGGTTGTAAAGATCACATTCGGATCTTCGGCGATCTGTACGCATTCATCCACGCGGCTCATCGGAAGGACGCAAACCGGGCAGCCGGGGCCGTGAATGAACTCCAGCCCCGGCGGGGTCAGCTTGTCCAGACCATAGCGAAAGATCGCGTGCGTATGCCCGCCGCAAATCTCCATGATATGAACCGGCTTTTCCTTGGTCGCTCCGATCTCGTTGGTCACGCGTTCGATGGCAGCCAGCACGCCTTTGGCGGCCACCGGATCGCGGAATTCATCAGCGTATTTCATGACGCTTCCGACAGCATGGCCGCACTGGCCCGCATCGCCTCTATCTCTTCCTGCGCTTCGCCAAGTTCGCGCAGGACCTCCAGTGTCAGGGCCGCTTCCTTTTCGTTGATCTTGCTCATGGCAAAACCGACATGGATCAAGGTCCACGTGCCAATCAAGTCCTCCAACGGGTCATCACCCGCGATGCAGGCCACGTTGACCTCACGTTTCACGCCCGAGATGTCGACCATGGCGAGCTTGCGGGTCGCATCCGAGATCTCGGTAATTTGTCCTGGAATTCCTAGGCACATTTTGCGTCCTCCCCTTGTGTGTTTGCCAGGGCAATCACGGCTTGCCCCAGTGAAATACCGCCGTCATTCGCCGGATAGTCGGAATGGCTCAGAACCGTCAGCTCTGCTCCTTCCAAGCCTTGATGAACCAGCGCGAACAGCGTCGCGTTTTGAAAACAGCCACCCGACAGGGCGACGGTGTCGATGGCCGTGTCTTTGGTCAGCCGCACCGCCATTTCGACAATGGCGCGGGCCAATCCCCGGTGAAACCTTGCCGAAATCGTGCCAATGGGTGTCTGCAGAACCAGATCGCCCAGCATGGCGCGCCAGACGGCCAGCGGCTCGATATAGGGCATGCCCTTGCCGCCCATCAGCGGTATTGAAAACGGATAGGCCAGATCATCTGGCTCGTTCAGCGCGTCAGGATCAAGGGCGGCCTCGAACAGGATCGCGGCTTCGCCCTCGTAATTCTGCCGGTCCCAAGCGATGCCTGCAATCGCGGCAGCGGCATCGAACAGCCGGCCACAGGACGACGCCAAGGGCGAATTCGTTCCAGACTTGATCATCGCATCCAAAGTGTCGCGAGGCAGGTCCCGCATACGGCTGAAGACCTCCAGATCGGGAAAGTTGATTGCAAACTCGCCCCAGCCCATCTCGGCCATCAGATGCGCATAGGCATTGCGCCATGGCTCACGCACGGCGGCCACACCGCCGGGCAGTGCAACTGGTTTCAGACAGCCGACCCGGCGATACCCGTGGTAGTCGCAGATCAGGAATTCACCGCCCCAGATCGTGCCGTCATCCCCCAGGCCTGTGCCGTCCAGCGCGATGCCTAGCACGTGTTCTGCGCTCAGGGGCCGGTTGTTCTCGACCAGGCACGCGGCGATATGCGCGTGGTGATGCTGTACCTGGATCACAGGCCGGTCGCCTGCCATCTGGAACCCGCGCTGCGTGGACAGGTATTGCGGATGCTGATCGACAGCGATTATATCTGGAGCATGATCAAAGAGGTTTTCGTATAGACCCAGATTGCGCGTCACATCCGCGTTTGTGGCCACATCCTCCAGATCGCCCATGTGCTGGGACATGATGGCGCGGGCGTCCTTGACGAGGCAGAATGTGTTCTTCTGTTCCGCACCGAGCGCCAGAACCTCAAGCGCGTCGGAAAACCCGGCTGGCAGTTCAAGCCCCTGCGGCGCATATCCACGCGCCCGGCGCAGCACGCGCGGACGGCCCAGATCGACGCGCACAACACTGTCATCGATCCGGTTGGCGATGTCGCGGTTATGAAGACAGGCGAAATCTGCGATATCGGCAAGACGGTCGCGGGTTTCCTGATTGTCGATGCATTGCGGCTGACCCGAAGGATTGCCGCTGGTCATGATCACCGGGCGCCCGATGCGCCGCAGGATCATGTGATAGAACGGCGTATAGGGCAGCATTACGCCAAGACGATCCAGACCCGGCGCGATCTCGCTTGGCAGACCGTTGGGCTTGGCCTTCAGCAGAACGATAGGTGCTTGCGGGCTCGACAGAAGATCGGCCTCGATCTTCGACACCTCGCAATACGCGCGCACCACATCCAGATCGCGGGCCATCAGGGCAAAGGCCTTGCCCGTGCGCGATTTGCGCCTGCGCAATTCGGCCACGGCCGCGGCGTTGGTGGCGTCACAAGCTAGATGCACACCGCCCAGACCCCGGATTGCGACGATGTGACCATTCATGATCATCCCGCCGGTGGCATCCACGTCATCCAGCATTGAAAACGCTTCGAGATTCACCGCGCCCTTGCCAAGTTTCTCGATCCAGATGTTCGGTCCGCACCGGCCACAGGCCACCGGCTGCGCGTGAAAGCGGCGGTCGACCGGGTTGGAATATTCCGCCTCGCAAGGTGGACAGAAATCAAACGGCGCCATGGTTGTTTTAGCGCGGTCATAGGGAGCGGCCTGCACAATCGAAAAGCGCGGCCCGCAATTGGTGCAATTGGCAAACGGATAGCGATAGCGCCGCTCAAACGGATTGCGGATTTCCTCCAGGCAATCGGCGCAGGTTGCGGCATCTGGCGTCACATTGCCTCGCATCTCGCCCTCTTGCGATGCGGTGATTTCAAATCCGCAAGGGGCTGGGTCGGTCAGGGGTGTGACATCGAGCCGTTCGATGCGCGCCAGCGGCGGCAGTGCGCTGTGCAGCCTGTCTGGAAAGGTTGCGACATGGTCCCCCCAAAGCTGGATCACTACGCCTTCGCCGGTGTTTTTCACATCGCCCGTCAGGCCCATTTCATGCGCCAGCCGCCAGACCGTCGGGCGAAAGCCTACGCCCTGAACCTGACCAGAAACGGTGAAGCGGGCACCGGTCATGTCGCCGCGTCCCAGATCAGAATGCGGTTGTTGCCGCTGTCGGCCACCGCCACCGTCGAGCCCAGAGCAGACAGCCCATAGGGCCAGCACACCGTATCGCGCTCGGCAATGCCCCAGCGGTTGTCGCCTTTGGCCGCAAAATCCGGCTGCGCCGTCAGCCGGTCGGCGTGGGCCGCCATACCGGTATCCTCAAATCCCAGAAGTCGTGAATTGGCCGTGTCAGCCACCACCAGCGTCGACCCAAGTGTTGCCAGCGCATAGGGCATATTCATCGCTTGTGACGTGGGATAATACGACGCCATATTGTGGTCGCAGGCGGTCATATCCGCCTGTCCCAGCACCGTGTCGCATTGGGTGCCGTTCTGGCCGGGAAACGCATCCCATATCATCACCCGGTTGTTGCCGGCATCTGCCACCGCCAGACCGCCTTGCCAGACGATGGCCATGTGCGGCCAGCGCATCGATACGTCCGAAACCGCCCCGCCCGCATTTTCATCCCGGCAGGTGAAATCGTGCTGTCCCAGAACCAGATCCGCCGGTTGACCCGTGGTTTGCGGATCGTCCCAGATCAGCACACGGCGGTTTCCGGTGTCGCATACGATCAACCGATTGCCATCCGCCGAGACCCCGTAAGGCCAGTGCATCGTATCAGCGCGCGCATGCGACAGACCCAAATTTGCCAGTGCGCTGTGGGCGTCAGGCTGACCAAGAATGATATCAGCCTCGTGGTCGGGACCGGTGGGCGTTTCGCGCCAGATCAGCACGCGGTGGTTCCACGGGTCGGCCACGGCCAGCCCACCCCGAAATGCAACGATCCCGGTCGGCACATTCACGGTGTTCGCAGCCACCGGGCCCTTGGCGTTTCGGCCCTCGCGGCCAAAGTCGGGCTGACCCAAAAGAATATCGGCAGGTGTGTCGTCATTTGTCGGGACGGTTTTCCATCCCAGCACCCGGTGATGCCCCGTGTCTGACACCCAAAGCGAGCCGTCCGGATGCAGGCACACGCCGCGCGGCCCGAACATCAGGTGCGGCGCGGGCGTGATCGCCTGTACAAGTGAACCGCCGTCGCTGCCCAAAATGACGCGGGCGCCCTGCCCACCCAACAACGGCGCACCGGGGGTTATGGTGCCGGGCGCCTTTTGCGGGCTGAACGAGCGGGACAGCGAGACTTTCACGCGATAATCCTCACTTCGATATTGGGGCCTTTGACCCGCACCGCGTGCGGCTGCAATTGCACCTCGGGAGCAGTCAAACACTCGCCACTCTCAAGCGCATATCGAAACCCGTGATGCGGGCAGGACAGGATCGTCTCGATGATATCGCCTTGGGTCATCTCAAGGCCCATATGGGCGCATGCATTCTTGAAGCAGCTTACCTTGTCGGCAAAGCGGGTGATGATCACTGAATGAGTGTCGATGTCGATAAAGCGCGTTTCGCCATCGGCCAGATCATCCAGCGGCAGCGCCGTTGTCCACTCGTTGTCGCCGTAATTTGCAAAGGGCGACGTGAACTGAACGCCGTCCGACCCGCCACCGCCCAGACCCTTGGCCTGTTTCACTTCGGTGATCTCGGGAACCTGATCCTGAATGGCCTTTTTGACACCCGCATAGAACGTCAGTTGTGACGCCGGGCACCCATCACAGGCACCCAGAAACCGAATTTCTGCGCGCTTGCCTTCGACCGCAGCGACCTCGGCATCGCCGCCATGGCTGACCAGGCTCGGGCGCACCGTTTCCAGCGCCGCCTCGACCCGTTCGTAGAGCGATGGCCGCAATATCCCGTGGCGGCGCAACACGGCGTAGACCACTTCATCCCGGGCCGCCTCTTTCAGGGCGTTGCCAAACTCTGGGTTGTCCTTAAGCGCTCCGATCAACCGTCGGAACGCCTCCTTGTTCAATGCATCTACGGCTTCAGCCCTTGCATGGGCTCCGTTGCGGGCCGCCTCATCCCAGCCGTCTGCCAGCATTTCAAGCGCCTTCAGATCGCCGATCAGGCGATCCAGAGTCGGCTCTTCGCCTTCAAGAGATGCGGCATCCGGCATTGCTTATGCGTATTTCAGATCTTTGAACAACACAGGCTGCACAGCGCCGCTTACAGCGCCTGCGGCGATGGCTGCCACCCAGATCGGTGCAAACAACCCGATGACGATACCGGCGATCACGCCGGCGCCAGCCCCCATCATCAACTGTCGGACCACGGTTTTGTTGTCTTTGAAAAGCTTGCCTGCAAAAAACAGTTTTGCAGAATTCATGGCCATTCCCAGCATGGCGACCTCCTAGATCAGCAAAAGAACAAGCGTGGTCACGACAACTGCGCCGCCACCTGCAAGCCCGCCGTAAAGCGCGCCCATATAGGCGGCCAGCTCTGCGCCCAGTGCATCTTTACCGATGCGCAGACCCGACAAGGCCCCTGCACCCAAGGCGGCGGCCAGGCCGGCGACCAGGGCCAAAATTACGACTATAGCGCTCAACTGTATTCTCCATTCATCATTGTAATCCGCTCCGTTCCAGAATTGTTGATGGGCCAAGGGCCGCGTTCAGTTCGGCAATGGCTTCGCTTACTGCTTGTGCCTTTTCGCCGGCCCCGCGCTTGGCGAATACGCCGCGCGCTTCTTCCAGCAGACGCACCGCTTCGGTCAGGTTGCCAAAGTTGCCGCCGTCGGGATTTTGCGGATCGTCCGGCAGGTTCGACAGGCAATTGGCTTTGTTCGCGATGGTGTTGGCATATTCTTCGGGCATGTCGCGGATGGTGCGCACCTTGAGCGCCTCATCATAAGCCTCTAGAGCGCGATATCCGTTTTCCACCCGGTGAGACGAGGACACGTACTGCAGCGCGTTGCCAAGGTTGTTTTGCAGCATCGCGTATTCGTTGGGATGGTCTATCAGGTTGACGACCGTCAACGCCTCTTCAAAGGCCTGCACTGCCAGCGCCTCGCGCATCTTCCCGGACTGGTCGGTGAACGGCATGGACAGGAACGCCGTGGCCAGGTTGCTTTGCAGGACCGCGAATTCCTTGGGGTAGTTGGTCTTGTCGAAGGTCCTGAGCGACCGCTGATAGGCGCTGATGGCAGGTTGGATCGGCAAGAGATGCATGCCCGCAAGTGTCTGGCAGATCAGACCAAGGTTCATTTCGGCTTCGGCCACTTCGGCGTCCGACCCTTCCGCAGTCAGGGTTGCAAGCGCGATCTCTATTTCGGATTTCGCTTCCTTTAGCTGCGTCGCATCTTCGGCGGGCACGGCCATCAGCGCTGTGGCCATACGCGCACGAATGCGGGCGACCCCCAGAACTTCGCCTTCCGGCGCAAGATCCATGGCAAGTTTGTAGAGATCCACGGCAGCAAAGATGTCTTCGGCACGTTCGGGTTTCTGCTGAAGCCCCATCGCGATTTCCATCAGCATCTCGGCCTTTTCGGCCTGCGTCGCCGCAGCCGTTTCGACCGCGGTCATGGCCGCCTGCACCTGCTGCTGAGCACGACTGATATTCGTCAAACCGGTTTCTCCCTCGAATCGAATCTGGTTCGATTTCTGTGTTCGACCGAGAAAAGCACTCAAAGCGGGCGCTGTCAACTTACTTGGTTTATAGAAAACTTAGTTTACACATCCTCGCCGCGCTGATCCGGCTTCAATTCTGCACAAAGCGCCCCTTTGCTGGCCTGCCACGCGACGGTCAGGCTGTCGGTTGCAAAGTCCAGAAGGTCTTGATCCTGGAAAACATCACGGGCCTGAACCACCCGATCACCTGCAGCATTCCGGACCTTCAAAAGGCACCCTCCGGCGGTTGCCTGATGCACGGGCATCACCAATAATTCATCCTGTTGGATCAGTACGATGACCGCATCAATGCCGCGGAAATAGGTGTCCACCACGGCGCAAGGCAGATAGATCGCACCATCCCTGATCGCGATCGTGCTCATGCCTCCGACCACGTATCGATCAGGTCCCGAATGCGGCACTCAACCGTCCGCGCCGCGCGAGAAACCTCGTCGCTCAGGCCTAACCCAAGCTCCAGCGTCGCGGCCTCGATCAACAGCACCGATGTCGTCTTGGGAAACGCATCACCATAGATACGGCGTCCTGCGTAAAGCGCATGATCCCACCTGAAATCATGCAGGTTCAGGCTGTTGTTGGGCGGTGCTTCCAGAACCTCTCCAGGAACCTCATAAATGGTGCCCGGCGACCCTTCGGGGACCCGGGCATCGACAATGATCAGATGCGTGGCGCCGCGTGCGCTGTACATGACCGACATCCCGTCGGTTCCGCCGTCGAATATGCGAGTGTGCTCCGGCACGCCGTTTTCGCGCATTTGAGCGATGAGATGCGGACCGACGCCGTCGTCGCTTCGGTTTGGGTTGCCGCATCCGATGACGACAACATCAAGCGGCATCAGATCCGCCACAGGCGGCAGGACCATTCCGGTTCGACCGGCACCATCAGTTCCGGCAATTCGCAGAATTTCGCATGGACCTTGTAGTACATGCAGGTCTCGCAGGGTTGCTCAATCTCGTCAGCCTCGATCGTGTGATCGGTGAAACCGGCGATGACGAGTTTCTTTTCCAGATCCTGACCTGCCTCGACCTGCAGGCGCGCCACGATTTCATTGACCTCTTCGCTGGTTCCGGCCCGTGGCCAGACCTCGGTTTCCAGACCCGAAGCCAGCATCTCGGCGATTGTTGCGCGAGTCTCGTCATCATCCATGTCAGCGCTCCTTTCAGATCCGCCACAGACGGCACCACCATTCCGGCTTTGCCGGGAGATCAAGTTCTGGCAGGTCGCACCAGCGCTTGTGCACCAGGTAGTACATACATTCCTGGCACCGCATCTCGTCTTCGCCGTAGGGCTGCAAAAGCCAGCCTGAGATCACCAGTTTTTCGCGCAGCTGATCCGCGCTCAGAGGCCGCAATTCGTCAAGCAGCGCACCGAATTCACGATCCGTTTCCGGAAAAGGCTCGACCTTGGTTTCCAGTCCTTCCGCGAAATGGTCCTCTATCATCTGGAGGAGCATTTCATGCCCCGCTTCGGCGGGTGTCAGGCCATATCTGTCCAAGTAGGCCTGGCGCTGCGCTTGGGTTATTGATGCTTCCGGATTTTCTGACATTCAGCTTCCTCCCTAATTGCCGGATGTCGTTTGGCCGGCAGATTTGATCCGCCGGCCAAACATAAACATCAGGCTGTTCGGAAGCGTGCCAGTTCATCACCGGATTTGGCATCATGCGCATGAACAGTACACACAAGGCAACTGTCATAGGATCGACAAACGTGACCGACCTCGACCGGATCCGCGCTGTTCTTGATCGGCGTGCCGATCAACGCTTCTTCGATTGGCCCCCGGGCGCCGTCAGATGTACGCGGCCCAACATTCCATGTCGTCGGCGCGATGATCTGGTAATTGGCGATCTTGCCGTCGCGTACATCGATCCAATGGCACAGCGCACCGCGAATCGCCTCGGTCGCACCCCAGCCCTGTCCGTCTTTTTCAGTTGGCTTTATATACCATTCGTCGTTCAACTGGAACTCGCGCAAATTGCGTTCGGCTTCGCGATAGAGAATGCAAAGCTCGTGCATCCGCGCAAAGTGGCGCAGCATCGTCGAAGCACCGCCCATCTTGCGGTACATATCCAGCACCAACCCGTCGCTGTGCTGGAAGTCATGGCCCGTGTCATTGCCCGCCACCAGACGCCGCGCCAGCGGGCCGGCCTCGAGGCGACCGCTTTCGGCATGCGACACGGCCGTCGACCAGGAATACTTGCCCTCCGGGTCGATGGGGTTCTTGCTCACTGGGTTCGTGGTGCGGTCGAACGGGTGGACCGCACCCGCCGCCTCGTCGTACCAGGCGTGCTGCGTGTCTTCGCGGACAAAGGACTGGTCCATCGGGCTGAATGTGTCGGATGCACCGTCGTAGATGCCCGATTTCATGATCACCGCATCTGAGCGACCATCAATCGTGGGGTTCTGATACTTGTCCTCGTGGGGCAGATACCCCCATGTGGTGAACCGGCCGTGGCCTTTACCGTACTGGTCAAGGCCAATGTCCTTGGACATGCGCCAGAACAGGCCCAGATCAGAATTGGCGTGCTCGGGCTTTTCGTCCAGCCATGCCTCGAATTGCTCCAAGGTCTGGATTTCTTCGTAACGCTCCATTGAGCAGCCGAGCCACAGTGGCTCGATCCAGTTCTGACGGAAATGCTCCAGAATAGACCAGGCGCGGGTGATATCCGTAAGTGTCGGAGAACACATGACGCCGCCAGGCACCATGAAGGACGAATGCGGCCACTGACCGCCCAACAGCGCGTAAATCTCGACCGGACGGCCGGAGATTGTCACGCCTGCTTCATAGGATGTGCCGGTAAACGGGGAATAGCGTTTGACGGCTTCCTCGTAAAACGGGCTCATCGCGTAGTTTTCGTTGGTATAGTCGATCATCCACAACCCATAATGGTGGCGCGGCAGGGACTGCAGAGATTCCACGATCTGGCCGAGGTTGCGCGCCAGAATGGCGTTGCGCGGCACGGTGGTGCCCCAGGCAGTATCGAGTGCCCAGGCTGCGCAGGTCAGGTGTGACGCACCGCAGATCCCGCAGGCGCGCGGCGTGACGACCAGACCGGCTTGGGGGTCCTTGTCTTTCAGGATGACTTCGAACCCGCGAAACATCTCCGCGTGGGTCCAGGCGTTGGTGACAACGCCGTTTTCAATATCGACCCGGACATCCAGATCGCCTTCGACGCGGCCAACCGGCGAAATGTCGAGTGTTTCTACTGCTGCAGACATAATTCTCTCTCCCAATTCGCAGTTAGACTACGAAGATATCTTCCTCTGCCCACGCAGGTGCCGCGCCTTTGGCGGCGGAGGTGAGCTTGATGTAACCCTTCTTGTCCACGCCCTCGGGCATGTCCTTGGGTACACCCATGACGGTTTGTGTCTTGAAGACCGTTCCCGGCGCCAGATCAAAGAACGGGAACTCCGGTTCGGTACAGCCCAGGCAGGGCATACCCGCACGGGTTTTTGACGAATGGCGGTTCCACAGGATGCGATTGCAGGGGCTGTGAGTCATAGGACCACGACACCCCAGATCGTAGAACAGGCACCCCTTGCGCTGGCCGAACGCCGTGGTCGACACCTTGTAGGCAAAATGCATGTTGCGCGTGCACCCGGTCTGCGTGAAAGAGGAAAAGAACGTTTTGGGGCGATGGAATTCATCCAGCGTCAGATCACCGGCCCGACCCGTGGCAACCGCCACCAGAATCTGCGTTACCCAGTCAGGGTGTGCCGGACAACCCGGAATATTGATGACAGGCAATCCGGATTTAGCGGCAAAACCTTCACCCAGTGCGCCGCCCTTGTCGCGCTTGAGAAACTGCAGGCCGACGCTGTCGGACGGGTTCGGCGCCGTCGCCGGAATGCCGCCATAGGTCGCGCAATCGCCGATCGCCACGACAAAATCAGCAACCGCTGACAGCTCTTTCACCCACTCCTTCATCGGGCGCCCGCAGAACCGGTTCCATTCGCCGGTGCCGTCCGGCGCATTGATGACGGTGCCTTCGAAGACAAAGATGTCCAGCTTGATCTCGCCAGAAATACACTTCTCGACGATCGCTTTGACCTGATCGCCCAGTTCAAGCCCGAGGGAGGGTTGCCAAAGGACGTTGATCCCAAAGTCAGTGACCAGATCACATGCGCTTGGTTCCTCTGCATTCAGGAAAGACATCGTGTTGCCGGAACACGCGCCCCCCTGAAGCCACAACAGGTTTGCCATTTTTCTTCCTCCCAAAGACTATCATTCCTGCCGCGACATCCTCGCCTCAGAGCCAGGCTTGTTGCTTGTCGACCCTGCGAAAGTCGCGGCATTTATGGTGGAAGTGTGTACCGTTGCGCACAGTCGAGCAAATCAACACTAGCGGTCAGCGCGGCGATTTCTGGTAACAAAGTGTAAACTGAAAACTAAGTTGCCATGGGGGAATGTAAACTTGGCTGACAGCTGACAGGGCTTAGCCCCGTCGCCCGCAAGCCGGGCATTCGGCCTCTCCGAAGTAGCTGTACCAGATCCCCTTGCAGCTCTTGCACCAATGGCCCCTGGCGCCCGTGCCCGAAGGAGCAACGGCCTTTGACATGGCGGTCAGGCCCAGATTGCGCGGCTTGGACCGGGTCTTGGCCAGTCCGGATCGGGCATAGGGGAAACCAATGACTTTCGTGGCAGGCGCGTCATCGTCCATGTCTTACCCTTTGCGCAGACCGTATCTCTTGATCTTGTTTGCCAGCCCGACTCGTGACAAGCCCAATTCTTCCGCGACCTTACTTTGATTCCAATGAAACGCCTCCAGCGCCTTGGTCAAAACGACCTGCTCCAAATGTTCGACCTTGTCTTTAAGCGTTACACCGGATGGCACGAAAGCTGCGTCCTCGCCGTTTTCGATTGGCGTGCGCGCGATCTTTTCCGATAAATGTCGTAGAGCAACATATCCACCTTGTTCCGCAACCGCGACCATGCGCTGAACTTCGCTTTCCAGCTCGCGGACATTGCCCGGAAATGGGTAATACTCCAACCGCTTCAGAACGTCAGATGTGACACCCAATACCCGGCGACCAACCACACCGGCATATTTCTCAACAAAGAACTGTGTCAGCACCGGGATGTCGTCGGTCCGGTCGCGAAGCGGTGGCAATTCCAGTTGAAACCCGCGTAAACGATAATACAGATCGCGGCGGAAACTGCCTTTTTCCACCATCTCCTCAATTGAACGGTTGGATGCCGCGATGATCCGCACGTTGCTGTACAGTGTCTTGTCTGAACCAAGTGGTTTGACTTCGCCCTCTTGCAGGAAGCGTAAAAGGGCCACCTGAAAATGCGGTGATACTTCTGACACCTCGTCCAGAAACACCGTGCCCCCATCAGCCGCCCGAAAAAGGCCCAGCCGATCCGCAATCGCCCCCGGAAAGGCGCCACGCATGTGGCCAAACAGCTCGGAATACAAGGCATCGTCAGACACACCGCCGCAATTCTGGCTGTGCATGGGTGAATTCACGCGATCCGAGTTAAAGTGAATGGCGCGCGCCAAAAGCTCCTTGCCGGTGCCCGTCTCGCCTCGGATCAGGACCGGCATGCCCGTGGAGGCCGCGACTTTCGCCTCGGCGACAACTTCGGCCATCTTGGGGCTTGCATAGACCAGTCTTTCAAAGCGTGAAACGCCACCCTGAACCGATCCGCCTTCCTCGTCGTTGAAAATCTCGTCATCCAGCGACAGCTTGAGCTCTCTGCTCAGTATCCGGTGCCGGCGCGACAGCTCGGCGTGTTCCAGGGCGCGCTTGACGACGATGCGGATCTGCTGCTCTTGCACCGGTTTGGCAAGATACAAATAGGACGCCGTATCTTCGCAGAGTTGCGCGCCGCAGCTCATTTCATTTTTTTCGCAAATAACAATGCGCCAACACGCGGTATGAGACAAGCGAGACCGCGCCAACGCGTTGTCCGGTCCAAAATCATCCTCATCGACGTCATAGAGAATGAGGTCCACGTTCACTTCGTCAAGGCGGCTCTTTGCGGAGTTATCATCCTCGCAAAAGATCAGCCGATACCCATCCAATTCGCTCAGAGCGCTGGAAGCGGACAGGGTCAAAGCCTTGTCCTTGGACTTGATAAGAACCGTAGATATATTCGACAAGGTGCTTGGACCTCCGTTGCCACTGATGATTGCCGGATCAGTATCAGCAAACATTCTTTGCATAAAGAGAACTATTTATGCAAGTTCTGCTTGCAATCTAGCTTCAGAGTGCAAATCCAGCGCCACTTCGCCTGTTGTGGGGTCGAGTCCGGCTGAGTGCAGAATAGGGCGTTAAGCCTGGATTGGGCTTCTGTAGTCGAGCTCAGGCCGCGTTTTCGGTGAGATAGCGATAGATGGTGGCCTTAGAGAGGCTGTATTCAGCCATGAGGTCTTTGATCAGCTTACCTTGAGCGCGTTTTTCGCGGAGCTCTGCGATCTGATCATTGGTGAGCGCAGGCCGTTTGCCGAACTGAACGCCGCGATCTTTCGCCTTCTTGATTCCGTCCATTTGCCGTTCGGCCCGGATCTCAGTCTCGAATTGGCCGATAGCACCCAGCATGTTGAACAACAGACGACCAGTTGCATCGGATGTGTCGATGTTCTGGTCGAGGACGACAAGATCGACGCCCTTTTCGCGCAGCGTCTCCGCGACCTGACATAGGTGCAAAGTGGATCGGGCCAGTCGGTCGATGCGCGTTACAATCAGCTGGTCGCCTTCACGGACATAATTCAGACATTGCTTGAGCTGAGGGCGGGCATCGGTGGTGCCGCTGCGCTTTTCTTCGAACAGTTTGTCACAGTCGCTCAGTTTTTCACGCTGCACGTTTAGAGATTGTCCGACTGAACTGACGCGGGCATATCCGACTTTGGCCATGGGGTCTCGAATATATTAAGGGTTCATGCGACAACCATATTGAGACATTGAAAAAGACATGGCAAGCGTGATGTCTCAATATGTCTACTTTCAAAGACCACATCTCCTAACGAAAGAACAATCCGATGGCACATCGAGCGGTTCTGACCGCGCGACAACGCGCGGCACTTTTTGATCTCCCTACAGAGGAGATGGCGTTGCTGCGGCATTACACCCTGGATGATGAGGACATTGAACATATCCGCACACGGCGGCGACCAGAAAACCAAATCGGCTTTGCGCTTCAGCTTTGTGCCTTTCGGTTTCCGGGCCGTTTGCTGAAGGCTGGCGAAGTTATACCGGAACCTGTGTCCCGGTTCATAGCCGCTCAAATTGGACTGAAACCAGATGACCTGTTGCAATATGCCGCCCGTGAGAAGACACGACGAGAACATCTCGGCTCACTGCGTAAGATGTACGGTTACAAGATGTTTGCTGGCAAACATGCCAAGAAAATGCAGAGGTGGTTGGACCAGCACGCCGAGGCGGCTCAATCGAGTGAGGGTTTGGTTCGCGGGTTTGTGGAGGAATGCCGCAGGCGACAGGTTGTCCTGCCCGGCCTGTCGGTCATAGAACGACACTGTGCTGACGCATTGGTTGCGGCCGAACAACGGATCGAGGCTCGCATTGCGGCACGTCTCGACCTCGAAATGAAAGCCAAACTTAACGGTTTGCTCAATGAAGACGCTGATAGCCGGATCAGCCGCTTCATCTGGTTGCGACAATTCGAGGTGGGCAAGAACTCTGCCGATATCAACCGCCAGCTCGACCGGCTGGAATTCCTGCAGGGGATCGCGTTGTCGCCAACAATCCTGGACGACATTCCCGCACATCGGGTCACACGCCTTCGCCGCCAGGGGGAACGTTACTTTACGGATGGATTGCGGGACATCACCAGTGATCGACGACTGGCCATCCTTGCCACCTGCGTCGTTGAGTGGTCGGCTGCCATCGCAGATACCGTTGTCGAAACACATGACCGGATCGTTGGCTCAATCTGGCGGGAGGCAAAGAGGATTTGCGATGCCCGTGTTACCGCGGCGCAATCGGAGATCGCGGCGACCCTGGCCGGGTTTGAGACTCTGGGCACGACATTGTTGATCGCCAAGGGAGATGAGGTGGCTATCGCCGGTGCCGTGGATGCATCTTGTGGCTGGGATGCTCTGGAAAACCTCGTTGCAACAGCAAGGTCACTCAGTAAGACCGTCAAGGCGGGTGCACTGGCTTATGTCGAGCAGGGGTATCATCGGTTCAAGCTCTATGCCCCCGAATGCTGGCAACATTGGACATCACAGGGGCCAGTGTGGCTCAGCCTTTGCTTGCGGCGGCCGATGTGATCCGCGACAGGCAAGATATTCCAAGCCGCTCTGCGCCATTTCTTCAGCCCCGATCAAAATGGCGAGGGCATCTCAGCGACCCCGAAACGAACCGGGACCGTCTCTGGGTTGTCGCGGTGCTGTTCCATCTGCGTGAGGCCTTCAGATCCGGTGATGTCTGGCTTGCTCATTCTCGCCGCTACAGCGACCTGAAACAGGCTCTGGTTCCGGTCGAGGCCGCGCAGACTATGGGATTGTCGATGCCATTGAAGCCGGAAGTCTGGCTTGCAGATCGAAAACAACGGCTGGACGACGGGCTGCACAGGCTTGCCAAGGCAGTCAGGAACGGCGCCCTCCCAGGCGGGATCATCGAGGATGGGCGATTGCGCGTCGAACGCCTTGAAGCTGACGTTCCCGCTGAAGCCGATAGCCTGATCCTGGACCTCTATCGTCGCCTGCCAGAAGTGCGGATCACAGATATGCTCACGGAGGTGGCCAATGACACAGGGTTCATTGACGCCTTCACCCATCTGCGTACCGGGGCACCGTGCAAAGACAGGCTTGGCATGCTGAATGTTGTTCTCGCAGAGGGTCTGAATCTTGGACTCAGCAAAATGGCCGGGGCGAGCAGTACCCATAACTTTAAGCAATTGGCCCGGCTCTCAAACTGGCACGTGGAAAGTGAGGCCATCAATCGGGCACTGGCTATGGTGATCGAGGCGCAGGCGTGGTTGCCAATGGCAAAATACTGGGGTGCTGGTGAAACCGCTTCCAGTGACGGTCAGTTCTTTCCCACCACACGCCAGGGCGAGGCGATGAATCTGATCAATGCGAAGTACGGCCATGAGCCCGGCCTGAAAGCCTATACCCATGTATCAGATCAATATGGCCCCTTCGCCACACAGGTGATCCCAGCTACAGTGAACGAGGCACCGTACATTCTGGACGGTCTGCTAATGAACCCGAGCGGCAAACGGATCAAAGAACAATACGCAGATACGGGCGGCTTCACAGACCTCGTCTTTGCGGCCACCTCGTTGCTCGGCTACCGGTTCATCCCGCGCATCAAGGACTTACCTTCAAAGCGGCTGCATGTCTTTGATCGTCATGGGGTCCCGAACGAACTAAAAGGCCTGGCCGGTGACCGCATCCGCGAAAACACGATTATCGCCAACTGGCCGGACGTGTTGCGCTGCATCGCGACGATGCTCTCCGGGAGAATGCAACCGAGCCAGCTTCTGAAGAAACTGGCAGCACGGCCACGGCAACATGATCTGGCCATTGCCCTTCGTGAAATCGGACGTATCGAGCGGACGCTGTTTATCATTGATTGGCTACTTGATACCGATATGCAGCGCCGCGCACAGATTGGCCTCAACAAAGGAGAAGCACATCATGCCCTGAAGAACGCACTGCGGATCGGTCGCCAAGGCGAAATCCGCGACCGTACAACTGAGGGCCAGCATTTCCGCATCGCAGGGCTGAACCTGCTCACCGCCATCATCATCTATTGGAACACCAAGCAACTCGGTTTTGCGGTCGCCGCGCGACAAAATGCTGGGCTCGATACACCCGCATATCTTCTCTCACATATCTCGCCCCTCGGATGGGCACATATTATCCTCACAGGTGAATATCGGTGGAGGCGGATGATGGAAAACCCATGAAACCTCGTGCAGCGACAACACCGGTCATTCATCAGCAGCCAGCGAAATCTGACTCCAAGCCCACTTTGACCAATGCTGCGATCTGCATGGATGGTGGCTTCAGTGAAACGGGCAGGATCAAGATCCGTGCTGACCAACCGCCACCGAGTGATTGCTTTGCATTACATAGATCAAATGTAGTCGTGCGCCAGTTTGCGGATCGGTCCTAGCCAGTTAGAAAGCGGGACAGCTTTGTTGCGATTTCGTCGTCTCTGATCGTCTTCAGGCGGGCTGTGAAGAATGTCTTCTTCATCGCCATTCCTTTGATGGAAATACCGATCAGTGCGCCGGTATCAATTTCATGGGTTACAGCTTCGGCGAGAATGATAGAAGCACCCAAGCCGGACATGACAGCCTGTTTGACGGCTTCGGTCGATCCGACATTCGCGCGCGTGCGCAGTTCGCCGGCCCTGTCGCCCAACACATCGCGCAGGAGCGTGCCGGTGCCGGATCCACTTTCCCCGCCGATCATTTCAAGTGTGAGGAACTCCTCGACGGTGATCTCGCGGCGGCCCGCCCAAGGATGGTCGGTGGGCAGGATCACGATCATCTCCGCGCTGCGCCACCGCTCTGCCGCGACATCCGGGTGTGAAAGGGGCCATTCCATTGCCGCAATGTCGATCTCCCGGCTCAGTAGCATCTCGGCGATGCGGGGATTGGGTGCCGAGGTGATTTCCCACCGGCCTCGCCAGTCCTCCGCGTCCAGAAACCCTTTGAACGCCTTGGCCATATAGTAGCTGGCGATATTGCCACTGCACCCAACGATCAGACTGTCGTCGCGCGCGATGGTCTCGGCGCGTGCAGCAGATTTCAACAGATGGCGCGCATGAGGCAGGAAGCGTTCGCCATGCCGTGTCGGACGGCTGCCAGCATGACTACGCTCGATCAGTGGAACGCCTAAATCCTCTTCAAGCTTTTGCAAATGCTGGGAAATTGTCGGTTGTGCGATCTTCAAGCGGGTCGCAGCGCCATGGAAACTACCCGCTTCGACAAGACCGACAAAGCTCCGCACAAGGCTCAGGTTCAGCATCACACTTATCCTTTCAGGACTTGGGGGTTCAGCGCTGTCTCGGGTAGGTCGCCTTTGAGCGTTGTGATAATGCTGTCCGCCGCCGAGGCTGCGATGGCGCGCCGCACCTCAACCACAGCCGATCCGATATGCGGTGTCAGAACGGTTTTCTCCGAAGCCAACAGGGCGGGGTGGACGTGCTGTGGACGGTCGGGCCTGGCCCAGTCTTCCATCTCATAGGTGTCGGCAGCGTATCCACCCAGATGGCCGGTTTCGAGCGCGGATGCGACGTCGGCTTCATTGACCAGGCTGCCGCGCGCAGGATTTATCAGGCAGGCCCCTGGTTTCATGCGGGAGATAAATGCGGCATCGACCATCCCAAGCGTCGCCTCGGTCAAAGGAACCGCCAGAACAACGAAATCCGATGTGGCCACGATTTCGTCCAGCGCAGCCTTGCGCGCGCTCAGCGCTTTCTCGGTTGTCGGATCCAGTGGCGTCACATCGTGATAAAGCCGCGTTCCCCGAAAGCCGGATAGCAGTCGCAGTGTTTCGCGCCCGACAGCCCCCGCGCCGATGACGCCGACCACAGCGCCCTGCAACGTGCCCCCGTAAAAGCGCGCGCGCCATCCAGCGTAGGTGCCCGTCCGCATGTGCGTATCGCCGTCCCGCATGTTCCGGGTCAGAGCGATCATCAGCCCAAGCGTGAGTTCCGCCGTCGGTTCGGTCAGCAGATCGGGCACGATCGTGACCAACACGCCATGATCCGTGCAGGCAGTGACATCAATGTTGTCAAAGCCTTTCAGTGCCCCCGCCACGATCTTCAGATGCGGGCAGGCTTCGAGAAATGCGCGGTCCACCGCTTCCGTCATGAAGGCCATCAGTGCAGTTGCGTCCGCACAAACCTCTTTCAGCCGTTCGAACGATAACGGCTCTGTGCTGTCATTCGAAATGACCTCGCCGACCATCCGTAGGGTGGCCAGTGTCTCGTCCTCGATCCAGTTCGGCACAATGATTTTTTCGCGCATTGAGGTCATCCCTTCCTTTTTTCGCATTGCTATCAAGGCAAGAGGGTAATCGCAATATGTAATAATTCTGTTGCTTTGATCGCGTAGCAGAATGGGTGACGAAGGGGAATCGGTCGATATGGGACAGCAGCAGATGGCTTTTGATCGGAGCGATACGAAGACGGATGCGGCACCAATCCTGTGCCTGGACCAGGTCGAAGTGATCTATCCGAACGGCACGGTCGCATTGCAGCCGACGACCGTTGATTTCGAAGACGGCGAATTGACGGTGTTGCTGGGTCCTTCAGGCGCGGGCAAATCCACTTTGCTGCGCACCTTGAATCTGCTCGTGCGGCCCACATCCGGGGCGGTCCTGTCACGGGAGATCGGAACGCTGGATGCGACTCAATCCATCCGGGCGCATCGCCGCGATACGGCGATGATCTTCCAGCAACACCAGCTTATCGGCCGGATGGGGGCAATGCACAATGTCCTCTTGTCCCGGCTTGGGCGGCATTCCTTCTGGCGCACCCTTGTTGGTTTCTCGGAAGAGGAACGACGGCTGGCCCTTGAGTGCCTGACACGCGTGGGCCTTTTCGAAAAAGCGCTGACGCGCTGCGACAGCCTCTCGGGTGGCCAGCAGCAGCGCGTCGGCATCGCGCGTGCGCTGGCTCAAGAGCCGAAGATGATCCTCGCCGACGAGCCTGTAGCGTCGCTCGATCCGGCCTCATCCGAGCGCGTGCTGAACGTCCTGCGCTCGATCTGCAAGGAAGACCGCATTCCGGTGATCGTCAGTCTGCACCAGCTCGATTACGCCAAGGCTTTTGCGGACCGGATCATCGGCCTCGCCGGTGGGCAGATCGTCTTCGACGGCCCGCCCACACAGCTTTCCGAAACTGTCCTGACCCAGATCTATGGATCGACCGGGCAGGATGCGACTTGAGTTCATCATCATAGGAGACCCAAAGATGAAATCGACCACCTACGCCATCGCCGCGACTCTGCTGGCTGGCGCCGCCTTCGCCGCCGGTGACCATGATCCTGATACGTTGCGCGTGGCACTTCTGCCCGACGAAAACGCGGCGACCGTGATCCAGGACAACGAACCTCTTGCCGCGCATCTCGAAGAGACGCTCGGCAGAGACATCGATCTGATCGTCACAACCGACTATTCATCGATGATTGAAGCCATGCGGTTTGGCCGCATCGACGTCGCCTATTTCGGCCCCGCTTCCTATACGATCGCAAAGGATCGCATGGACGGCAGCGACCTAGATATCGAGCCCTTCGCGGCCCGTATCAGCGGTGGCAGCACGACCTATCAGGCAGTCCTCATCGCTAACGCGGAGGCGGGCATCAGTTCCATCGCAGATATCGAAGGGTCCGGCGTGGACGTCGCCTTTGGCGATCAGGCATCGACATCAAGCCACTTCGCCCCGAAATACACGATGCTGCTTGAAGACGTCGCGACTGGCGAGGATTATAACGAAAACTTCACCGGCGCCCATGACGCCGTGGCCCGCAACGTCGAACTTGGCAACGCCCAGGTCGGTGGCCTGAGCCGTCCAATCTTTGAACGCCTCGTCGAGCGCGGCACGGTGAACCCCGACAATCTGGTGATCCTGGGATATTCCGCCGATATTCCGCAGTACCCATGGGTCATGCGCACCGACATGACGCAGGAGCTGCAGGACAGCATCCGCAACGCCTTTCTTGATCTTGAACCCGGCACCGAGGTCGGCGATGCGGTTCTTGGCCCATTCAAGGCGGACGGTTTCGCCGCGATCACGGATGCCGATTACGACATCATCCGCGATATCCGCAGCAATCTGCAAACCGACTGATCCCAAAAGAGGAGACGCCGCGATGACCCTTGCCCAGACCAATACGCCCCAAACCGCCGACACCATTCTTGCGGCGGATCGCAAAGGGCGGCGGCGTCTCCTTCTCCAGATCGGAGGCATCGTGGCGATCATTGTCCTCTGTCTCTGGCTGACCGGAATGCTCGATGGCGGGCGGCTGGCCGACGGTCTGCCCGCTATCGGCACGCTCTTCGCCGAAATGGTGCCGCCCGATTTCACCCGCTGGCGTCAATGGGTCGAGCCAATGATCGAAACGCTCGCCATGTCGGTGGCCGGCACCGCACTGGCCGTCGTCCTGTCGGTCCCGCTCGGCTTTCTTGCGGCACGGAACACGACACCGAACAAATGGGCCTATCAGGCTGCGCGCCTCGTGCTGAACACGCTACGCTCCATCCCCGAACTCATCATGGGCATCATCTTCGTTGCCGCCGTTGGCTTTGGAATGCTGCCGGGCGTGCTGGCCCTGGGCCTGCATTCGATTGGCATGGTCGGCAAGTTCTTCGCCGAAGCCATCGAACACGCGCATCCCGCGCCCATCGAAGCCGCCGAAGCCTCTGGCGCCACGTCTCTTCAAGTTATCTCCCATGGTGTAATGCCCCAGGTCTTCCCGCAATTCGCTGACGTCACAATGTATCGGTGGGAATACAATTTCCGCGCCTCGACCGTCATGGGAATGGTTGGTGCAGGCGGGATCGGAACCGAACTCGTCGGATCGCTGCGCCTGCTGGACTATCCCCAGGTGTCGGCCGTTCTGATCGTCATCTTGGCCACCGTGACAATCGTTGACGCACTCAGCAACATGCTACGGAAACGATTCCAGTAAGTCACAGTCACCCGGGAAAAGCGGATCTTCGGCAGCCTGCTGCGAGCTGCAGCAGAGTCCGGTCTTACCACTTCGTGTACGGCGCGGCGAAGGGTCATTATGCTGGCAATCCGGGCTAAAAACCCTTAGCGCCCTATTCTGCACTCAGCCGGACTCGACCCCGTTGTGAACATCCAGTGCTACGTCCTGTCACTTCATTCCAATTCAATCGCCCCTCCGGCTCATACCCCGCTGTCATAGCGGCCACGGAGCGAAGGGTTACATCCGACCAAGAAATCCACGAAGCTATTGGTCAACCGCGACGAGGACTTTATCGGACCAGCAAGACCAGGCCGACCGCTCCCCTCAGGTTCCCGCTTGGTGTAGCGAATGCTCGGTTCGGATGATGACCGTATGGGCCAAGCTCAATGACGGGTTTGGCGACATGATCAACAACGCGACGAAGCATGTTCGGCAATTGCGAACGGATGCTGCGTCAGCAAAAGCCGCATCTGCGTAAGTCCGAAATGTCCGCATCTTACCAGTTCGTACACGATGCAGCGAACGGCTGGTGTACGGATAGGGAGGGACTTCTGAGAATTTCATCGTACCAGCCATATGACACACCAATGTCGCTTATTTCACTCGGCTCAAGGGTGACGGGAGATTGTAGGGCAGAACGACCTCTTTACGGACAGCCTCAGCGTAGGATTCTGCCCCTTCCAGCATTCGACCCCACTTACCGATCGGGCACCGCTTCAAGGGAAGTTTCGAACCGCTTGCCCGCCGCTGCAGCTTCTTTCAAGAGCGCGTCGAAATTGTCAGGTGGATTGCCATCTTCCAACATCCCTTTGAACGTCGCATAGGCATCCGTC
>NZ_JBSXOE010000011.1:0-24611 GCF_056859295.1 Roseovarius sp. B-10 | reverse complement strand
TGATGCGGCCCGCCGCATAGTCGATATCCATCACCGAATCGACGATCGCGCAGGCGTTTGACCCGGGATCCTTGACAACATAGCTGATCGTGTTCGTGGCCGCGTCAAAGAACGCCTCGATCTGCGGTTTGACATCCATGTTCACGGGATAGTTTGCCATGATGGCGCCCCTTCTCATTTGTCCAGAACTCAGCGCTGGCAGGTGCGGATGCCAAAAATTCGGTACAGCGGACAGAATCGCACCCCCGCCGTCCCAAGCATCACGACGCCAACCGCCACCGCGATCCATTTCGGCGCACCCACGGCCAGTGCAGGCACGAACCCGCCGAACGCCATCGCCAGAAGCGCAAGACCGATGAGGGCGCGCAACACCCTGTCAACAGTTCCGATATTCGCAGTCATCAAGTCTCTCCGATTTGATTGAAATCACTAACCGAGTATATCTCTTGGTATTTCTTGTCCGTGACTTGGTCACATTGGCATTCTAAAATATGAATATGTTCGGCAGAAATACAATCTCCCCCGAAAAAGATCCTTCTCGCCGCAGCCACCGTTGCGGGCCTCGCAACCGGCGCGCAGGCCGCCGAGAAAAACCTCGTCACCGTTGTCACTTCGCCCGAACCGCAGACACAGCTCATGTCGATGGTGTTGACCATGCAGGCGGTCCAGCAAGGCGCCCGCACCGCATCCTGCTCTGCGGCCCGGAGGTGACATCGCGCTCAGGGATGCGCCCGCCACCGCACCGCAGCCGCCGCGCGACATGAGTCCGCAGGGCCTGATGCAAAAGATCATGGAGGCCGGAGCTACCGTCGAGGTCTGCGCGATCTACCTGCCGGGCGCGGGCGCGGGCCCCGAGGCGCTGACCGGCCTTTATCGCACGGCCCTTGATGGCGGCAAAGCCTGTGCCTTTGCGTATCCCTTTCGGCCAGCAAGAAAAGCTACCTGCAGGTGCTATCACACAGATCAGCCGGTTTCGCGCCGTGATGATCAACTGGCTGGCCGGGGTCTTTGAACTGGGCAATGCCGATGGGTCGATCAAGGCCGTGCTTGGCACTGACGCGGAGGCGGCTGCCACGCTGCCGCTTCTTGAAGGCGCCCGACTCGCGGCGCGCGCGGAAGAATATCCCGCCCCTTACGACGCCGCCGTCCAGCTACTTTTGGACCGTTGCGCTTGATCGAACGCAACAGTGGTGGTCTGTGCCGTCTCTCCCGTGCTTTGACGTGACAAATCCGGCAGCGCCCGGGGTATTCCATGCGACCAACACCCATTTGATCCGTGTTGCGAACCGGGGAGCCATATTTAATCGAGTTGCGCTCCATCACGGAACCCTCTATGCCGCGCCGCAGCGAACCTGGACCCGGGAAGAATCCCGGGTGGCTTTTCCGGCCGCCGATCCGCCGGACAACGACAATCAACTGTGCCCTTGCACTCCGGCTTTGCCCCTCATGCCTTGCCGGTATCGGATACCATGACATGATTTCACTCGACGCCTATCGCAGCCAGTGGCTGGGACACATTCGCGGCGATCTTCTGGCCGGTCTGGTCGTGGCGCTGGCGCTTATTCCCGAGGCTATTGCCTTTTCGATTATCGCCGGCGTCGACCCCAAGGTCGGGCTTTACGCCAGCTTCTCGATCGCCGTGATCGTCGCGATCACCGGCGGCAGGCCCGGCATGATTTCAGCCGCGACCGCGGCGACCGCCGTTCTGATGATCACCCTCGTGAAAGACCACGGCTTGCAATACCTCCTGGCGGCAACGGTCTTGGCGGGCCTGCTGCAGATTGCAGCCGGGGTTTTCAAGCTGGGTTTCATCATGCGGTATGTTTCGAAATCCGTCATGACGGGTTTCGTCAACGCCCTCGCCATCCTGATCTTCATGGCGCAACTGCCCGAACTCGACCCGCGCGACGTGACCTGGCTGACCTATGTGCTGGTCGCTGCCGGTCTCGCGATCATCTACCTGTTTCCACTTCTGACAACGGCGATCCCGTCGCCGCTGGTCACCATCGTCGTCCTCACCGTCCTGGCGTTCGCGCTCGGGCTCGACGTGCGCACGGTGGGTGATATGGGCGAGCTGCCCGACACGCTGCCGATCTTTGTCATCCCCCAGATCCCGCTCACCTTCGAGACGCTGATGATCATCCTGCCCTACTCGGTGGCGGTGGCCGTCGTGGGCCTGCTCGAAAGCCTGATGACACAGAACATCGTCGATGACCTGACCGACACGAAATCGAACCGCAGCCAGGAGATGGTCGGGCAGGGCATTGCCAATACCGCGACCGGGTTCATCGGCGGCATGGCGGGCTGCGCCATGATCGGACAGTCGATCATCAACGTCAAATCCGGCGGGCGCGGGCGGCTGTCGACCTTCACGGCGGGCGTCTGCCTGCTGTTCATGGTGGTCGTTCTGGGCGATCTGGTCAGCATCATTCCCATGGCCGCTCTGGTGGCGATCATGATCATGGTCTCGATCGGGACGTTCTCCTGGTCGTCGATCAAGGCGCTGCGCACCCATCCGCGGTCGTCCTCTGTCGTGATGATCGCCACGGTCGTGACCGTGGTCTACACGCATAACCTTGCCATCGGCGTTCTGGTGGGGGTGCTGCTGTCCGGAATTTTCTTTGCAGGCAAGATCGCGCAACTGTTCCGCGTCCACTCCGAGATCAGCGATGACGGACGTGTCCGCACCTACCACGTCGAGGGTCAGCTTTTTTACGGATCGGTCGAGGATTTCATGGATGCCTTCGATTTCAAGGAAGCCCCGGAGCACGTCGTGATCGACGTGAGCCGCGCACATATCTGGGACATCAGCTCTGTTCAGGCGCTTGACCTGGCGATACTCAAGTTCCGTCGTGACGGGGCCGAGGTCGAGGTCGTCGGCATGAATGACGCGACCGAAACCCTCGTCGATCGGCTGGCCATTCACGACAAGCCCGGCGCCATGAACACGTTGATGGATCATTGAGGGAGGGGACAACCATGAACAACAAGATCATCGCATTGGTGGACGGGTCGATTTATTCGGAAAGCGTCTGTCATCACGCGGCCTGGATCGCGAAGAGAACCGATGCGCCGGTGGAATTGATTCACGTTCTCGGGCGCCGTGGCGGCCCCGAGAAGCAGGATCTCTCGGGCTCGATCCGTCTCGGGGCGCGGACGAAACTGATGGAAGAGCTGGCCGAACTGGACGCGCAGCGCGCCAAGCTGGTCAGCCACCGCGGCCGCGCGGTCCTGGAGGATGCCCGCGCGATTGTCGATCAGGACGGCGTCACCGAAATCACCACGCGCCTGCGCCACGGTGACATCGTCGAGACGATCACCGAGATCGAAGAGAATGCCCGGGTCATCCTGATCGGCAAACGCGGCGAAGCGGCGGATTTTGCCAAGGGGCATCTGGGCTCGAACCTCGAGCGCATCGTGCGCGCGGCCCATCGGCCGGTTTTTGTCGCATCGCGCGCGTTCCAACCCATCCAGTCGGTGCTTGTCGCCTATGACGGCGGCAGCTCGTCGATGAAGGCGGTGGATCACATCGCGCGCAGCCCGCTTTTCGCCGATCTCAAGGTCACGGTCGTCACGGTCGGCAGCGAAACCCCCGAGATCAACAAGGGGCTGGAAGATGCCAAAGCGCTGCTCAAGGCGGCAGGCATCGAGGCGGACACGCGTGTCATCGAGGGGCAACCGGAAACCGAGCTCGGCACGCTTGTCGAGGAAGAGAGCTTCGGCATGGTCGTGATGGGCGCCTATGGCCACAGCCGCATCCGCAGCCTGGTGATCGGCTCCACCACGACCGAGATGGTGCGTAGCTGCAAGGTGCCTGTCGTCCTCATGCGGTGATCGCCATGACGGTGCCGTCTTCCTGACGCCCTCCGACTTTCACGTCCTGCACCGATGGATGATTCCGCCTTCTCGGTCCTGCCCGTGGCCAGGCCCGGCCCCGGTGGAGGCTATTCAGAGATAAACCGGCTTTTCATCTCGACCTCCTGCTGGCGCATCAGGGACCACGCGGTTTCCATGTGGTCGGACATGATGGCGCGGGCCTGATCGGCGTCGCCCTCGCGAAGCGCCACGACAAGCCGTTGCTGGTGGTCGCGCCCCTGTTTCCAAAGCTCGATATTGGGCGGCGAATAGAGGCGCCGATAGACCGTGAGGTCCGTCAGCAGGTTGACCATGAAGTCGATGATGAATCCAAGCAGCGGGTTCTTCGCCTGTTCCGCGAGGATGGCGTGAAAACGAAGCGAGGCAACATGCTGTTCGCGTTCCTCGTCGAGCGTCGTGGCCGGCTCGGAATATTCGGCAATGTTCTCTTCGAGAAGCTGCAGCACCTCCTCTGGCAATTGGCCAGCCAGTGTCGCGGCCAGTTCCGGCTCCAGCGTCAGGCGAAGCTGGTAGAGATTGCCAATGGTCAGGTCCTTGAAATAGAAATAATTGCCAAGAAGCGCCTTGGCGCGTTGGCGGCTGACCTCGTGGACAAAACTGCCGCCGCCGGGGCCGGTGCGCGTCTTGATCAGACCTTGCGCCTCGAGAATGCGCATCGCTTCACGGATCGTGCCCTTGGCCATGCCGAACCGCTCGATCAGCTCTGCTTCGCCGGGCAAGCGGTCACCGGCCTGCAATCCCTGCTCGACCACCCAATCCTTGATCGCCTCGGCAACCTGGACCGGTCTGCTGAGCTTCGGTTCAGTCTTCGATCGGGTGGTGGCAGGCGGCAAGCTGGTCCTCTCCCATTTCTCTTAGCTCCGGCACTTGCGTGCGGCACAGGTCGGTCGCGCGCGGGCACCGCCCGGCAAATGCACAGCCCGGGGGCGGGTTTAGCGGATCGGGCAGTTCAGACCCCTTCTGCTCGGGCGCGGTCAGCGGCCGGCCCACGACCGGCGCACTGTCCGCCAGCAGTTTTGTATAGGGGTGCCGGGGGTTTGCAAAGATGCTCTCGGCCTTGCCGATTTCGACCACTGAGCCAAAGTAGAGCACGACAATCCGGTTGCTGACCGCCTCGACCACCGCCAGGTCGTGGGTGATGAACAGATAGGTCAGGCCGAATTTTTCCTTCAGATCAGCCAGCAGGTTCAGCACTTGCGCCTGCACCGAGACATCCAGCGCCGAAACCGGCTCGTCCAGGATCATGATCCGCGGGCTGGCCGCCAGCGCCCGGGCGATGCCGATCCGCTGCGCCTGCCCGCCCGAAAATTCATGCGGATAGCGGTCGAGGAATTCCTCGCGCAGGTTGACCGAGGCAAAAATCTCCGAAATCCGCGCATCGCGCTCGGGCCGGGGCATGCGGTGCAGCCGTTTCAGCGGCGCCTCCATCACCTGCCGGATGGTCTTGCGCGGGTTGAGCGAGCTGTTGGGATCCTGGAACACGTACTGGATCAGCTTGCCGAACGCCGCCGGGTCGGCGGTGTCAAGCGCGCGCCCTTCGATCTCGATATGCCCTTCGGTCGGCTCCAGCAGCCCCACCAGCATTCGCGCCAGCGTCGATTTTCCGCAACCCGATTCACCCACGACACCCAGCGTCTCGCCGGTCTCGACGTCAAAACTCACCGGCCTGACGGCACGCACCCCGGGCGCGGCAGCACCGAAAAGCGGCTTCTTCAATGGAAAGGTCTTGGCGAGGTTCTCGATCCTGAGCGCGGGCATCTAGACGGCCTCCTCGGGATAGAGGCAGCGCACGGCACGCGGGTGCGTACCCGCCAGCGGAATGTCACCGGCCCGGCAGCTTTCCCGCGCCTTGTCGCAACGCGGCGCAAAGGCACATCCCGGCGGCAGATCGTCCACCGCCGGTGGCAGGCCGGGGATAGCGGCCAGTGCGCGCCGCCCGCCCCCCAGCTCCGGCACGCAGGCGATCAGCCGCCGGGTATAGGGATGGGCGGGGGCATCCAGCACGGCCCGGGTCGGCCCCTCTTCGACGATCCGGCCGGCATACATCACCGCCACCCGGTCACAGAGCTGCGCCACCACGCCGAAATCATGGGTGATGAAGATGATCGCCAACCCGCGCTCGCGTCGCAGATCATCGAGCAGGGACAATATCTGTGCCTGGACGGTCACATCCAGTGCCGTTGTCGGCTCGTCGGCGATGATCACGTCCGGCTCATTGGCCAACGCCATGGCGATACCGACCCGCTGCCGCATCCCGCCAGACATCTCGTGCGGATAGTCATCGACGCGGCTTTCGGCATTGGGAATCCGCACGTCCTTGAGCAGTTGAACGGCCCGCGCACGCCCCTCGGCCTTGCCGAGCTTGTGATGCGACCGGATCGCCTCGGCCAGTTGCTCACCGACGCGATAGAGCGGATGCAGCGTCGAGAGCGGATCCTGAAAGATATACGCCACCCTGTCGCCGCGCTTCCGGCGCAGGCTTTCATAAGGGGCACCGATCAGGTCCTCGCCCTGGAACCGCACCGCCCCGCCGGTGATCACGCCGGGGGGCGAGGCGACGAGGCCCATGACACTGAGCGCGGTGACGGATTTGCCCGAGCCGGATTCGCCAATCACGCCAAGGCACTCGCCGGGCTTCACGGCCAGCGACACGCCCCCCACGGCGCGGTAGATGCGTTTGCCGACATGGAACTGGGTCTCCAGGTTCTGGATGGCAAGCAGGTCGTCGGTGGCAGCGGGGATATCGCCGGCGCGTTCGACCAGCGTGGTGGCGCGCGGCCGGCTGAGCGCGCCGGACCGCAGCCGCGGGTCCAGCGCGTCGCGCACCCCGTCGCCCAGCAGGTTGATCGACATCACGATCAGGAAGATCATGATCCCCGGCACGATCGAGGTATGCGGATGCGAAATGAGCGCCGAGCGCGCCTCGCCCAGCATCGAGCCAAGATCGGCCTGCGGCGGCTGACTGCCAAGCCCGAGGAAGCTGAGCCCGGCGGTTTCGAGGATCATCCAGCCCACCGTGGTGGACATCGCGATGATGATCACCGGCAGCACATTGGGCAGCAACTCGGTCAGGATGATACGGGTATGGCCCATCCCCGCCAGCCGCGCCGCGTCGATGAACTCGCGGCCCGCGAGACCCACGGTGATGCCGCGGATATTCCGGGCAAAGAACGGCACGTTCACCGCCGCCACGGCGATGAGTGCGTTCATCAGCCCGGGGCCGAGGGCGGCAACGATGGCCAGCGCCAGCAGGATGTAGGGGAACGCCATCAACATATCGACGCCGCGCATGATGATGTTGTCGGTGCGTCCGCCGAAATAGCCGGCAACAATCCCGATGGCAGAGCCGATCGTCGCGGCAATCAGCGCCGCGACGACACCGACGGCCAGCGACAGTCTCGTGCCGTGCAGCAGGCGGCTGGCCAGGTCGCGACCGAGATGATCGGTGCCCAACAGGTAGCCCTCGGTAAAGGGCCGCTTGAAACGATCGACGGTGGCGGTGGCGTCGGGGTTTTGCAGCGGCAGGAGCGGCGTGATCAGCACCAGGATCAGGATGGCGGTCAGCACCACCGCACCCATCGCCGCCAGCCGGTTGCGAAAGAGAAGTTTCAGGAACGCGGTCATGTCTTGATCCTTGGATCAAGCAGGCCTTGCGCCACATCCACGGCGATATTGAACATCACGTAGCAGGCCGCAACGAAAACGACGCCCCCCTGCACCAGCAACAGGTCGCGCGTCAGGATCGCGTCGACCAGCATCCGGCCCACGCCCGGCCATTGAAAGACAATCTCGATATAGACGGCACCCGACAGGACGAACCCGGCCTGAATCCCGAGCACCGGAATGATCGAAACCATCGCCGCGCGCAGGGCATGGCCCATGATCACGCGGCGCTCATGCACGCCCTTGGCGCGCGCGGTCCGGATGTAATCCTGCCTCAGCACTTCGAGCATGGCCGACCGCGACAGCCGCGCGATGACCCCGGTGGCCACGGCTGCCAGCGCCAGCGACGGCATGATCAGGTGGCGGATCAGGTCAGGCAGATCACCGCCACCATAGATAGCAAACATTCCGCTGACCGGAAGCCACCGCAGGTTCACCGCGAAGAGCAGGATCATCATCATGCCGAGAAAGAAGGACGGCACCGAAATGCCGATGAGCACCACGAAGGTGATCGCCTTGTCCGCGAAGCCATATTGGCGGGCAGCGGAAACCACCCCGGCAAGAATGCCGAGCACCGAGCACAGGACAAACGCCGTGCCCGCCAGGATCAGCGTGGCGTTGAACCGTTCCAGCACCTCGTCGATGACCGGGCGGTTCAATGAATAGGACCGCCCGAAATCGCCGGTCAGCATGTTGGAAAGCCAGATGAAATATCGCTGCACCAGCGGCTTGTCGAGACCCAGGTCGCGGTTGATCTTCGCCACGTTCTCTGGCGTGGCGTAGGATCCCAGGATCGCCGTCGCCGGATCGCCGGGAATGAGCGACATGATCAGGAAAACGATGATGGTGATCCCCAAAAGCACGGGGATGGCCGAGATCAGCCGTTTGAGGATATAGCCGCCCATGATCGCCCCTCCGCGCGCCGTGCCGTTTTCTTCACAAGAAAACGCGCCGGGATTCTTTCAGGGTTCCGGCTGCGCCCCGGGCACGCGTGGCGCCCGGGGCCGAAGGTATCAGTTTTTCACCACGTCTTGCAGATACAACAGGAACGAAGGCTCCAGACCGAAGTTTTCCACCCGGTCGCTGGTCACCGCGTTCTGTTTCCAGTTGGCGACAAAAACCCACGGCGCGTCTTCCTGCACGATGGCCTGCATCTCGCGGTAGAGCCGCGCGCGCTCGTCCTGATCGATGGCCGTGCGGGCGGCGTTCAGCAACTCGTCCACCTTTTCATTGGCGTAGTAGCCCGAGTTGAACCCGCCCTTGTCGGGCCACGCCTCGGACCGCAGCGCCAGGTAAGGCAGCGTGTCGGGATCGTTGGTCATCCACGCCATCTCGGCCATGTCGGCCTTGCCTTCCAGCCCCGGGTTCACCTCGCCCAGAAACGTGTTCCACTCGTAGGTCTCGATCGTCACGTCGAAACCCACGGCCTCCAGATCGGCCTGGATCGCGGTGCCCATCGGCACCGGATCGAGCATGCCCGAGCCGCCCTCGGTCACGTAGAACGTGAGCTCCGCGCCCTCTGCCCCGGCCTCGGCGATCAGCGCCTTGGCTTTTTCCGGGTCATGCGGGTACGGATCCAGCGCGTCGTTATAGGCCCAGGCGAATGCGGGCGGCGTGGGGCCTGCGGCCACGGTAGCGGTGCCCTCCAGCACGTCATTCACGATCGCCTCCTTGTCGATCGCGTAATTGGCGGCCTGGCGCACCCTCTTGTCGGCAAACGGGCCTTCCTTGGCGTTCAGGATCAGGAACCAGACATGCGGTCCCGCCTGCTCGGAGACCTTGAACCCGTCGCCCTCGAACTGACCCAGCGATGTCGGCGGCACCTCGACCATCAGGTCGATACCGCCGGCCAGCATCTCGGCCACGCGGGTGTTGGCATCGGTGATCGGACGAAAGACAACCGCCTCGGTCCCGGCGGCGTCGCCCCAGTAGTCATCGTTTCGCTCGACAACCACGGCTTCGTTCGAGCGCCATTCGACGAACCGGAACGGGCCGGTGCCCACGGGGTTGCGGCCAAACTCTTCTTCATGCGCCTCGACAGCGGCGGGCGAGACGATCAGACCGGTCGGATAAGCCAGGTTCGACAGGAACGGGGCATATGGCTCGCTGAGGGTGAATTTCACCGTCATGTCATCGACCACCTCGGTCGATTCCACCGATCCAAAGAAGAACGACAGCGGAAACGGGCCGGTATCGTGATAGGGATGGGTCTCATCCAGCATCCGGTCAAAGTTGAACTTCACCGCATCGGCATTGAACGGGGTGCCATCATGAAAGGTTACGCCCTCGCGCAAGGAAAAGGTATATTCCGTGCCGTCCTCGCTGATCGACCAGTCCGTGGCAAGCGACGGCTCGACCTCGAGCGTCCCGGACTTGTAGCGGGTCAAACCCTCGTAAACATTTACCAGTATCCGGAAATCATTCACCGCGGTCACGGCCGCGGGATCGAGCGATTTCGGTTCGGCGATCTGGCCGACGATCAACACGCCGGGCGGGGTTTGGGCGGTTGCAGAGGACGTGACGGCGCCGGTGGCCAGCACCGCTCCCGTAGCGGCAGCCATCAGCCCCCGGCGGGTCCAGGTCATGAATGTCATCGTTGATCTCCCTGTTGGCATGATCCACCTAATTTATCATGATAAATTGCTTTGGTCAATTTTTCATGATAAATTCCAGATTCTGTTGATAATGGACCGACATGACCTTTTCGATTCTCGCCCGCGACCCAGAAACCGGCTCCATCGGCGGCGCCGCCGCAACGGGCTCTCTGTGTGTCGGCGGCTGGGTCCTGCGCGGCGATCTGGCGGCCGGGATGTCGGCCAGCCAGGGCGCCGCCCCATCGACCCTGTGGGGGGAAGACGTGCTGCACATGATGCGCAACGGCGCCGGAGCGGAACAGGCCGTGGACCGGGTCACGAGCGATGACAAAGGCCGCGATTACCGCCAGTTGGCAGCGCTGGACCTGTCCGGGCAGACCGGCGCCTTTACCGGCGCCTCGAACGAACCGGAAAAGGGCAGCCTGGGCTTCGCGGACGGGATCGTTTCCGGCAACATGCTGACCAGCACAGGTGTTCTTGACGCGATGGCGGATCGCTTCCTGCACACCCGAGGCGGGTTCGATCATCGCCTGTTGTCGGCGCTTCATGCGGCCGCACAGGAAGGTGGCGATTACCGCGGGCTTCTATCCGCCGCGCTACTGGTGCTGCATCCTGGCAAACCGCCTTTGACCTTGCGGATCGACTATCACCCGGACGACCCGATAGGCGCGCTCCGGGACCTGCATGTCAGGGCAACGACGGGGTCGTATGCGAAATGGACAGACCAGGTCCCGACCGCCAGGGACAGGCAGCGCACCCTCGACTGACCGGGGCGTGCGGGCCGCGTTGCGGCATAACTGGGGGAAAATCCGCGCCGGTCAAAGGCAGAAGGAATCGGCGCACGGATACCAGCCGTCAAAGCTCCACCAACCGCTCCTCGATCGGTGAGGATTGCACGACAGAAGAGTTCGTCGCGCCGAAGGGGACGATCCTGTCAATGACCGCCTCCATTTCCGCGACATCGCGCACATGCGCCCGCGCGACGAAACAATCGTCTCCCGACACCCGGTCACAGGCCACGATCTGCGGTGTCTCGCGGATCGCCTCGATCATGTTGTGCATCTCTCCCGGCAGCGGCCGCGCCCGGATCAGGATCGTCAAACCATAGCCGAGGCGTGCCGGGTCGATACGCGCGCCGTATCCGGTGATGATCCCGACATCCTCAAGCCGCCGCACCCGGTCGGCCACACTCGGTGCCGACAGGCCGACGCGCCGCGAAAGCTCGGCCCGCGGGATGCGCGCGTCAGCGGCCAACTCGCGAAGAATCGCTGCGTCGATGGCATCGAACCCGGCCTCTTTCAAACGAAGGCATTCACTCGAATTTACCTCCTTATTATTGGCATATTCCGTGTTTGACATACTTGCTTTCCATATATTTGGCCAAAATTACCTTGCATCATGTCAAAATGAAAGATCAAGCACCGAACGCTCCCGGCGCGATGTCGCGCCTGTCGGACGCTGTCCCTCCGCACGCATGGTTCGGCGTCTCCGCGGTCTTCCACTATCTTGGACCGTCTTTCGCCGTGCTGCTGTTCCCGGTCGTCGGGGTTCTTGGCATCGCGTGGTTCCGCATCGCCTCGGCGGCGCTGATATTCGCCCCGGTCACGAGGCCCTGGCAAACATTCCGGCACTCAACGCACCGCGAGCGCGTTCTCCTGCTGGCGCTCGGCGCCTGCCTTGCCGTGATGAACAGCGCGTTCTATCTTGCCCTCGACCGGCTGCCGATCGCCCTTGTCGCGGCTATAGAGTTCATCGGGACGATCGGCATCGCGCTGTGGGGGTTACGGACCGGGCGCAACACGCTCGCCCTCGTTCTGGCGGTCGCGGGGGTCGCGCTCTTGATCGACATTCCCGCGCTTCTGGCGGCCGACGGCGCGGCAATGGCATCCGATCTTCTGGGCCTGTTCTGGGCGATCCTGAACGGCGCCCTGTTCGTTCTCTACATCGTTCTCGGGCACAGGATTTCCGAAAGTGGCGCCTCGGGCGGGGTAGAGCGGCTCGGGGCAGCCATGGCGGCGGCGTTTCTCTTCGTCATGCCGATCGGGTTCATGCAAGCGCTCGCCGCCTTCGGTGCGCCCTTGCTGGTGCTGGCGGGGATCGGTGTCGGCATCTGCTCCTCGGTCATCCCCTATGTCTGCGATCAGCTCGCCATGGCGCGCCTGCCACGCGCCAGCTTTGCCTTGCTGCTGGCGCTGCTGCCGGCATCGGCGACGATCATCGGGGCCATCGTGCTGCGCCAGATTCCGGGCGCGCTGGATATCCTCGGCGTCGTTCTGGTCATGATCGGGGTGGCGGTGCACCGGCCGGCGCCGCCGACCGTCCCCGGGCAGACCACCGCCTGAGTCCATGCCGCCGGTCACTGCACAAAAACGGACCGGCGCGCATGGCGCCGGTCCGTTGGGGCAGGCTCACATCGCCGCAATCATCTCGGATTGCTTCACGATCACCTCGGCCTGCTTGATCGAAGCAATATCCACGAGACGGCCCTTGTAGGTCGTGGCCCCCTCGCCGCGGGCCTTGGCCTCTTCCATCGCCTTGAGGATCTCGCGCGCCTCCTGCACCGATTCCTCGGTGGGCGTGAAGATTTCGTTGGCCAGCGCCACCTGCTTGGGGTGGATCGCCCATTTGCCAACCATCCCCAGCGTCGCCGAGCGCCGCGCCTGCGCGCGGAATCCCTCGTCATCCGAGAAATCGCCGAATGGCCCGTCCACGGGCAAGAGACCATGCGTGCGGCAGGCAGCGACGATGTTGGCCTGCGCCCAGTGCCACGGGTCGGACCAGTATTTCTCGCCCTCGCGCAGCATGTAGTAATTCTCCTGCGTGCCGCCGATGCCGGTGGTGGACATGCCCATCGACGCCGCAAAATCCGCCGCCCCGAGGCTCAGGGCCTGCATCCGGGGAGAGGCCGCCGCGATCTCCTCGACATGGGAAATCCCCGCCGCCGTCTCGATGATCGCCTCGAAGCCGAGGCGCTTCTCACGGCCCTTCGCCGCCTCGATCGAGGTCACCAGCGCATCAACCGCGTAAATGTCGGACGCACAACCCGCCTTGGGGATCATGATCTGGTCAAGCCGGTCGCCGCCCTGTTCCAGCAGGTCCACCACGTCGCGGTACCAAAAGGGCGAGTCGAGCCCGTTGATCCGCACCGAGAGCGTCTTGTTGCCCCAGTCCACCTCGTTGATGGCACGCACGGTATTGGCGCGCGCGGCGTCCTTGTCGGTTGGTGCGACCGAATCCTCCAGGTCGATATTGATGACATCCGCGGCGCTCGTAGCCATCTTCTCGAACAGCTTGTCGTTCGAGCCGGGGCCGAAAAGCTGACAGCGGTTGGGCCGTGCGGGCGGTTGGGGTTGCAGGCGAAAGCTCATCTCGGATCGCTCCCTTGGTTCGGAAATTGCGTGGATACTGGGGGCCGAGGTATGAAATTGCACGCGCCTGCGCAAGCCGGTTTCGTACACCACGGGATGCAAACCACACCAGCACCCATGCGCAGAACCTTCGCGAAATCGTGTCGAAGGCCGAAGAATCCCCCGAAATTTCCGGCACCCCCATTGATTCCGGTAGAAAATGGCGCAGCATCCGGTGCAGTCTGCGCGCGAACGCGCACCGCGCCAAGGAGACCGCCATGATCGAGACACCGTACCTGCTGTTCCTGGGCGACGCGCCCGACATGCTCGCCGCCAAGGTCGCCATCGGCATCCGCGACTGGCGGCCCGAGAACGCGCTGGGGCAGATCCGCCTGCCCGGCTGCGGCGCCGACCTCGGGCTGCCCGACATGACCCTGGCCGAGGCACGCGCGGCGGGCGCCAAGACCCTCGTCATCGGCGTGGCCAATCGCGGCGGCGTCATCAGCCCGGAATGGAAGAAGGTGCTGATCGAGGCGCTGGAGATGGATTATGACCTCGCATCGGGGCTGCACAACCTGCTTCGCGACGAGGGCGATCTCGTGGCCGCGGCGCAGACGCATGGCGGCACGCTGCACGACGTGCGGGTGCCGACCGTGGGCTATCCCATCGCCAACGGTGTCAAGCGCACCGGCAAGCGCTGCCTTGCCGTGGGCACCGATTGCTCGGTCGGCAAGATGTATACCGCGATGGCGATGGAAGCCGAGATGGTGGCGCGTGGCATGAAGGCCACGTTCCGCGCCACCGGGCAGACCGGCATCCTCATCACCGGCCACGGCGTGCCGCTCGACGCGGTGATCGCCGATTTCATGGCCGGATCGGTGGAATACCTCAGCCCCGACAACGACCCCGACCACTGGGACATGATCGAGGGACAGGGCAGCCTGTTTCACGTCTCCTATTCGGGGGTGACGCTGGCGCTCATCCACGGCGGGCAGCCCGACGCGCTGATCCTGTGCCACGAACCGACGCGGCGCCACATGCGCGGGCTTCCGGGTTATACGCTGCCGTCGCTCGAGACGCTGCGCGACACCGCCCTGCCGCTGGCGCGGGTGTCGAACCCGGCCTGCGTGGTGGCGGGCGTGTCGGTCAACACCCAACACATGGACGAGGCCGCGGCGCGCACCTACCTTGAAAAGGTCGAGGCCGAAATGGGCCTGCCGACCACCGATCCCTACCGTTTCGGCCCGGGCACGCTGGTGGACGCGCTGGCCGCGATCTGATCGGGCGGGGCCTCCGGTGGGGGTGTTTTTGGAAAGATGAAAGGGGACCGCGTGGAGATTTCGGTAACGCGCGACATTTTCCGGCTGGCGCAGGTCTTTACCATCAGCCGGGGTTCACGGACCGAGGCACAGGTGCTGACGGTCCGGGTGCAGGACGGCGGCGCGGCCGGGTGGGGCGAATGCGTGCCTTACGCCCGCTATGGTGAGACGCTGGACAGCGTGGCGGCGCAGATCGCGGGCCTGCCCGGGGCGGTGACACGCGAGACGCTTCCCGATCTGCTGCCCGCCGGCGCGGCGCGCAACGCGGTGGATTGCGCGCTGTGGGATCTCGAGGCCAAGCGTCGCGGTTGCCGCGTGTGGGATCTGGCTGGGCTACCCGCGCCGGGGCCCGAGATCACCGCCTACACGCTCTCGCTCGACAGCCCCGACGCGATGCAGGCGCAGGCGGCAAAACATGCGCACCGGCCCCTGCTCAAGATCAAGCTGGGCACGCCCGACGACATGCCCCGGCTAGAGGCGGTGCGGCGCGGTGCACCCGATTCGCGCATCATCGTCGATGCCAACGAGGGGTGGAGCGCCGATATCTACGCCGATCTCGCGCCACACCTCGCACGGCTCGGCGTCGCACTGGTGGAACAGCCGCTGCCGGCGGGGGATGACGACGCGCTCATCGGGATGGATCGCCCCGTGCCGGTCTGCGCCGACGAATCCTGCCACGACCGTGCGAGCCTGCCCGCGCTCGCCGGGAAATACGACATGGTCAACATCAAGCTGGACAAGACCGGCGGGCTCACCGAGGCGCTCAGCTTGCGCGACACCGCGCGTGCCGGGGGCTACGGCATCATGGTGGGCTGCATGGTGGGAAGCTCGCTCGCCATGGCGCCCGCGACGCTGGTGGCGCAGGGGGCGGCGGTGACGGACCTTGACGGCCCGCTGCTTCTGGCCGAAGACCGGGAAAACGCCTTGATATTCGACGCCGCCGGGGTGCACCCGCCCGAGGCGGCCCTGTGGGGATGACGATATGCGCACTGTCTACGTGAACGGAGAGTACCTGCCCGAGACCGAGGCCACCGTCTCGATCTTCGACCGCGGCTTCCTGATGGCCGACGGGGTCTACGAGGTGACGAGCGTCCTGGGCGGCAAGCTCATCGACTTCGACGGCCACCTCGCGCGGCTGGAGCGCTCTCTGTCGGAACTGGACATGAAAAAGCCCTCCGCTTTCGACGACCTGCTCGACATCCACCGCGAACTGGTCCGCGTCAACGGCATCACCGACGGGCTGGTCTATCTTCAGGTCACGCGCGGCAGCGACGGCGACCGCGATTTCGTCTTTCCCGACCCCGAGACGACCGAACCGACCCTGGTGCTCTTCACCCAATCCAAGCCCGGCCTCGCCGACAACCCGGCGGCAAAGACCGGCATCAAGGTGATCGGCATCGAGGATATCCGCTGGGGCCGCCGCGACATCAAGACGGTGCAGTTGCTCTACCCCTCGATGGGCAAGATGATGGCAAAGAAGGCCGGCGCGGATGATGCCTGGATGATCGAGGACGGGCATGTGACCGAAGGCACGTCGAACAACGCCTATATCGTCAAGGGCAACACCATCGTCACCCGGCACCTGTCGACCGACATCCTCCACGGCATCACCCGCGCCGCAGTGCTGCGCTTCGCCCGCGAGGCACAGATGCACGTGGAAGAGCGCGCCTTCACCATGGACGAGGCCAAGGCCGCCGACGAGGCCTTCGTCACTTCGGCCTCGGCCTTCGTCATGCCGGTGGTCGAGATCGACGGCACGGCACTCGGCGACGGCACACCGGGCCCGGTGGCCAGACGCCTGCGCGAGATCTACCTCGAAGAAAGCCTGAAGTCGGCGGTTTGAGGGCGTCGTTCGACGCACGCACGCGACCCGGATCAACGATCTGCCAGGATTGACGATGGCAGTCGGGGCGCGTGGCGTCTCGGCACGCACTCGGTTTCGTCCGGGCTTTCAAACACACCACACACCGTCAGGGGACGTCAGATCAGCGTGCGCCCCACGTATCGGACAGCCGGTAGCCCTCAGGCCAGGGGTCCGAAGGATCCAGCATGTGCTGGTGCATCCCGGTGATCCAGCCGCGGCCGGAAATCTCGGGATGGATGGCCGGGCTGCCCCCGACCCTGGTTTCGCCGATGATCCGGCCCGAGAAGGTCGAGCCGATCACCGAGCGGGCGGTCAGCCGGTCGCCGTCCTTCATCGCGCCGCGGGCGTGCAGCACCGCCATGCGCGCCGAAAGCGCGGTGCCGGTGGGTGAGCGATCCACCTTGCCGGGTTGGATGGCGACGGCGGCGCCGGTCTCCATCCCCTCCGGCCCCTCGCGCAGCGGCCCGGCGAACAGGCAGAACGAGATGTGCCGCCAGTCCGGGTTCTCGGGGTGGGTGAATCCCAACTGCGCGTTGGCGGCATTGGTGATCCTGACGCCGAGCGTGGCAATGTCGTGCGCCTCGTCTTCCGTCAGGGAAAACCCCAGCGTTTCCGCGTCCACGATCACGAAACTGTCGCCGCCATAGGCGGTGTCCACAGTCAGCGTCTCCACCCCTTCCACCTCCAGGCGTGCGCCCAGCTTCTGCGCGAAGGAGGGGACGTTGCGCACGAAGATGCGTTCGGCCTTGCCATCGCGGCATTCTGCCCGCACCCGGACCAGCCCGCCCGGCGCTTCGAGCACCAGATGCGTCTCGGGCTCCTGCATCGGCACAAGACCCCCGTCTAGCAGCACGGTCGCGACGCAGATCGAGTTCGACCCGGACATCGGCGGCGTGTCCTCCGGCTCCATGATGATCCAGGCCGCCTGCGCCTCGGGGTGCTTGGGCGGCACCAGCAGGTTGACATGACGAAACACGCCCCCGCGCGGCTCGTTCAGGACGAAGTTGCGCAGGCTCTGGTCGCGGGCGATCCAGCGGCTCTGCTCCCAGATCGTCTCGCCCGGCGGCGGCAGGACGCCGCCGACGATGACATCGCCCACCTCGCCCTCGGCATGGGCAGAGATGACGTGGATTGTCCTGGATGATCGCATGTCAGAGCACCTTGCAAAGCCGCAGCGCATCGTAGATCGCCGCGTGTGTGTTGCGCGCGGCGACCGCGTCGCCGATGCGAAAGAGCTGGTAGCTACCGCGCTCATTGCGGGCCACCTCCTGCGAACGCCCCTCGACCAGCGCCTCGTAATCCACCTCGCCAAGATTGGTCGAGCCGGGGCGGAGATCGAAGTATATATCGTCCAGCGGCCGCGTACCGTGGTTGACGACCACCTGGTCGACGTGCCGTTCGCGGGTGACCCCACCATAATCGCTGCCGATCGTGGCGCGCAGAGCGTTGCCCTCGCGCCGCACCGCGTCGAGTTTCCACGTCACCGTGAACGTCACGTCATGCTTTTGCAACTCGCGCATGGACGGTGTCAGCGACATGGCCATCACTTCCGGGGCAAAGCTGCGGTCGCGGGTCATGATCTCGACCCTGGCGCCGGTCGCCGCGATCTTCTCGGCGGCTTGCAGCGCGGCATAGTCTCCGGCGTCGTCGTAGATCAGCACGTTCGCGCCCGGCTGGGCATCGCCGGACAGAATGTCCCAGGCCGAGACGACAAGCGCGTCGCCCTCATCGAGAACCTCGGTATGGGGCAGCCCGCCGGTGGCCACGATGATCACGTCGGGATCATGGGCCAGCACGGTCGCCTCGTCAGCGAGGGAGTTGAAGTGGAAGGTCACACCCATCCGTTCGCATTCGTTGAGCCGCCACTGGATGAGCTGGATCATCTCCTTGCGTCGATCGGTTTGCGCCGTCAGCCGGACCTGCCCGCCGGGATCGTCCGCCGCCTCGTGGACGATCACCTCGTGGCCCCGCTCCGCAGCGACGCGCGCGGCCTCCAGCCCGGCAGGGCCAGCCCCGACGATCACCACGCGCCGCCTGGTCTCGGCCTCGGCGATCTCGTGCGGCTGCTCGATCTCCCGCCCCGTGGCCGGGTTGTGCAGGCACAGCGCCATACCCCCCTGGTAGATGCGGTCGAGGCAGTAATTCGCACCCACGCAGGGGCGGATGCGCTCTTCCTCGCCGCGCATGATCTTGGCCACGATATGCGGGTCGGCCATGTGCGCGCGGGTCATCCCGACCATGTCGAGCTTGCCCGACGCCACCGCGTGCCGCGCGGTCGCCACGTCCTGGATCTTGGCGGCGTGGAAGGTTGGGAACTGCGTTGCGGCGCGAATCTCGCCGGCGAAATCCAGGTGCGGCGCGCTGCGCATACCCTGAACCGGGATCACGTCGGTCAAACCTGCATCGGTGTCGATATGCCCTTTGACGACATTGAGGAAATCGACCATCCCGCAATCCTTCAGCCGGTGCGAGATTTGCAACCCATCCTCCTTGGTAAGCCCCCCGGGCACATCCTCATCGCCGGTGTAGCGCACGCCGATGATGAAATCGGGGCCGACGCGCTCGCGAATGGCGGTCAGCGTCTCGAAGGTAAAGCGCAGGCGGTTGTCCAGGCTGCCGCCATAGTCACCGTCGAGATCGTTGGTCAGCGGTGACCAGAACTGGTCCATCAGGTGGCCGTAAGCCTGCAACTCGATCCCGTCGAGTCCCGCCGCCTTCATCCGCTCGGCGGCATCGGCGTAATCCTCGATGATGCGGGAAATATCCCAATCCTCGGCCTTTTTCGGGAACGCCCGGTGCGACGGCTCGCGCTCGTGGCTCGACGACACCACCGGCAGCCAGTCCGCCTTGTCCCAGCGGGTGCGGCGGCCGAGATGGGTCAGTTGGATCATCACCGCGCAATCGTGTTCGTGGCATTCGTCGGCAAGCTGCTTCATCCAGCCGACGACCTCGTCCTTCCACGCGAGGATATTGTTGAAGACCGGCGGGCTGTCGCGCGCGACCGAGGCCGAACCGGCGGTCATGGTGAGCGCCACACCCGCCCGCGCCCGTTCGGCATGGTAGGCGCGATAGCGGTCCTTCGGCATTCCGTCCTCGGGATAGGCTGGCTCGTGGCTGGTGATCATCAGCCGGTTCTTCAGCGTCAGGTGCTTGAGCTGATAGGGCTGGAGAAGGGGATCGCTGGTCATGGGAACCTCCGTGAGTTCCGCGGACGATTCCACAAAATGTTCACCTATGTCAATATTGAGTTCATCGATGTATATTTCTCTTGAATTGCGGGGATTTCAGCCGTAATCTCGGGCGCATGAGCAGGAAGCCCTCCACCACGGATGATCCCGACAAGAGCTCGGGTTGGCGCGGCTCACGCGAGATCTGGCTTGCGGCGGCCAAGCGGGCCTTTCTCGAAACCGGCCTCGATGCCGTGAAAATCCAGCCCTTGGCGACCCGGCTGAACATCTCCCGCACGAGCTTCTACTGGTTCTTCAAGGACCGGAACGCGCTGCTCGATGCCCTGCTCGAAGAATGGGACGCGAAAAATACCGGGGCCTTCGTCGATGCGACCGGCGCCTATGCCGAGACGATCGCCGAGGCGGTTCTCAATCTCATCGTGGTCTTCCACGACGAAGACCTGTTCGAGCCGCAACTCGATTTCGCGGTTCGGGGTTGGGCACACCAGTCCGACGACGTCATGGCCCGCGTCAATGCGGCGGACGAGCGGCGCCTGGATGCCATCCGTGCGATGTTCGAGCGCTTCGGCTTCCCGCCCGAAGACGCCGATGTCCGGGCACGCACCGTCTACCTCGTCCAGATCGGCTACATCTCGATGCAGGTGCGGGAAAGCCAGGCAGTGCGTATGGCCCGGGTTCCCGGTTACGTGGAAACCTTTTGCGGCGAAGCCCCGACGCAGAGCGAACTTGCCCGGTTCCACGCGCGGCTCGGGTTCCGAACACCCGGCCCCAACACCGCCGAAACAAGGGAGCCGAAGTAATGCGACCACACATCAACGAGCTGGACGAAACGGCATTCGACGTCGTCGTGATCGGGGCCGGCGCTGTCGGATGCGCGACGGCGCGCGAACTGGCAGGGCGCGGCTTCACGACATTACTGGTCGAACGTGGAGACATCGGCTCGGGCACCTCGTCCCGGTCCAGCCGGATGCTCTATTCCGGGCTTGGCTACCTCGCCGTGCGGTATCCGCTCTGGCAGATGATCTTCCGGCCGGTCGACATGATCCAGCGCCTTCTTTACACGCGCTCCGTCATGCAGTGCCGCGCCGAACTGGTGCGCCAGATGCCGGGCCACCTCCACAAGCACAGGTTTCACTACCCGTTCCGTCAGGGCGACCGTTACCCGCCCTGGCTCGTCGATACCGGCTTCCGGCTGGTAGAGGCGCTCGGCGGCTGGAAGGTGCCGCTGGACTACCGCCGCGTCTCGCATGAACAGGCCGCGACAGAGAGCGCACTGGCAGCCGACCTCGGCGGCCCCCTGCGCGGCGTCGGCGTGTTCGAGGAATACATGTATTCGTGGCCCGAGCGTATCTGCGTCGATACCGCGCTCGATGCCGAGCGCCGTGGCGCCACCCTGCGCACCTACACGGCGGTGACCGGGCTGACGCGGCAGGGCAACGCCTGGACCGTCACGCTCGAAGAGCGCGCACCAGAAGCCGAGGGCCACGCGTCGGTCACCGCGCAAATGGTCGTGAACGCCACCGGCCCGTGGGTCGACCGGTTGCCCGGGTGCGGCGGTGCCGGGCCGAACCGCGTCGTCGGCCTGAAAGGCGTCAACGTGATGGTCCGCCTGCCCGAGCGTTACCGTGGCGAGGGCCTGGAAGCCTTTTCAAGCAAGGGCGAGCCCTTCTATGTCTTTCCCTGGCGCGACCACCACCTGATCGGACCGACCGAGACGGTCGTCAGGGACGACCCCGACGATGTCCGCGTGCAGGACCATGAAATCGACTACATCCTCGACGAGGCAAACCGGCTCTTCCCCGACCTCAAGCTGACCCGCGAGCATATTCTGCATTCGTGGTGCGGCGTTCGGCCGATGTCGACACTCGACGGCACCACGACCCGCAACGCCGTTCGGATCGTCGAGGATTCATCGCAGCCGGGTCTCGCGACGGTGACCGGATCGACCATCATGCTGCATCGCCATGCCGGGCGAAAGGCGGCGCGCGCCGTCGAACGGAGGCTCGGCAAGAGGGGCGAGGCGCCTACCGGACCGATCGACGCCCCGCACCACCTGCGTCCTGACGAGGAGATCGGTCAGGTGGCCGCGACCGAGCATGTCGTGCGCCTGACCGACCTGATCAGGCGGCGCCTGCCCGACGGGCTCGACACGGCACTCGGACGCGACCGCGCCGAACACCTGTCGCGCATCGCCGCCGCAAGCCTCGGCTGGACCGAAGCGCGGCGGCAGGACGAACTGGCGCATTTCGAGCGAGAGACGGCGTCGATTTATCAAGCCCCCTGACCGCGCCCCGGCGGCGTCCAACCGAAGGGCCCGAACGTATCGGTCCCGATTCTCACGTATGAACAAGGCGTTTTCCGCACCGCCCGGCAGACGCCCGCAGACGCGTTGCGCGCGATTCACCTCGATGGAGAGTTTGACGGCAGCGGTTTGAGGAGGGCCGCGCCGTCCGCCCGCTGCGCACACCTTCTGCGCCCCCACGCGGAATTGCGCCCGGGGCGCGCAGGACGCACCTTTTCCCCAGGCCCAAGGAAAGGAGCCCCGCCATGACAAACCCCGTTCATCCCGCCACCCGCATCGGCCATGTCCATCTCAAGGTCGCCGATCTCGACCGCGCCATCGGCTTTTATTCCGGCGTGCTCGGCTTCGAGATCATGCAATACTATTCTGGCGGGCGGGCGGCTTTTCTCTCCGCCGGGGGCTATCACCACCATATCGGCCTCAACACATGGCAATCGCTGGGCGGCACGCCGCCGCCCCCGGGCCATACCGGGCTGTTCCACACCGCCTTTCTCTACCCCGACCGCGCGGCGCTGGGTGATGCGGTGCGCCGCGTTCTTGACGCGGGCATCCCGCTCGACGGCGCCGCCGACCACGGGGTGAGCGAGGCGGTCTATCTGCGCGACCCCGACGACAACGGGGTGGAACTCTACCGCGACAAGCCCGAATCCGACTGGCCGCGCGACGCCGAGGGCAACCTCGCGATGGTCAACGACCCGCTCGACGTCGAGGCGCTGCTAGCCGAGGCCCGCCCCGCGCGCTGATCCCTCTGGACGCCCCGGCGCGGGGGCCCTAACCTGCGCGCCGACAGGAGGGCAGCAAATGGCGACAGGCACCAATATCCGCACCTATTTCGAGGGCCGCTGGCACGACGGCGACATCCCGGTGATGAAGGCCGCCGATCACGGCACGTGGCTCGGCTCCTCGGTCTTCGACGGGGCGCGCTACGTGGATGGCATCATCCCCGACCTCGACCGCCATTGCGCCCGGGTCAACGCCTCGGCCGAGGCGCTGATGGTTACGCCCACCGTTTCCGTCGATGATATGCAGGCGATCGTCTGGGAGGGGCTCAAGGCATACCCAAAGGACGCGGCCATCTACATCCGGCCTATGTACTGGGCTCTCGACGGCGGCCACCTCGCCGTGCTGCCCAAGCCGGACGCCACCGGCTTTGCCATCTGCCTCGAGGAGGTGCCGATGCCGCCGCCGGGCACCACCACCACGCTCTGCCGCACCCGCTTTCGCCGCCCGGTGCTCGAGGATGCGGTGGTCAACGCCAAGGCCGGCTGCCTCTACCCCAACAACGCGCGCATGCTCAAGGAGGCGCGCGACCGCGGCTTCGGCAACGCGCTGGTGGCCGACGCGCTCGGCAACGTGGCGGAAACGGCCACCGCCAACGTCTTTGCGGTCAAGGATGGCGAGGTGTTCACCCCCATCGCCAACGGCACCTTCCTCGCCGGGATCACCCGCGCACGCCATATCGACAACATGCGCCGCAACGGCATGACCGTGCACGAGACGGTGATGAGCTTCGAGGATTTCGAGACGGCGGACGAGGTGTTCCTCTCGGGCAACCTGACGAAGGTGACGCCGGTCTCGGCCTTCGAGGACACGCCCTATCAGCCCGGCCCCGTGGCCGAGCGGGTGCGAGAGATGTACTGGGACTGGGCCTTTTCCGACGCGCGGTGATCCGCGCGGCGCACCGTGGCGTATCAATTGGTGACACACAGGAGAGTCCCATGCGCCTGATCGCCGCCCTATTCGCCACGCTTCTCGCCCTGCCCGCCGCCGCGCTCGACCGCACGACCCCCTTCGACAGCATCGACGGCGGCGACTTGCGCCTCGGCGACTGGGCCGGTCAACCCGTGCTCGTGGTCAACACCGCATCGCGCTGCGGCTTCACGCCCCAGTATGACGGGCTCCAGGCGCTCTACGACCGCTACCGCCACCGTGGCCTCGTGGTGCTCGCCGTGCCGTCCGACGATTTCCGGCAGGAGTTGTCCAGCGAGGCTGAGGTCAAGGAATTCTGCGAGGTGAATTTCGGCCTCGATATCCCGATGACCACCATCACCCATGTGCGCGGGCCCGAGGCGCACCCGTTCTACGCCTCGCTGGCCGCCGAAACGGGCTTCACGCCCGCGTGGAACTTCAACAAGGTGCTCGTCGCCCCCGACGGCCGCGTGGCGGGCACATGGGGATCGATGACACGGCCCCTCTCCGGCGCGATCACCCGGCAAATCGAGACGCTGCTGGCCGAGTGAGACGGAACGCGGAAGACAGGTTTGGCCTTGAGGGGACATTGCCGTGAGCCGTGTCATCGTATGTCCGCGGGCAGGCAATCCAACGGTTCTTCAGGGCACTTTATTTCTGATTTCCCGAAAAACATGCAATCGGTGCGCTAGCTTAGCCAAATCGCCTGTCCGGGGGGCGGACATGCGATGGCGCGGCGGCCTTCGGCCTTGAATCCGCGCCGGGACCA
>NZ_JBSXOE010000010.1:0-16343 GCF_056859295.1 Roseovarius sp. B-10 | reverse complement strand
AATAGGCACCGCGCTTGAAGGTGATGATCTTGCGGCGGCCGTCGTTGAAGCAGGCCACCCGCAGCGTTTTGGGTTCCTTACGTGACATGGGTGTCTCCGTTCTCCGTGTGGTCAGGCGGCCTCGGCACTGCGCCCTGCCCTACCCGCCTCTGACCGTGCGATCAGGTAATCACAGGCGCGCTGCGCGTCAGCGGCGTGCTTGAAGATGGCGCCCTTGTCCGAGCGCAGAACGCGCAGCCAATTGTAGAGATACGCCGCGTTCATCTCGAGCGTATGCGCCGTGAAGCCGAGCGTCTGACCCAGGAACACCGAGGTCAGTTCCGCGACGATCTCCTCGCGCGCGTAAGAGGTGTTGCCGAACTTCGAGAACCCGAAATCGCGGTTCAGTCGATGCGGGGCTTTCGTGGCGTGGGCCAGCTCATGGGCCCAGACCCCGTAGAAATTGCGCGGGTCCTGGAACCGCGTGATGGACGGCATGTAAACCTTGTCCACGGGCGGCAGGTAGTACGCTTCCGTTCCTGTGAAGACGGTCGTGATGTCGATGGCATCGAAAAACGCCTGCATGTGCGGGATGGGCTCGGACGGCGGATGCTCGGGCACGGGCTCCGGGTCAGGGTAGAAACTGTCGGGCAAGCCCTCGATCTGGCAGGCATTGAACACGCGGTAGGATTTCTGGAAGCGGAATATACGGGCTTCCTCGGAGTGATCATCCCCGTCGCTGTGATCATGCTCATCGCCGGCGTCTCTCCGGCTTTGACCGTAGTAAACGACGACAGAGGACTTCTCGCCCTTGCGAACCTTTGCGTCCAAGGCATTGGCTTGCGGCAACGTCATCCAGAAGGGCGAGCTGTGGCCCGCCATCACGGTCCGCATCGTCAGCAGGAAGTTGTTCACCCCCTGGTAGGGTTCTCCGCCCACGCGCAGGGGACGAGAGCTGCCCCCTGCGGTCCATGGCTTGCGCCACGGCAGGACGCCGCGCTCGATGATGCGGATGATTTCGTTCGTGATGACCTCGGAGGCATCAAATTTGGGCGTGCGGGATCGGGCCATGGCTGGCCTCCTTTCGAGTGTTGATGAGAGGGAGTGGTGATCAGACTGACTGACGGGGCCGCGGATCGTTGACGATCTTGGCACCAAGCACTTCGACCATGTCGATGTAGGTGATCAGCGAGACGGACTTGCCAGGACCCCAGGGTTCAGGGTCGACCGATCCGTCCCGCGTCACCCGCGGCAGGTTCGCGAAGGCAATCACATCAGTGACGGGCCGGACGTCGATGAACGAGGTTCCTCGTGCGACCGCGAGGGCGGCCAAGGGAAAGCGCTCGATCGGCGCGAAGGTCGACACGGTGGTCCAACCGAGATGGATGAACGTGCCGCCCTCTCCGCAGATCACATGCGCGTTTGGCAATGACGCCGCCTGTCTGAGATGGCCGAGATCACGCAGGACGGTCTGGCGTTCGAGCCGCTGTGCCAGCAACGTCTGGCCATTTCGGCGCAGCTCTCCATGCCGCCACCACGAGGCAGCGGTCGCGCGCACCATGCGCAAGACACCTGTTTGCATCGGAATGCCCTTCATCAGGAACGGCAGACCGGAACCCGGTCCGGACCCATCTGAGGGACCCCAAAGGCCCTCATCCGTCAGTCACAAAACCCGAAGAAAACTTTCTCTTTTTCCGGCCCCTTTGGGCACACAACAAAACTGAGAAGCCCGGCACATCTGCCGAAGCCATTGATTTCATGCAGCAATTCTAGATCGGCACCCAAGATCGGCAACGCATATCGGCAAAACCTTGCTTGAAAGTACGAAATGTGTTTATTTTTCAATTACTTTGCAAACATGGAAGATCGGCAAAAATGCTGGAAACACCCGCCAGGATCGAACCCTGCTTCTTCGAGGAGCATATTCCCACAGAACTTGCAGACCTTTCGGTCGACATCCAGAGGGAAGCCACCGGGCTGGGACAAGGGTTGCATCCTGACAGCGCAGCCGAACTTGCCGATCTCGTCCGTGTGATGAACTGCTACTACTCCAACCTGATCGAAGGACACAACACGCGCCCCCGCGACATCGAAAGGGCGCTGGCTGGTGCCGAGCTTGAGGAAGAAACCCGTCCCCTAGCCCTTGAGGCCCGGGCGCACGTCATCGTTCAACGGGCCATCGACGAGATGCATCGCAAGGGCACCCTGCCCCGCCCCACATCCGTCGAATTCCTGACTTGGGTCCATAAGAGCTTCTACGACGAGATGCCGGATGAGTTTCGGGTCATCGAACATCCCGACGGCACACAAGAGCCCATCGTTCCGGGACGCATGCGCCAGGATGATGATCGGGAAGTTGCGGTCGGGCGCCACCTACCTCCTTCATCGTCGCGCGTCGCGGCATTCATGGACCATTTCGACAAACGATTTCAGATTGCGGCGCGGTCTTCGAGCGGACGGATCATCGCGATCGCCTCTGCACATCACCGGCTCAACTACATCCACCCTTTCCCGGATGGTAACGGCCGTGTCAGCAGACTGATGTCTCATGCCATGGCCCTCACAGCGGGGATTGGTGGCCAAGGGCTCTGGTCCGTATCACGTGGGCTGGCCCGCGGGCTAACCGATCGGGGCGAGTACAAACGGATGATGGATCTGGCCGACAGTCCACGCCGCGGAGACCGCGACGGACGGGGGAACCTGTCAGAAGCGGCACTGAAGACGTTTAGTGAATGGTTCCTAAAGGTGACGCTCGACCAGATCACCTTCTCAGCAAGATTGTTCGATCTCGGCGGACTAGACCAACGGTATCGTCGTCTTGTTGCAGATACCATCGATGACAAGCGAGCGCCGGAACTAATCTCGGCGGTTCTTCGGCATGGGGCACTGGAACGAGGCGATGCGCAGATTGTGCTCAAGACGTCCGAGCGTACTGCTCGCAACACGCTGAGTAAACTGACCGCCGCCGGATACATGACGTCCGCCTCGCCGAAGACGCCAGTTCGGTTGGCGTTTCCGTTGGATTATCGAGAGCGGCTCTTTCCAAACCTCTTTGGAGACGGTGACCTCCCACAATAACTTTAGGCATTTAGGGTGTAATGCCTGGCCGCCGATTTCTTTCATGGGTGGCGAGATTTCCATCAAGGGTCGCTCGTGTGGCACTTGTCCACCGCGGTGGACATCTGCTGGTCTGAGATAAACTGAACAACCACCACGCGTCGCTAGGTGCTTTTGGTCAGTTGTGATTGCCATAAGCGCCGCCTCCCGTTGGAAGTCCACCGCGGTGGACATTAGACGGTTCGCTCATTGGTTTCGGACAGTCGCTTGATCAAAGCTAATGGATCAAATTGGTTTTGCCTTTGACCCAAGGTGATACTGTGGAAATACGCTCCAAAATCCCTGATGCTTTTTCCAAGCTGTAGCATGATGAAGATCGCGCATGATGCTTTCTGGGCTCCTACAGCATTCTTTGCTTTCTCAAATGTTTCTGGGTGAATGCCCATCATGGGTGCAAGTGTTCGAGCGTGGTTTTCAATGTCGAACCAGTTTCTAAGTCTCTCTGTGGAGAAGGATGTTGCCTGATCGCAGACTGAGGTCAGCAAGTGTGGCTTCAGTTTTTCATCGGCCATGTCGTTATCTAAATCTTTATTTTCTTTTATAGACTTAGATTGGTGCCGGACAGTTTGTCCGTCATTGGCGGGCAATTCCATAGTTTCTGGTGGGTCATCTGGGGTAGATAAACTCTGGCATTCAGCGTCTGTACTGGCGAGCAGTGCGTGATATTCGGGGAGGCTTAGCTTCCTGCGTAGAGCTTTCCGTGCGTGGTTGATGAATGTGTTGCTGGGATCATGCTCTTCCAAATGGGCGAGCTTTGTAAGGATCTGTTTGCGGACAAATATCCGATCGCGCCGGTTATTCTCTATCTCTTGCGCGATGGCGATAAGCTCGCTCGCACGTTGGAGCAGGGGGGCGAGAGACAATCCATAACTGATGCACTTCCCGCCGGATGAGCGTACGCGGTAGCGCTTTCGGTTCGAGCTGTCATTGCGCTTGATGAATCCGAGTTCAACGAAGCGGTTGATGTGCCTGCGGAGTGTCCGTTCGTCGATCCCGCCAACGCGCTGGCAAATGGTGTAGTTGGACGCAAATACCGTTTCGCCGTGGCCAGGTTTCAAAAAGCTGAGCATTGCTTGAAGGGTCTGGATGTGGCCAGGGCGAAGCCCGAACACGCTGCGCGCGTCTCTCAGAGCCCTGAAGATGGTCCAGACGTCGGTTTCGGATGGGGGAAATGAGCCGCGGGTTGCATCAGCACCTGCGGCATCGATCGACAGTTTTGTAAATGCCATGGTTTGTTCACGATGACCGTTCGGCCCACAGCTTCCCTGTCTCCTCCCAAGATTTTATCTGGGAAAAGGCAATAAAAATCGGTTCACCGAATCGGTGACTCTTGACCGGTTTGCTGGAGGTTGCTACATCATGAGTGCAAATCGAATGATGAGGGCTCTCCAGGGGAAACTTTGGGGGGCTCTTTTCTTTCTGGTCTTCGCTTTTCTCCTTTGCTCGGGTTCCTCTATGTGGCCTGGGTTAGGACCCAGAGCCGCTCTCATTCCGCCACTCATCGAAGAGTTGCAAAAGCGTAGCTTCCGCACGCTCCTCGAGCCACTGGCCGAATTCCGGATTGTCCTTTTTGGCGATCTTGATGGCGATCGCTTTCTGATCGACTGTCAGCGTTCCGACAGTGTCGCCGCTCTCATTCTTGACGACGGACGTCACGCCGCGACTGGTCAGTTTTTTGTCTGCACGCGCCTTGTGCGAGCAAGCAGAATAGACCGCCTGAAATCTCTCGGGGCTTGGAGTGTCGTCGGGCAGGGCGGCGATCACCTCTTTGGCCGAATTCACCAAGTCTACCTTTCCCGATAGGGCCGCTAGATCACCCCACTGCCGTCTTCCGATGCCATGTGCCGGCCCGATAAGCTGAACAAGCCCATCAGGCAGTTGATCGATAACGACCCGGTGGTTGGACACGCCTTGCCGGGTTAATCCCAAAGCATCCTGAATGACGCCGGGTTTATAACCAATTTCCTGCATCTCTCTGATAAACAGAGATTTTTCTATGAAAGACGGATCAAGTCGAAGGTTGTTCTCTTGACCCTGTGCGATAAGCGAGGCGTCGTCGTCCAATGTGCGAACGATTGCCTTGACCGTTCCTCCGATCTTGCGAATCGCCGCCAGTCTACGGCGACCGTAGATGATGCGGTATCTGTCGGGTTGGCCCGATGGGCGGACCATGATCGGCACTTGTTGGCCATGCTTGCGAATGCTCTCGGCAAGCTCGTCGATACTCGTATCTTCCAGCACCAACCGATCGCGAAGGCCACCCATGTCAATCTGATCGGGTTCGATGTCCCGGATCGAATTGGCCGTGATTTCGCGCAAGGAGTCCCGCAATCCGCCAACAGAGCCGGGCAGCTTTGCAGCTTTTTCCAGGGTAGGGGAGGGAGCCGCGCTCTCTTTTTCGTCCTTCGGAGGTTGGTTGAAAATGTTTCTGGCCATCAGCGACGCCCCCATGCCATTTGGATCGTCTGCTCCAGTTCATCGGCAACGCCGTTCACGCTGGTCAGAGCGCGATCAATCGTTTTCCTGATGAACTGGCCGGGATCAACTTCGTATACGGTTTGCTGGGTCATTCCGGCGTCAGAGATTGCGGTAGACTTCAGCATGGGTTCAGTCATGACCTGGCCGGCGAGAATTGATCTCAGGTAGCCAGCCATTTGGGTCTGTGGCCCGTCTGACGGCTCATACCTTGTGATCAGGAATTTGACGAAATCCCATGTCACACGCCGTCCAATCGCTTCTTCCACGGCCTTTACCGTTTCTGACGCAAGTTTCAGGAATTGGCTCATGGAAGCGATGTCGAGCATGCCTGGTACGACGGTTACGAGGAGCCCCGTAGAGGCCGCCAATGCCGTGAGAGTCAGAAAGCCGAGTTGAGGAGGGCAGTCGATCAATACGATGTCGTAATCTGCCTCTACCTCCTCGAGCGCCAAGGCGAGGCGCTCCGCAAAAATGGGCTGCATCCGACGGGCGAGCGCGTTTGCTGTCTCGGTTTCGTACTCCGAGAGCATCAAGCCCGCCGGAACCATGTCGAGTTTGTGAAAGTAGGTCTTTTGGATCACGTCAGAGAGCGGAACCTGATCCTCATATCTCAGAGCATCATAGATTGTTCCGCCCTCGGCGAACTCGAGCTCAGGGCGAAAGCCGAAAAATGTGGTCAAACTTGCTTGCGGATCGAGATCCAGGACCAAAACACGGTAGCCGCGCAAGGCATAACGCTGTGCAAGATGTATCGTCGCTGTTGTTTTCGACGAACCACCTTTGAAATTGACGACCGATAGCACCTGAAGTCGGTCACCATCGCGTCGACCTGGCCGATACGATTCGGCGTTCTTTCCTGTGCGCTCCAAGATGTTGCGCAGTTCGTCCACTTCTTGGGCTGTGTAGAAGCGGTGCCCGCGGTTATCAGTATGCACTTCCGGGAAGCTACCGTCTTTGTGCCGGTTGCGCAGGTTAGATGTGCTTACGCGCAGGAGACCGGCAACTTCGGTCGAGCTGAAACGCCGCAAGGCTTTACGCTCTTCGGGTTCGAAGGCGATCTTCATCTGCCGATCCAAGGACTCGGCCAGATTGTCGGCAAACGTGCCGATGTCAGAAGAGCCTATGCCTTGCGCATATCCAACGTTTCGATCATCCATATCCTGCCGCCCGCTCTTGGCCTCTGTTAAGGCTCTTGATCATTTTGACGACGCACAACGTGTCTGACGCAATTTGCCGTCAGGATGGGAATGCCACGATCCACCGAGTCCGGCAAGAAGAATCTAGATGTAGTGCAAAAGTTATCCACAGCACCTATAGGTGTTGCCGCGTAAAAAACTCAGCAAGTCATTGATATAGATATATTAAATGCAGATCTAACCGAATCGAGCCGCTACTCTGTTGAGTTGGCACAATAGCAGCTAACCCCAAGCAACTAATGGCACTTTCTGCCTCCTGCGGAGTTTTCTCCCGGCGGAATTCTTTGGATTCGGGTCAGAAGCTACACCTGATCTTGGCTCGATTCGTACGGCATGAGGCCAAGTCGTTCCGCCCGCTCCAACAGCATTTTCACCGAAGACGGCTGCCAGCTTGTCCGCCCGCGTGGCGTGCGCTCGCGCATCGCTTTCAGGCGGGTGCAGATCGCCTGAAGCGTAATGTCGGGATCCGCGCCCTTGATGGCAGCGACGATGGCGGGCAAGCGATCGTCCGTTTCGCGGCGCCCGGCGCGGGCCAGTACCTCGGCAGGCAGGAAGCCGTCGCGGACATAGGCCTTCACGGCGCGCAAAAGACGGCTTTGGGTCCAGCGACGCGCCTCGGGCAGGGGGCCGTTGATGATGCGCAACACGTCTTCCCAGGCCAAGTCGGGGCGCAACCGGCGGACATGCGGCACCCAATCCTGCGCGGTCTCATTCAAGCGCTCCATGTAGCCGTCTTGCCGCGCCAGCCGCACCTTGCGCAGCGCGGCGGGGTCCTTGGCGCGAAGCCCGGGATTTCCGCCCACGCGGCCCTTGGCGCGCGCCGAGGCAAGTCCCGCCTTTGTCCGCTCGCGGATCAGTGCGCGCTCGAACTCCGCCGCGGCGCCCAGAACCTGCAGCGTAAACTTGCCCTGCGGTGAGGACGTGTCGATCGGGTCCTGGAGCGAGCGGAAGAAGGCACCCTTCGTCTCTAACCGCTCGATCACCTCGAGAAGGTGCGACAGAGACCGCGCAAGTCGGTCGATCCGAACGACAACCAGCGTGTCGCCCTTGCTGATGCGCTCCAGTACGCGGGCAAGCACCGGACGCGCGCGATTGCCGCCTGAGGCGTGCTCTTCATGGATTTCGACGCATCCCGCTGTTTGCAGGGCCTCAGACTGGGGCAGGGGGGTCTGATCCTCGGTGGAGACGCGCGCATAGCCTATCAGGGGCATGAAATCGACCCGTTTGCAATTTAAGTTACATCCAATAAACGACCGTTTGTGAACGAATGCAAGTAGGTGCTCTCTCTTCGTGCTCATCCCAAAACCCTTGGTTTCCTTGCGCTGAGCGCGATCTGAGAGGTTCCACCGGCAGTCGCGCGCGCATACTACATAAAGAGCAATGGCAACCGCCACGAAATCACTTGGGTAATATGCAAAAGAACAGTATTTTGCACGTATGAAGCCCCAAGCATCCGCCTTGACTGATGATTTCGATGACCACCTCATCACTATCGAGGAGGATGAAGAGGCTCACGAAGAGGATCTCTGGTTTCTGCCGGGACCACTCGAAGAAGCACCGGATGATTTGCCTCCCGGGCCACGGGCAGAACCGCCGGACACTGCCGCCATCGAAGACTGGGCAAAGGCAGAAGGCGTTCACGCTGCGCGACTGGCAAGAGTGGCCGGACGCCTGGGTGCTCTGGATGACCGGCTGCTGCGTGGCCCGGAAGGCTGGCGGCATCGCCTCGCTCTTATCGAGGCAGCGGACCTTAGCTGGTTCGCAGGGGATCGGGTGAGTTCTGATCGTCTGGCGCTTTGGATATCGATGCGGCTGTCAGGTGCACAGGATGACCCAAATGCCCTGGCAAGAGTTGGATGGGCTGTTCGGCGCCTGACAGGTGGTCCCGGACCGAAGGCTAACTTGGCCGCCTTTCTGGATCGCCGCGATCCCGAGAACATTGAAGGCAGCGCTGAGCGTTTCGAAGATCGCGCGGGCGGATGGCTGGACGTAATGGCCGCAGCAGCCGAGCTCCACCCAATCACGCGGGCTTGCATGGGCTTTCATCTCTGGAGCCTCGCCGGCCTCGGACAGCACGGCGACCAGATGGAAGCCGCCGTCACCGCGTCCAGGATCGCGGCCAGCGATGGAAGCGGCGCCATCTTCGCACCGCTCGCCATGGGCGGGGCAGGGGGGCTGCGTGTTTCGGGCTTGCCGCCCGAACGTTTGGCCCGCTGGCTGGATGGGATGAACAGCGCAATTCTAACGGCGATGCGTCATCTAGATGGTACCCAAACATGGAGTGTTCGGGCGGAAGGAGCCATGTCTCAGCTTTCGGGCAGAACTCCGGCCGCTCTTCGGTCTGTGTTGACTGAGTGGCCTTTGGTGTCGGCCCCAATGGCGGAGGCCCTAACAGGCGCAAGTCGCGCGGCTGTTCAAAGGAACCTCGCATGGATGGAAGAGCGAGGCCTGATCCGAGAAGTGACGCAACAAGGACGATTCAGGATGTGGCGGGCAACAGTCTAGTGTTTGACTTTCAATGGCTTACGCCTCTAGATCAACGCAAATTGGGAAATCCAAACTCATGGTAGAGAAGTATTTTTGAATGGCACTTTTCGGAAAGCAATTTTTCAGAAGCTCAGACGCAACGGCTGAGGACGCTTACAGGTCAGGCGTCATGGCGATGACGGCGAAAGACTTTCAAGGCGCTTATCATCACTTCAACCGCGCAGCAGAAGGAGAGCACGGTTCAGCGTATTACAACTTGTTCCTCCTGCACGGAGGCGGCTATCTGCCCACCTTCGATCTAGATGCCGCAGCGGACAATTTCTACAAGGCGGCGGCTATTGGTCATCCCAAAGCAGAGCAGCAGCTTTACATGTTGGAGGGTGCCGATCGGGCCGGTTTCGGAATGGACAACCTTGCCGCGTTGGCCGCAGGCTCAGTCGAAACCGGCTTTCTCCCACCGATCTTAATGGTCTGTGCGTGTCGTTTTGTTAGCGCCGTCAGCATCAAGTATGGTGCTACGATGGATGTCATCGCCTATGAACTGGACGCAGCAAGTTCCAGCGAAGACGAATATGTGCAAGCCTTCATTCGTCGAACGGGAATAGCCTCAAGTTTCTACCGGGGCGGCCTAGATCGACTTGTCGAAGGGTCTGCTGCCGACCAGATCACCGATGGTCTGAATGATTTCAGCTTGGCTCTCAGCCGGTCCGGAATGGCAAGCAAACTCGGAAAGATGGCGCGCTGCAGTGTGGTCGGCTACACAATCAAGAAATCCTACCTGGGAGAGAACGCAGCGCCGCTTCTGGGCGTAAAGCGCTTCTTCGAAGTCTGAATGCAAAACAGACCGCCGACAGCGCGATCTCGCTTGCACGATGAAACGAACAGCCTCCAGAAGACTTCGCCTCGTAGCCGACCGTTTTCGGTCGACCAATGGCCACTTGGCGCCGCCAGTGCTTCGTTTCGACAGTTGATAGTGGGCGGTCTATGCGATGATTGAGTGGCTGTTCGGTGCGGCCGTTTTCGGATTGGTTGGAGAACTCTTCGGGGCATCGCGTCGGCCATCATCAGCTCCTTCGTACCAGTCGGTCAGCACCCGCCCAAAGTTTGCCCTGAAGGAGAGCCATTCCAACACGCCGAAGAACGGCGGATCATGTATGTGGCAATGACCCGCGCACGCTCAACCGTCACGCTGCTGGCGTCTGAAAACAACGACGGGGCTTACGGCGAATTCTGCTTCGACGCGCGCGCTCGCTCCATTCACCTCGAGTTCAACGAGCGCTTCACCTCGTCCGAACTCTACACGCACGATTTCTGAGGGGGCGGAGATGGCACATCCCTACCACCACGCCCTGTCCTCGGTGAAGAAATGGGGCGGCACGGTCGAGGATTTCATGGCGGTGCATGCCTGGTTCGACCAGAGCAAGGAGATCACAGCGGACTTCCGGCACCGGGCGCTGCGCCACCATGCCGAGGGCATCTTCATGGCCGAGACGATTTTCGGCCCGACCCTTACGCTCTCGACCGGGCGCGTCATCCCGACCCGCTGGGTCGGCGAGCAGCATGTGAAGGAGGACCTCGGCTTCATCCCGAGCTTCGCCGATTGGGTGAAGGCCATTCGGCCCGAGCCTTGGATGGGTCGAACCGAACGGATCGAGGCACAGGTCGATCCGCATCTCGCTTCGCTCGTGGTCGAGGTCATGTGACATGACCGATCCCACTTATCTAAGTCTTGGCTTGCCGCCGACCGCTTCGCCACTGGCAGTGGTTCGCGCGGCGGTTCGGGCGCTGCACCCCAAAACGCGCGCCGTTTGCGGCCTCCGGACGGCGCGCAAGCGTTTCTACCGGCAAATGCTCTCCGCGCATGCCGCACGACAGGCGGCAGACGACACGCCGATCGGCTGATCGCTCCCGGCCGACCCATCATCCCCGGCCTCTTGGCCGGGTTTTCCCCATTCAGGAGGTCCCCATGGCGGATTACTTCACTCACTTCTCATGCCTGCTCGACGTCGGCACCCCCGACAAGGCGGCCCGCGCGCTTAAGCTGTTCGAGGAACTTCGCGCTGCGGATCAGGACGCTGACGACCCAGATGTCGCTGGTTTCGATCTCGTGCACCAGGATGCCCCCGAGGGCAGCAGCCTCTGGATCCATGACGACGAACACGGCGATGTCGAAGCCGTCATCCGCTTCGTCTTGCGGCTCGCCGAAGACCTCGACCTCACCGGCCTTTGGGGGTTCCAGTATGCTCTGACCTGCTCCCGGCCGCGGCTCGACGCCTTTGGCGGCGGTGCGCATGCCATCGATCTTGGCGCTCGTAAATCCATCGGCTGGTCCAGCACGCAAGAATGGTTGGTCGCGGCGCTGAACGGGGAGGACGCACATGCCTGAGATCATCTGCACCACCGTCTACCAGTTCCCCGAACTCTCGGATGCCGCCAAGGAGAGGGCGCGCAGCTGGTATCGCGAGCTCGGCCCCCATGACGATTGGTGGGACGCGGTCTACGAGGATTTCGAGCGAGTCTGCGAAATCCTCGGTATCCGCCTGAAGACCACGCCCCTCCGCCTGATGGGCGGCGGGACGCGGGCCAAGCCCTGCATCTGGTTTTCCGGCTTCTGGAGCCAGGGCGACGGGGCCTGCTTCGAGGGCTATTGGTCCCACGTCAAGGGTGCGGCCGCGCGCATCCGGGACTACGCCCCGACCGATGCGACGCTGCATGAAATTGCCGACCGGCTGCAGGCCATCCAGCGGCGGAACTTCTACCAGCTCGCCGCGGAGGCCAGCCACCGTGGCCGCTATTACCACCAATATACCATGTCGGTGGACGTCTCGCGCAACAGCCCGACCTGGCAGCCGCCGACCGAGGACGCGGAAGACGTCGTGACCGAGGCGCTGCGTGATCTGGCCCGCTGGCTCTACCGCCGGCTTGAGACCGAATACGACCACCTCACCTCGGACGAGGCTATCGAGGAGGGGATCATCGTGAATGCGTATACGTTCACCGAAGGAGGGCGCCGGTTCGGGTAACGGGAATCAAGGCGCAGGGTTCATTTGATCTTTACAATAAGACCATATGGACTATACTGAAGCCAGTGGAGGGTACCATGTACGTCGCAGAGAAAATCCGGGAACTCGCAGAGATCAACGCAGTCGCGTTGAAAGCTTATGCGCGCGTGGTCGAAGCCTGGGGTCTCAGCCTCAAGGAAGCGGCGAGCCTTGCCGATATGTCGGAGAGCACCTGGAAGCGCGCCAAGAAGCCGGGTTTCGCGGGGGAGCTTACCAAGGACCAACTGCTGCGGCTCAGTGCGGTGATCGGCATTTACAAGTCGCTCGAGCTCTATTTCTCCGAGCCGCTCGCGCGAAGCTGGTTCACCCGACCGAACACCGGTCCGCTGTTTGGGGGCAGCCGGCCAGTTGACACCGCCATCGACGGGGGTTTGCCGCAGATCCTCGCGGTTCGGACCTATCTTGATGCGTTGCGTGGCGGGGCATGAAGCAGACCGAGATTTCCGATCGCGGTCTCGTTCGTCTCCTGCCCGCTACCTACCACAAGCCGCCATCCCTGCGCGGTCTCGTCGATACCGATGACGAGATGGAGATCTTGGCAGAGATCGAGGGCCTGACCAGTGGCCGTCTACAGGCCGAACGAGGGCGCAACCCGCATCTGGATCCGCGCGAACTCGCTTGGCAGCGCCGCAGCCGCGATCTGCGCATCTATGGGGACAGTCACGTCAATGCCGCCTTCACCTACACTCGCGCCGGCGGAAACCGCTTCAACGCCGAGGAGCGCGGCGCGTGGTACTGCGCATGGGATGTGATGGTTTCTGTCAGCGAAGTGGCCTGGCACCGCACACGCGAACTCGGTTTTACCGGCAGCTTCCACGACAGCGCCCGTTATGTGGAATTGCTGGCCGACTTCATCGGCGTCTTCGACGACATGACCGATGAGGCAGGTCATCCGGCGCTGCATCCGGATCCGGCTGTCGGGTATCCCGAGGGCCAAAGCCTGGCACAGCATCTGCGTCGGGGCGGATCCAAGGGCCTGATTTACCCTTCGGTCCGGGCTCCTGCACCGGGCGGGAATTGCTTGGTCTGCTTCGAGCCCCACGCAATTCAGAACGTTCGTCCTAGCGCGTCTTGGGATCTTGTGTGGGATGGGACACCGCACTACTCGATTGCGGCCGTCGGCTGATCCGCAAAACCGTACTTGGCCAGGAGGCCTATAAAGATGGCAACGCCTGATATCGAAAGCCCAGACCGCACCGGTCTCAAGCAGATCGACCATGAGCGCTTCTTTGAAGCGATAGACTCGCCGCTTTTGCGACCGAAGCCCTGCGCTCTGCCTTTCATCGGGCAAAAACGCGGTCATTTCAGCGAAACGCAGGGCTTGGAAGCGCCGACTGAGTTCACCCGTCTTCGGCGCCTCTCATCGACGCGATGAGGATGGCCAACGCAAAGCGCCCCTCGCGACGGTGCTGGGCGTGGCTCAGCCCAAGAGCTTCAACAAGGCGTCGCGATGCGCGGCATGTTTTTCGGGGTTGTCGCGCTTCAGTTTGTTCAGGTTGAGGACTTTCCACTTCACGGCCGGTAGATCAGCGGCTTGCGAGCGGTTGATCGCCGCAAAGTCAGGCTCGCCGTCCTGAAGCGTCAGTAGGAACTGCCTCGCCTGGTCATCGAGCCTCGATTGCAGATCGGCGACCAACTTCAGGCGCGTCGCCAGAAGCGTATCGAGAGGGACGGGTGTTCTGGTCATGCCCTCGAATTCCCGCGCGTAGGGTTGCTCGAGATCGATCAGGTTCGGATCGAGCAGCTCATGCGCCGGGCGCGGCGAACTGGCGACATAGATCAGGAAGGTCTGGAAGAGGTCCTGCGTCAGGCCTTCGTTTTCGTAGAGGAGCGTGACGTCGTAGAGATCCCGTGGATGCTGCCTGTCGAGGGCAGCGTGCAGTTTGCCAGCGAACAGGTCCTCGAACGAGACGATCTGCATTTCGGCATAGCCATAGGCATCTTCCACGGCTGCAGAGACGGTCCGGACCTCCGGGTCGTGGACGACGCCACGGGTCACAGGCGAGGTTTCGATCTTGATCTCGGCATTCCCAAAGCGTGCCAGCAGCCGCGTGGCCCCGCCGCCGCCCCCTTGGATACGCTGAGATTTCGCGCCGCGAATGCCGGTCTCGATGGCGGCCGCGATGCGATCCATCGCGGCATTGATCTCGTCCAGGCTCTCGGCGCGGTCCTTGATCGGTAGATAGGTCAGGTCGATGTCGACCGACAACCGTGGCAGATCTCGGTAAAATAGGTTAATGGCCGTCCCGCCCTTGAGCGCGAAGACGTTCTCGTCCGCGACATGTGGCAGAACGCGCACCAGCAGTGCAACCTTGGCTTCATAGGTCTCACGCGCCACTGTCGGCCTCCGGTTTCACGAAATCTTCCGGCACCATGATCCGATAGCGCGGGTGGATTTTGCCACCTCGGACTAGGGCTCGGTCACCGCTTCCGAGATCGAAGGCCTGCGGGTCGATCCGTTTGCGCCAGGGATGATCGTGGCGGTCGGCGAAGACGAAGAACAGACGCTTTACCTTGATCTTCTGGCACGCTTGCAGGAGGTCGGAAATCAGCCTTGGGCGCAGGGTTGTCAGGCTCTCGAAGACCATGTCGAGTGTGTGGAAACTCTCATGGTGGGGCAACTCCTCCATGGCTTCCAGGATTGCGCGCTCCGGCGTCGACATTGTCAGACCCCAGTTCCATGGCTGGCCTGTCGTATTGCCCTCGATCACACCCAGCTTCTGATCGGTGAACAAGGAACGGGGGCGGATATTGATCGGGGCATCCGTCGGCAGTTTGATCAGCCAGTTCGGGACCTTGTCCCCGTAGACCCAGACTGGAGCGCTTTCCCCCAGGCGGAGGTAATGGGCATGTCCTTGTTCACCGAGTGCCGTCGTGCTCCCGACATGCAAATCATGACCCATGATATGTTGCATCGAAAGGATGCAGGTCTTCCAGTCGATGCTGTTGGACGCCTGCATATTCGGGACTGGCCGGCGGAAGACACCGCGTGCGATGCGTTCCAGCCAGCCGCGTTTCACATAGTCACGGAAGCTCTCATAGGCGATGCCTTGCGAGACGAGCCATGCGGCATCGACCAGATACCCGGCGGGTACGGCATCGAGCACTTTCTTCAGATTCTGTGACCTTGCGGTGTCCATGATGCCTAAAGTGACAGGTTTTCAAAGAGACATCTACAGGTTTCTTTGATGAGAATGCTTTTCCAGCGTTATGGACGCTCCTATCTCACCATTTCTAAAGAACTGAGGGACTAGCCCCAAGGGGTGTGAGATCTGAAGTCGCTGGGTTGAGAGACGGCTACGACTTGCGGTGGTTACCGAAGGTCGCAGCGGTGCACCTCCCGGCGTGCCGCCGGAACCAGACCTTGGTCCTTCGGACAGGAGCTTGACCGAGGCTGATGTCCCGAAGGTCCAGTCTGCCAACCTACAGCTTGGCAGCTGCGCTCGGTTTCCCAACCGCCATGGGTGTCGGAGAGGAAGTCGTAGGCCAGCTGCTCCACGACATCTTCGAGTGAAAGCGCCCGCATCTCGACCTCCGGGTCGTCCCAGGTCAATGCGGCATAGGCGATCTGGGTCTTGGGGAAAGTGACTTCGGCGTCGCCAGCGTAGGCTTCGATGCTTTCAACCTGGCCGCTATCGCCATAGCCGTCAAAGCTCACGGTCACATGGGTGATGCCCGCGGCAGTCAGGCCATCGAAGAGGCGCTCCTTGTTGGCCGGACGCAAAGCTGCGATCCGCGCGTCACGCTCGGACTGCCGAGCCAGCACGGCGGCGAAATCAATCCTGGACGGCGCCATCGGCGCGGCCAAGGTGGGTTCGATCTTGGACATTGGAAACTCCGAAATGAGGGAAAGGATCTGAACCCCGAGGCTCTCTCGTCCTCCTAGCCGCCATTATTCATCAGGTTCAGATTTTGGCGGTCGGCTGCCTGTATTCCGGAGGGGATGGAGCACCCGCACAGGCGGGTCCGGCGCCCGGGTTGTGAGGCCCGGTCGGTTGCTTGTTCTGGGTCATGTGGATTGATG
>NZ_JBSXOE010000009.1:0-3808 GCF_056859295.1 Roseovarius sp. B-10 | reverse complement strand
CGGTTGCAGTGAAAAAGGAAAAGTAAGCTTTTGAATTTGTGTCTTAAACTTGGTGAGGAATGAGGTCTTCGCCGGGATTTTTGACTTGCCCGAAACCCTTGACAGAGGCCCGCCCCATTACGGAAGTGGGCCTTTTGTCGTTGTGATCCCTGAAGCCGGGGATCGGTTACGCGCGTGAAGGCGCGGGCCACACCTCACCCACCTGGAAGGATATCCCATGACCACAAGCTTTGCCCCTCTCACCGTCGCCATCAGCGATCTCACTGCGCATCCCGCCAATGTGCGCAGCAACTCTTCGGAAACCTACGACCCCGAGAACATCGCCCATCTGAAAGCCAGCATCGCTGTTCTGGGTCTCCTGCAGCCGCTCCTGGTCCAGAAGCTCGACGGCAAATACGCTGTCCTCGCCGGTGGCCGACGCCATGCAGCCCTGAAGGAGCTGGTCGCCGACAAGGCCGCGAAGGGGTTCACCGCGAAGACCAAGGTCGACTGCCGCCTTGTGCCGGAGAAGTGCGACGTCACCACGGCGCTGTCGCTCGCCGAGAACATCACCCAGGCACCGATGAACGCAATCGACGAGTTCGAGGCTTTCGCGCGGATGATGGAGGTCGATGGCCAGACGCCTGAGACCATCGCAATGACTTTCGGCACGACCGTTGCCGCCGTGAAAGGCCGGTTGCGCTACGGGCTGATCCACCCCGATATCCGCGCCGCGGCCCGGGCGAAGACGATCACGCTCGACACGATGAAGGCCTTTGCCGAGCACCCGAGCCAGGAGGTTCAGCGCGAGGTCTACGAGGCGCTCACCAAGGAAGACAGCTATCTGCAGGCCTATACCGTCCGGCAAGCGCTCAAATCCCGCGGCGTGCAGGTCAGCGACGATATCGGAGCCTTCGTGCGCGCGGACTACGAGGCCCTCGGCGGTGCTGTCGCGGCTGACCTTCTGGAAGAGCATTCCGTGCTCGAGGATGCAGCACTGGTCGAGACCATCTTGCTCGAGAAGCTCGGTGCCGCTGCCGAAGAGGCCCGTATGAGGCTGGGCTTCGCCTGGGCCGATGCGATGGTGCGCTATGATTACGCGACCATGGCCGACTATGGCCGCGTCTATCCCGGCCCGATCGTGCCGGATGCATCCGCCCAGAAGCGCATCGATGAGATCACTGCCGAGCTTGATAAACTGCAGCTCCAGATGGAGGATGAGGGGCTCGAGGACGGTGCCTACAATGCCCTTTACGAGCGCGTGGACGCTCTGGAAGAGGAAGCCCGCGATCTGCAGGAGGCTTACAGCACCGAGGACCTCGCGCGGTCCGGGGTGATCGCGTCGTGGCAGGGTGGGCAGATCACGCTCCATGTTGGTCTCGTCCGCCCGGAAGACACCGTGAAAGAGGAGGGCGCGCGCGGCTCTTCGGCTAGCCCGACCGGGGAAGAGGCCCCGGACGCCGGCGAAATCACCTATCCAGCCTCACTGGCCGAGGACCTCAAGACCGAGCGGGCCATGGCCCTTGGCGCCGCGATGGCGCTGCATCCGGAAGCCACGCTCGATCTGACGCTCTTCAAGCTGGTGAGCGACGTTCTGGCCAGCGGCATGAGTGTCACGCAGGCGATCAAGATCGATGCCCGCAAGGAATACCGCAACCACGCCAAGATGGACGAGATTGACGAGACCTCCCTCGCGCAGGTGGCCGCGGCGCATGATGTGCTGGACCTCTCGTGGCTCGATGATACCCGCCCGCCCGCCGATCAGTTCGCGGCGTTTCGCGCGCTGGAGGCCGGCGAGAAGGCCAAGCTCGTGGCCTATGCCACGGCCAGCACCACGCAGTCCTGCTTCGCGCGGGACCGCCAGCGCGACAGCCTGATGCATGCGTTCGAGATCGAGATCATGCCCGATATCCGCGCGCATTGGACGCCGAACGCGGCGCTCTTCAATCGCTTCAAAAAGGCATGGCTCCTGAAGATCCTCGGCGAGGATCTGGGTCTGGCCCAGGAGGCGGTGACGCTGGCCTCGTCGAGCAAGAAGGAGATCGTGGCCTTCTGCGACAAGCTCTTTGCAGAGCCGTTCGCCACACTCACGGACGCGCAGCGCGCTGCCGTAGCCGCCTGGTGCCCGCCGATGATGCAGACCGCCGGTGTCGTCTGTGATGAGGCGGAGCCCGCCTCGGAATCTCCCGAGCCTGACAGCGAGGTCGCGCAAGCGGCCTGAGTCCTCACGCGACCCGCGCGAGGCATTTCCCGCGCGGGTCGACCCTCCCACACCCAACCGAAAGACATCCCCATGGCTATTCTCAAGTTCTCTGCGTCCGCTGTTGCGGCACAGATCGCCCATGCGCGCGCCTGCAAGACCTTCCTGCCCAACTGGAACGGGCCCGTGGACAGGCCCGCCCTGATCCTGATCGTCGGCAATGGTGTGCATCTGCGCTCAAACGGCATCGATGGCACGACCACCCGTATCGTCACCACCGAACAGGCAGATCCCTCCTTCGCCTTCGCCGACGGCATGAACCCGTTTCGGGATACCGACTGGATGGCGCAGCGCCGCATGGCGTTTCGCGATCTGACCGGCCAGTTCTACACCGACATCCTGGATGACGTGCAGGTGCTCATCGACCGGGGGCGGGGGGCCATCCGGCTCGCCACCGATGGCCACAGCATCCGCGTCTTCGTACGCCGGGCCTCGGATTATCTCATCGGCGGGACCTACGAGGTGCCTTCGGGCCTCGGCGGCACCTTCCGGGTCATCCTCAAGGATGCCTGCGATACCTTCGCGATCGTGCAGAACTGCGGCAATTGCGAGGATTTCGACGCCATGCAGCCCTACCGCGTGCCGCTCGATGCGCTGATGGAAATCGATGACCGGAGGGCGGCGTAACGCGCCCTTTCTCAAACAAGCATCGCCAATACCCTGCCAGGCCTGCGGCCCTCTCGGGACATTGACGACAACAATTTCCCCAATGAGAGAAAGGACTCTGAGATGGGATGGCTCTTCTATACCGATCGCCGCGTCCAGACCTACGCGGATGAGAAAGCGGAGATTGCCCGGCTCTGCACCTTCGAGAGCGACAGGCGCAAGACGGAACTGGTCAAAGCCTGCAAGGTGGGTTCGACTTGGTACGCGGCGGCAAAGGTCACAAGTATCGATGGCTCGCCGGTCGAGGACACGACCTATGTGACCGATGCGGATGGCTCCATCACGTTCGGTGCTGTCTTCCTCACCCGATACGATGACGGCTGCTGGGGCTACAAGGACATGGAGGAAAGTGCTGGCCCGAACGAGTCTCGTGCTCCCCTTGGGCTGATCGAGCTCCTCTCCGACCTGAAAGACCCGGACAGCTATGCCCATGCCTGGCGCCAGCGCTGCCAGGACTGGGCTGCGATCCCGGACTACGAGGAAGGCGACAAGATCAGGCTCGCAGCACCTGTGACGCTCACCGATGGCAGTACCTGCCAGATTGTCACCGCGACCCACTACAGGCGCGGGCGGCAAAAGCGCCGCTGCTACCGCATCGAGGAAACTGGTGGGCTCGTACGCCTGTCGAAGGCCTCGCTTGCGGGTTCGGAGCTGCTCAGCTCCGCGAAAGGTGCGGCTAGCCCGGTGCTGGCGGAGTTCCTGGCGGGGCGAAATTAGGTCCTGCGCCGGACGGTTCATCGACCTGCCCGGCGACAGCAGATCCTGCGGCTTGTCTTGACAAGGCAATGCAAATGCATTACCTATCGCGGGCAGCAAAGAACCTTTTCTTCAGGAGACTGCCATGACAGCCCTCGCACAAGATGTCTCGAAACTCACGGATCGGTATCAGACGACCGTGCCGGC
>NZ_JBSXOE010000008.1:0-5000 GCF_056859295.1 Roseovarius sp. B-10 | reverse complement strand
GTAGCCGTAGGGGAACCTGCGGCTGGATCACCTCCTTTCTAAGGATGATCCTGGCTGATCGGCTTGCCGATCACGTGGATCACTTAGCAGATCAACAAGCAAAGTTGGTCAAACTCCGGGCCGGACCGTCCTCGTATCTCTTCAGACACATGTTCAGGCCGCCGGCCTGTTGTTCCGGGTCGGTAGCTCAGGTGGTTAGAGCGCACGCCTGATAAGCGTGAGGTCGGAGGTTCAAGTCCTCCTCGACCCACCATTCCTCGCTTCGCTCGTCGTGGCGGGTCTCGTCGGATCTGTGATCTGCGCGACCTCGGGTCTTGCGACCCTGCGGGCGACGCGGGCATCGACCCACCGGCGGAAGCGCACGGTTGGCGCATTTGGCAGAGACGCCCTGGCGTCGGCGCCAAATACAGGCCTCAAGTAGCCGAACAGGCGGTAGGCCATGAAAAATGGGGCCTTAGCTCAGCTGGGAGAGCGCCTGATTTGCATTCAGGAGGTCAGGAGTTCGATCCTCCTAGGCTCCACCATTCCCGATGGGATCGCCAAGCACTGGGTTCAGTGCTTGGCCGTCCAATCGGACGGGATTGTCCTCAAGTAGCCGCAAGGCGGTAGGACAGGAAAATGTCCTCAAGTAGCCGCAAGGCGGTAGGACATCGAAAATTGACATCGTTAAGAGAGATACAATCGACGCCGTTTGGTGTCCGCGCGTGAGCGGGCATCCCGGTCGGTTCCCCCTTCGGGGGGACGGCATGCCTGGTGCGTTTCCCGCGCCCTTGCATGTATCCCGAGCGGAAAGGACGGCGTTGTCCAAGTCAAGTACACTGACCATGCGTCATCGCGAGATGACGCGGGAAATGTATGCTTTTGGTTCGGAGAGCGGAAGCCTCGTGTGTTTCTTTTGCCTGTCGGTCGCGGCGGGGCGTGAAAGCGTCCCCAAGTAGCCGAATAGGCGGCAGGACACTGAAAAGTCTTTCTCTTTCTGGATCAAATCAAGCGCGAGAAGGGCGTTTGGTGAATGCCTTGGCAGTAAGAGGCGATGAAAGACGTGATACTCTGCGATAAGCCATGAGGAGCTGAGAATAAGCTTTGATCCATGGATTTCTGAATGGGGCAACCCACCTGACAGTTTGTTATTGATTGCCCTTGGCAATCAATAACGGGCTGAAACAGGTACTTGTTGACTGAATACATAGGTCTTCAAGAGCAAACCCGGGGAACTGAAACATCTAAGTACCCGGAGGAAAGGACAGCAATAGCGACTCCCCTAGTAGCGGCGAGCGAACGGGGATCAGCCGAGCCTGATGAGTGACCAGAATGCGTTGGGAAGCGCAGCCAGAGCGGGTGACAGCCCCGTATGGGAAGCTTTGAAGGACGTATCAAGTAGGGCGGGACACGTGAAATCCTGTCTGAAGATCGGAGGACCACCTTCGAAGGCTAAGTACTCCTTACTGACCGATAGCGAACCAGTACCGTGAGGGAAAGGTGAAAAGCACCCCGACGAGGGGAGTGAAACAGTACCTGAAACCGGACGCCTACAATCAGTCGGAGCTTGACTGGACTCTTATGACAATCTGTCCCAGAGATGTGGAGACGCATATCGGGGGCACACATGAGCGATCTCGCATTCATTACCGACGGGTCGGCCGCCGTGGCCGGTCTTGTGTTGGGGCTCATCTCGATGGGCACCGAGCATTGCCCCGCAGAGGGGTGTCTTGCGAGATCGGACGCAACACCGCGCACCGCGGTGTCGGCCGGCGCGGTCGTGTTCCAGGAGAACGCCACCGGGGCGGAGCTTTACGTGCGGCGCGATACCGCGATGCGGTTCGGGCCGTTCCGCCCGGTCTATGGCCTGTCGCTCAGCGATGACGGCGAGGCCTGGGTCGGCGCGGGGCTGAGCTACACGCTGCAGCCGCGGGACTGGAACTGGTATGCCGAGTTCCACGTCATGCCCGGGCTTTATGCCGAAGGGGGTGGCGCCGATCTCGGCGGCCCGGTCGAGTTCCGCTCGGGGCTGGAGCTGGGCTACGAGAGCGATCGCGGATGGCGCATCGGTCTCGGCTTCGATCACCGCTCCAACGCGGGGATCGAGAGCCGCAATCCCGGGCTCGAGACGGTGCATCTGCGCCTCAGCGTGCCCACGGGGCGGCGCTAGGCGCTCAAGCAGCGAAGCGGTAGCGCACTTTACTGATTGTCATTGGTGTCCAGTCTTGTGACGGCGTACCTTTTGTATAATGGGTCATCGACTTGGTCTATCCAGCAAGCTTAAGCCGTTAGGTGTAGGCGCAGCGAAAGCGAGTCTTAATAGGGCGAATGAGTTGGATGGATCAGACCCGAAACCGAGTGATCTAGGCATGACCAGGATGAAGGTTGGGTAACACCAACTGGAGGTCCGAACCCACACCTGTTGAAAAAGGTCGGGATGAGTTGTGCCTAGGGGTGAAAGGCCAATCAAACTCGGAGATAGCTGGTTCTCTGCGAAATCTATTTAGGTAGAGCGTCATCCGAATACCCCCGGGGGTAGAGCACTGGATGGGTAATGGGGCCCCACAGGCTTACTGATCCTAACCAAACTCCGAATACCGGGGAGTACTAGATGGCAGACAGACGGCGGATGCTAACGTCCGTCGTCGAGAGGGAAACAACCCTGACCTACAGCTAAGGCCCCCAATTCATGGCTAAGTGGGAAAGCAGGTGGGACGACCAAAACAACCAGGAGGTTGGCTTAGAAGCAGCCATCCTTTAAAGATAGCGTAACAGCTCACTGGTCTAAACAAGTTGTCCTGCGGCGAAGATGTAACGGGGCTCAAGCCATGAGCCGAAGCTTAGGATGCCGTAAGGCATGGTAGCAGAGCGTAGTGTGATACAGTCTCATTCCTCTTTTGCGGGCTCGCCCGCATGGGAGGGACGAGATTTTCGATGAAGCCGGGGCGTGAGCCATCCGGTGGAGAGATCACTAGTGAGAATGATGACATGAGTAGCGACAAGGAGGGTGAGAGACCCTCCCGCCGAAAGTCCAAGGGTTCCTGCTTAAAGCTAATCTGAGCAGGGTAAGCCGACCCCTAAGGCGAGGCCGAAAGGCGTAGTCGATGGGAACCAGGTTAATATTCCTGGGCCAGATGGAAGTGACGGATCGCGGAGGTTGTTCGCCCTTATCGGATTGGGCGGGCCGCTGAGCGGTTCCTGGAAATAGCTCCATCATGAGATCGTACCCTAAACCGACACAGGTGGACTGGTAGAGCATACCAAGGCGCTTGAGAGAACGATGTTGAAGGAACTCGGCAAAATACCTCCGTAAGTTCGCGAGAAGGAGGCCCGGGTTCAAGGCAACTTGGATCCGGGGGCACAAACCAGGGGGTGGCGACTGTTTACTAAAAACACAGGGCTCTGCGAAGTCGCAAGACGACGTATAGGGTCTGACGCCTGCCCGGTGCCTGAAGGTTAAAAGGAGAGGTGAGAGCCTTGAATTGAAGCCCAGGTAAACGGCGGCCGTAACTATAACGGTCCTAAGGTAGCGAAATTCCTTGTCGGGTAAGTTCCGACCTGCACGAATGGCGTAACGACTTCCCCGCTGTCTCCAACATCGACTCAGCGAAATTGAATTGCCTGTCAAGATGCAGGCTTCCCGCGGTCAGACGGAAAGACCCCGTGCACCTTTACTACAGCTTCGCACTGGCATCAGGATTGTGATGTGCAGGATAGGTGGTAGGCTTTGAACCCGTGACGCCAGTCGCGGTGGAGCCTCCCTTGAGATACCACCCTTCGCACTCTTGATGTCTAACCGCGGCCCGTTATCCGGGTCCGGGACCCTGCGTGGCGGGTAGTTTGACTGGGGCGGTCGCCTCCTAAAGCGTAACGGAGGCGCGCGAAGGTTGGCTCAGAGCGGTCGGAAATCGCTCGTTGAGTGCAATGGCATAAGCCAGCCTGACTGCGAGACTGACAAGTCGAGCAGAGACGAAAGTCGGCCATAGTGATCCGGTGGTCCCGAGTGGAAGGGCCATCGCTCAACGGATAAAAGGTACGCCGGGGATAACAGGCTGATACTGCCCAAGAGTCCATATCGACGGCAGTGTTTGGCACCTCGATGTCGGCTCATCTCATCCTGGGGCTGGAGCAGGTCCCAAGGGTATGGCTGTTCGCCATTTAAAGAGGTACGTGAGCTGGGTTTAGAACGTCGTGAGACAGTTCGGTCCCTATCTGCCGTGGGTGTAGGATACTTGAGAGGAGTTGCCCCTAGTACGAGAGGACCGGGGTGAACGGACCACTGGTGGACCTGTTGTGGCGCCAGCCGCAGTGCAGGGTAGCTATGTCCGGACAGGATAACCGCTGAAGGCATCTAAGCGGGAAGCCCCCCTCAAAACAAGGTATCCCCGAGGGCCGTGGTAGACCACCACGTCGATAGGCCGGAGATGTAAGCGCAGCAATGCGCTCAGTTGACCGGTACTAATCGCCCGATAGGCTTGATTTGATCCAGTAACAGAAAGACTGGACCAAAAAGCATACGCCAAAACGTGTCAGCTTGACATGGACAGCCCCAAAAGGGCCGATTGTATCAATCAGGGGATTCCCCGGTTTGGTGGCCATAGCACGAGCAAAACACCCGGTCCCATCCCGAACCCGGCCGTTAAGTGCCGTCGCGCCAATGGTACTGCGTCTCAAGACGTGGGAGAGTAGGTCGCCGCCAAACCTGGAAATCCCCCGATGAATCTCTCAACGATAACAAACAAACACCGCGGGATGGAGCAGCCAGGTAGCTCGTCAGGCTCATAACCTGAAGGTCGTAGGTTCAAATCCTACTCCCGCAACCAAAAATACCTACAAAATACCAATGCGCTAGAGCGTGTCGCGTTCATTCGCATTCACGCGACACGCTCTAACTCCTTGATTCGCATGTTCAAGGAGCTCAAAACCGGTTCCCACTTTTGAGCAACATGCTCTAAAAGCCACCCCCGGGTGGCTTTCTGCATTCAGGACCCCCGAATGAAGGCAACGAAAAGCCGGGTGAA
>NZ_JBSXOE010000007.1:0-7446 GCF_056859295.1 Roseovarius sp. B-10 | reverse complement strand
CTTTTCTCCGCCTCCGTGGTGGGCTTCGTGATCCTCTTCGGAAACCTGGGAGGGTTTGGCCACCTCGCCGCCTTCGGTTTCCGTGAGACTGCCAGCTACCAGAATGCCCCGTTTCGGTGCGCCTGCCAGCCCGTGAACGTTACCGAGCCCTTCGATGCGGCCCGTAGCCTTGAAAGCTTCATCCAAATGAAGCACCGTTCCGCGCGTTCCTTCCGGGATGTAGACATCGGCCAATGCAGCACTGCCAGTCAGGAGTGCGGCACCGATTGCCATTAGTGGAATTCTCATAGCATAGCTCCTTGTTTTCCAATGGTGTTCCGTGTTGAACATTCGACCCTGTCCGCAACCAGAACCGGCGCACAGCGTCGGTCGTGCGTCCTCTTTCACGAAGCTAAGCATGGCTCATATCACGGTCGTAATCCTCGCGGCGTCTACTCTGACTGCGGCACATGTCGAGCGCCGCAGTCAGGTCCTACTTGTCGCAATCGGGCTTCCCTTTGTCAGCCAGAGCGCCCGATTGAATGCTTCAGCGACCTTGCTGCGGGTCGTTACGCTCTTCGAACATACGCTGAAACTCTGACGCCGCCGCCATGTGGGCATCCATTTCCTCGCGCGTGACCTTGTCGTCGTCGTTCCGATCAGAGTGGTCGAAATGGCCGCGCATGTTGTCGGTCATGTGAATGTTATTGTCACGATCAGGCAGGTCATGATGCCCGGTTACGTATCCCATGTCAGCGAGTGCCGCGCCGCCGACAACCGTGGCGAATGCGGTTGCGATAATGAGTGAGGTGTTGCGTTTCATTGAGTGCCTCCATTTTTGCGTGTTGCGTGATCAACTTGGCAAATCGGATGTGCTATGCAACGGGCTCCTGGAGTAGTCGTGTAACGGTCTGTCACAGAACTCCGCCTGGTTACATTTGGTGACAGATTTTCTCGGTGAGTGGCGCTCGATCCTGTAGGTCCGGGTCAGGCGGCTATCGCTCTTGCAAACCATCGGTATCGTTCTGATATTCTTGGGGATAGCGATGGTTCATCACAGAACGGGAAGGCCTCACATTAAGGGTTGATGACGGTGCCCTTGCGTCTCAGTCAGAAGGAGACGGCAAAGTATGACCGAGGCAGAAAAAGAAACGCGAGAAATCGCGCATGACCACGACCCGGCCAAAATAGCGCTTTCAGAAGGTCGGCAAGCCTTCTTGGGATTCCTGATGCGCCATTTGGGCAACAAAGCGGATGCCGAGGATGTTTTACAGGAATTCTGCATTCGCGTGCTGACGCGCAAGGATCAGCTGCGTGATGTGGCGCGATGGCCGCTGGCCTGACTGATCGTCTCTGGGATATTGGTGATCTGGTCGCGCTGGTGAAAGCAGATGAGCCCGCGCCGAAGAAGCGCGGCCCTTACAAGAAGAAGGAAGTTGGGAAGTGAGCAATATTAGCTATTTCAGCTTTATAGGCGGGATTGACGACGCAACGGCAGGACGAATTGCAATGGCTCTAAACAGCGCCGTCAACGAAGGCGCACAGGGCGTTTACCTCTCGTTTTCGTCTTGGGGAGGACTGGTTACATTGGGCGTTTTCCTGCACAACCACATCAGGGCCATACCCATTCCGATCACCATTCATGCAACTGGTAGCGTAGAGTCGATAGCGTTGGTTGTTTTTGTCGCGGCTCAACGGCGGGTTTGCTCGCAACATTCACTTTTCTTAACCCACCCGGCGGAAGCGCCAGCGTCAGCTGAAGGAAAGACGTGGGAACGGTTAAAAACCACGCTGGATGCGGCTTCTGCTGAGGATCAGCGCATCGAAAACATCTTGAGAGAACGATGCTCGATTGATGACGCCATCTACAGCCAGAGGCGATTCCGAGATGTTCACATGACCGCGCAAGATGCGCTCAAATTCGGTATTACGCATTCTGTGGAGGAGTTCGCGCTCCCGAGCGGTGCTCGCATAGTTCAAATTTGATTGCATCTTTCGCCTCCATACCCTGTCCATTTACATCATCCAGAATTTCTGGGTCAAAGCGCAATTTTCAAACTGACCCACTACCCAATGGAAGGACATGATAGTCATGATTACGCTAAGCGCATTTGCGGGGCTCTGTGTCCTGCTTCTCGTCCAATCGCGTTACTCGCTGCGAAATCGCGAAATAGCCATTCCGATTATCCGCGAACGAGATCACACTTCGGGTGCTACTTTTGGCGTCCGTCACGACAAAACGATACAGGAAATGTCGTGACACCTCTCCGTCTGTGGGGGCACTCACCTCCATAACGATATCGCTTCAAAAGACTTGGAAGGAAAAATCATGTCAGATTTCACACCTGTTCGCATGTTTCCCGTGGGCATGGCACTTGGGATATTGCTCGCGTCCAGCTTTGTGCTGTGCGTGATCTTTGGCCTATTGTTCCCGAACGCCACCATGTATCAGGTTTGGCTGCCTCTGCTGCCCGGCGTGACCTGGATGAGCTGGCCAAGCGCCTTTCTGGGGCTGATCGAAAGTTTCGCCTATGGCTGGTATATTGCCGTGATTTTCGTGCCGGCGTTCAACTTCTTTTCGCGCAAGACGAAGGCATGACAAACCGATGAGCGAGACTCCAGAAGCCACGGCTTGGCGATCACCGTTGCGCATTGGGGGCGTCGGATACTTCGACCCGTTCGTGACGAGCTAACCGTGGACAGGAAAGGACGCAGGATGAAAGTGACAAAGGGCCGGGCCGGCGGAAAAGAAGACGATAACGAGAGCTATGACACGGTACCGGACGGATACTCCGGCACCGTCTATACCTGTTCGATGCATCCCGAAGTGCGCCGCATAGAAGAAGGTTCCTGTCCAAAATGTGAGATGTTCCTGGAGCCGGAGACTATGGTTGCCGAAGGAAGCGGGTGTACGCATGATCATCACGGCCACGATGCCCATGCTCACGGTTCCGCTTCATTCGGTACATGGGGAGGCGAATACGACACCGTGCCCGAAGGCTATACCGGTACGGTCTATACCTGTCCGATGCACGCCGAAGTGAGGCATCCCGGCCCTGGTTCCTGCCCGATCTGCGGCATGGGGTTAGAGCCGGAGACCGTCGCCGCGGAAGACGAGGGCCCGAACCCCGAACTGGTCGATTTCACCCGGCGGTTATGGATCGGTGCCGTTCTGACCATCCCGGTCCTTGTCCTTTCGATGGGACCGTTTGTCGGCTTCAGCTATTTCATGGAATTGCTGGGCGAGCGTACGTCGCTCTGGCTGGAACTGGTCTTGTCGACACCGGTGATCCTGTGGTCGGGTTGGCCGTTCTTCGTGCGCGGCTACCACTCTTTCCGGACAATGAACCTGAACATGTTCAGCCTCATCAGCATGGGCGTGGGTGCGGCTTATTCGTTCAGTATTCTTGCTGTCGTGGCACCCCAGATATTCCCCGAGGGGTTCCGCGACGAGAATGGCAATGTCGGAGTTTACTTCGAGGCCGCGGCCGTGATCGTCACGCTGGTTCTCCTGGGGCAGGTAATGGAACTGCGCGCCCGCGAAGGCACCGGAAAAGCGATCCGCGCCTTGCTTGACATGGCCGCGAAGACGGCCGTGGTGATCCGCGCCGATGGAACCGAGGAAGAGATCGATCTCGACCAAGTGCAACTGGGCGATCACCTGCGCGTGCGGCCGGGCGACAAGGTTCCGGTCGATGGTGTCGTCGTCGAAGGCCGTTCTTCGGTGGACGAGTCAATGATTTCCGGCGAGCCCGTTCCCGTCGAGAAGGTCGCAGGCGAACCCGTCACCGGGGCAACGATCAACGGCACCGGTAGCCTCGTGATCGAGGCCACGCGCGTAGGCGCGGACACGATGCTCAGCCAGATCGTTCAAATGGTGGCCGACGCGCAGCGTAGCCGTGCCCCAATCCAGAAATATGCGGATAAGGTGGCGGGCATGTTCGTGCCTGCTGTTATCGCGACTGCCGTCGTGTCTTTCGTCGGCTGGTCAATCTGGGGGCCGGACCCGGCCATGGCGTATGGCCTTGTATCGGCCGTGGCGGTGCTGATCATCGCGTGTCCCTGTGCACTTGGTCTTGCCACGCCGATGTCGATCATGACGGCGACTGGCAGGGGCGCGCAATTGGGTGTGCTGATCAAGAACGCCGAGGCGCTGGAGCGTTTCGAGAAGATCGATACACTGATCGTGGACAAGACAGGAACCCTCACCGAAGGCAGGCCAAGGCTGGTCGCGGTACTCCCTGAAGCCGACCATGACGAAGATGAAGTCTTGCGCCTTGCCGCGTCGCTCGAACGCGGCTCGGAACATCCGCTGGCCGAGGCGATCGTGCGTGGCGCCGAGGAACGGGGCGTCGATCTTGCCAAGGCCGAGGATTTCGAGGCCGTCACCGGCAAGGGCGTCAAGGGGCGGGTCGACGGCAAATCGGTCGCGCTTGGCAATGCGGCATTGATCCGGGATATGGGACTGGACAGCGGCGCGCTGGTGGATACCGCCAATGCGCGGCGCGACGAGGGCGAGACCGTTATGTTCATCGTGCTGGACGGTACGATCGCCGGGCTTGTCTGCGTCGCCGACCCGGTCAAGGAAACCACGCCAGCGGCCCTGAAGGCGCTGCACGAGCTGGGTTTTCGTATCATCATGGCCACAGGCGATAACGAGCGCACCGCGCAGGCCGTCGCGAACCGCCTGGGCATCGACGAGATCCGCGCCGATGTCCTACCCGAAGACAAGGCCCGGATAATCAGGGAACTGCAGGATCAGGGCAGGAAAGTCGCGATGGCAGGCGACGGGGTCAACGATGCCCCGGCGCTGGCCCAGGCCGATGTTGGCATTGCCATGGGCACCGGCGCAGACGTCGCAATCGAGAGCGCGGGCTTCACCCTGGTCAAGGGCAATCTTGACGGCATCGTGCGCGCCCGGAAACTGAGTCAGGCCACGATGCGCAACATCCGCCAAAACCTGTTCTTCGCGCTGATCTACAACGCCTTGGGCGTGCCGATCGCGGCCGGCGTGCTCTACCCATTCCTGGGTATCCTGATCGGACCGATCTTCGCCGCGTTTGCGATGAGCGCGTCTTCACTGTCGGTCGTTGTGAACTCCCTTCGGCTGCGGCAACTGAAATTCTGAACCGCTTATGGTGGATAATTCCACCATTCAACCTGAGTAGGGCCAGACCAAATGACAAAGCAACATCAGGACGAGGACACTCATCACGACAATCGCGACAAGGGTTTCTGGAAGTCCCGCACGGGCATCTACCTTTTGATTGCTCTCGGGATCGGTGCGTTCCTGCTCGCGTTCGAACACCGTGTCCATATTTTCGGAGGCAATGGGTTTCTCGCGCTGTTACTGCTGGGATGCGTCGTCATGCATTTCTTCATGCACGGTGGACACGGGGGGCATGGTGGAGATGACAAGTCATGATGCATGACCCCGGTTATGGGCTGTGGTGACCTGCCACTGAACCTTCATCCAGCCGGAACCTGAACCCTTTGGCTTGTGCTGTTCGCCTTGTATTCCGAGTTCATTCTACACCTGCCCCTTCGTCTGACCAGGGGGTGTCCTCGGTCCGGTCTGTGCGCTTTGCGCTGCGCGCGCGCCAGCACATGTCGCAGACCGGATCACCAGCCGACAGCGTGCTGGCTCTGCGGTAATGCCCTCGCTGGCCATCCCCGGCGATAAGGTCCGCGCCGGGCCAGTCGTAGAGGCACCAGCTTTGCCGAAAAGCCTCCAGCAGTTCGGGATCCTCGTGGTGCGTGGCTACCCTGCGCGCAAAGCTCTGGGGCGGGCAATGGGTGAAATGCGTGTGCAGATCGTCGCCCTCCCGGAAGACGCGCGTTTCATAGCCGGGCGCACCGACCGGGCGGAACGGAAAAACCAGGAGAGCCCGGATCGTCCAGCGCAGCCTGCGCCCGGGATCGCGGCTAGCGATCCGCGCCGGCAGCGACGACAGGCGCAGCATGCGGCGGTAGAGGTCCCAGCCGAGATCGGCCACTACCGAATGCGCGCAATCCGTTCTGACCCCGTGCCGTCGCAGCGCCGCATCGGCGGCGACGGTATATACGGCGAGTTCGACCATCAGGCGGCTTCCGCCGTTGGGCAGAGCGTGCAGCCCGGCGACCTTTCGCATCTCTTCGACCATCTGATCCAACGTCTCGAGGAACCTGTCCCTGTCCTGCCGTAGCCAGCGCATCGCGGCGCCGCCCTCGTCGTGCAGTGTCCGGTTCGCCAGATGCCGGTGGCAGGTGCGGCGCAGTTCGCGCCAGAGAAGCCAGCGCACCATTTTCCAGTGGAGCGGCGTTGGTCGCGACGATGTCCGCAGTTTACTCATGCGTCGCCTCCTTTCGGCGCTTCTCCCTCATAGCCACAAAGACAAGTGGGGTTAGGGTCAGCGCACCGAGTCCGATGGCTGCCAAAGCGGTGCGCCCGGGGCCGCCGCTGACCGCTTCGTTGCCGAAATGGGCCAGGACAAAACTGGCAGGGATAATCCCGGCGAGAGTCGCGAGTGCAAAACGCCAGAAATGCAGGCAGCTGAATCCGGCGGCGTAGCTCCCGATGTCGAACGAGATGAAAGGCATCAACCGGCTGGCGAGCACAGTAAAGGTCAGCGCATTCTGAGAGCCAAGCAAGCCCCTGTCTACCTTGTCGCCCAGCCATCTGGTCAGCACGTCGCGCCCCAGTAGCCGCGCCAGTACGAAGGCCACCACGGCACCGAGTTCAGCGCCAATAACGATATAGATGGTGCCGATCGTATGGCCATATGCGGCGCCCGCGGCCAGGGCAATGGGCGCGCTCGGAATCGGCGTGGCGACGATGGCGATCGTCATTAAGCCGATGATGACGGTTGGACCCCACGCACCGGAGGCCTTCACCCATGCCGATATTCGTTCGCCACTCAGATCTTCCCAGAGGCCGGAAAGTGGACCCAGGAACAGCGCCACTGCGACAACGACGATGGCAACTGCCACGCCGACCTTCGCTATTGTTTTGATCGAGACAACTTGCGCCACCGAATGGACCTCACGGACGATAAAGGAGAAGCAGAAAAGCAGCGGCGAGCAGGTCGAACACCGCACATGAGGGGATGTACCATCTTGGCACCGGGGCGCCGAAAGCGCCGTTATGCTGCAAGATGTCCCAGGCCGCATGCGCCGCCAGCCCCAAGGGCAGGGCGCGCGGAGTCCAGAGCAGCCCGGCCAAAGCGACGCCCGTGTAGAAGGCGGCGACGCCCGGCTCCGGCCAGAAGACACGGACGGAACCGTCGGACGCCCCGAAGCCAATATGGGCGCCCGCGATCAAGGCAAGGGTCAGGGCGGCGGTCGCCGCCGAGACCTCTTCGGTGACCCACAGGTGGATCGGCGCAAAGGCAACGAACAGGCCCGCACCAATCGCGCTTGGGCCAAGCTTCCCGCTAGCGATCCTGCTGACCCGCGTTCCATAGCTTGTCATGCGGCGTGCCGTCCTCA
>NZ_JBSXOE010000006.1:0-9156 GCF_056859295.1 Roseovarius sp. B-10 | reverse complement strand
TTGTCGTAAGCCATGTCTGGTCTCCAGTGTTCGGTTCCAAGGCCACCACGTGAGTGTGGGGGCATGGCCGAATGCCTGGTTTCCGAATCTGCCCGGGTCAGGGACGGCGCAGCCGCCGGCTTGCCGGGCGCAAAAGTTTTCCGAGCGCGGCACCCGACGCATGCGCGCCCTCACGTACGGGACTGCCCCGCGCCAGAGGTCCCGCCCTCGCCGAAAAGTTTTGCGATCCTTGGCGCGGGCTGATTTGGGGGCCATCCGGAGGATATGCTTCCGCACTCATGTGTGTGTGTTTTGACGGTAGGTTTGCCCGACCCGAGCAGGCAAACGGACCGACCGGACGCGGGAGACGGATGGAGTGGCGGGATGGTTTTGGCCTCGGGCCAAAACAGACCAGAGCGCAATCCGGCGGAGCGGCCGGGGAGGGACGTGCTCGCGAGGCGGGCAAACCGGGGGCCTGGGTGCAACGCCGCGGTGAGGCCGCATGGCCGAATGCGCGACGGACCGAAGGGCCGTTCTCCCCTGCGACACGCGAAGCCGAGCTGGGGAGGCTGGAAGGCAAAGGCTCAGGTCGGTGGTCGAGTGCACAAAACCGACACACTCCGCGTGCAAACCGCGCAAATTGTCTGGTCTGTTAAAGGGTTCGGATGTAGAAAAGACCCTATCAACGCTGAAATTGATCATTCAGAAAGAGCAGTTCGACCTTGGCTTCCGCCCAACAACTCATCGGTCTCGTTAAGAGCCACGCAGAAGGGGATGCTGATCGTTTTTACGATCTGGCGATGCAACTCTCTGCAGCCGAAGAACAGAAGGGGCATACCCGGCTGGCCGAACAGTTGCGGCAATGGGCCGAAGCGGGACAAAAACCGTCGGCGAAGCGTACTCCTGCCGTCACCCCAATGGCGACGCCTCGCGGGGATCTAGCGGAGTTTCTTGCCGCGAGCTATCCGACCGAGCGGCTCGTCGATGTAATCTTGCCGGACAGGATCGAGAGCGAACTTGCCCATCTCGTTGTCGAGACACGCATGCGCGAGAAGCTCGAAGAAAAGGGGCTAAAGCCACGGCGGCGCGTTCTTCTCTCCGGCCCTCCCGGGACCGGCAAGACCTTGAGTGCATCAGCGCTTGCCGGGGAGCTACAATACCCCCTCTTTTCGGTCATGCTCCACGGGCTGATCACGAAGTTCATGGGTGAAACAGCACAGAAGCTGAAAATGGTCTTCGATGCGATCAAGACCACTCGCGGTGTTTATCTTTTTGATGAGATTGACGCTCTAGCGGCAGCCCGGGGTGGCGAGAATGATGTCGGCGAAGCCCGGCGGGTCCTGAACTCATTCTTGCAATTCCTCGATGAGGACACAGGGCCTTCGATCGTCATCGCCACTACGAACCTACCAGGAATTCTCGACCGAGCTGTACTGCGCCGCTTCGATCTCGTGTTGCCATATGTGATGCCCGACGGCCCTGCGATCCGGCAGGCGCTCGAACGCCGTCTGATCGGTTTCTCGCTCGCTCGCATGGGATGGAAGCGGGTGACGGATGTCGCCGAAGGCCTCTCGACGGCCGATGTCGTGGCGGCGGCGGAAGATGCCGCCCGACGTGCTGTGCTGAAAGATACCGACAAGATTGCGACACAGGATTTGCTTGATGCCCTCGAACGCCGACGGTCGCTCCAAGAATTAAGGACCGATGACAATGGCACGAGATCTTCGACACTTCCACCTTCGCAATCTCGGACAACCTCGCCCATTCCAAGCAAAGGGCGGGGGCGGGTCCAAAAGACCAAGTGATGTCCCCAATCGCGCCGCGCACGCTCAAGCGCTGCTTCAGGCTATTGATACGCTGCCGGATATTCCGGCCACTGACCTTCCCGGCGTTTATCTGGAAGTCAGCTCCCGTGTCGACGAGCGCCTGAAAAGGGACAGCCTAGACGCCAGTGGCCTGACGCTCCTTCGCGTCGCCGAGACGCCTGATCCGGGTGTTGCTCAAGAGCGGGCAACGGTCTTTGCGACTGCCAAAGGTATCGAAAAGCTGCGCAAGAAAGTTGAGCAGTTCCGAACGGAGGATACACCTGATCGAGAGAAGGATGGTGAGATCGTTCCCGGTCGCCCAAGAAACGCGGACCTAGTCCAGAGCGTGGCGGCAATTACCGAAGCTGGCCTTCGTGCCCTCTGGCGTAGCCCGCCAGACAAATTTCCAGCGGCGGATCTTGCGACTGTCTGGGAAATTTGGCTCGAGCCGGAGATGACTGAAGCCTTCGTGGCTGCGGCGCCCAACTATGGCGTGGCTGTGGGTGCGGATCGGTTGGAGTTTCCCGAAGATACCATCCTGGTCGTGCAAGCCGATCGCAATCAGCTTGCCCAAGCCGTCCGGCGACTGGGTGGCGTACGCGCACTTGCCGCTCCGACCATCACAGCGGATTTCTTCGACGGCTTGCCGGTGGCCGAACAGGCGCAGTGGATCGACGAGCTCGCGGGCCGTACGACCTACACTGACAATCCCGATCCTGGCTACGTTACGCTATTAGATACCGGTGTCAGTCGCGCGCATCCTCTCATTCAGCCAGCGCTCAGCGTGGATGACCGACATGCCGCCAACCCGGCCTGGGGACTGGAGGATGTGAAGGGCCATGGCACGGAGATGGGAGGACTGGCGCTCTTTGGCGATCTGACGCCGAAACTGCACCAGGCAAACCCGGTTACGGTCGTGAACCGTCTGGAATCCGTGAAGCTGCTGCCTGATGCAGGGATGAACCCGCATCATCTCCTTGGCGCGGTGACCAAGCAGGCGATCAATACAGTAGAACAGGTTGGCCACCGACGCCGTACATTTGCCATGACGACGACGACAGGTGAGGATACGCCGCACGACGGAGCTCCCACCTCCTGGTCAACGGAAGTCGATCAGCTTGCCGCCGGTGTATCAGGTGACATCAAACAACAGCGCTTGGTACTTGTTTCGGCAGGGAATACCGACAACTTCACCTTTGGTGCCGGAAACTACCTCGACCGATGCGATCACGAGGACAACGAAATCGAATCGCCGGCCCAGGCGTGGAATGTTTTGTCTGTCGGAGCTTTTACAGAGAAAACGGTACTGCCAGACGGAGAGCCGGCCCAAGCGCTTGCACCATTCGGCGACTTGTCGCCAGCTTCGAGAACTGCATCGTGGTCGTCCCATTGGCCGAACAAGCCGGACGTCGTCCTTGAGGGTGGAAACTGGGCGCTAAGTGCCATGCCTCCGCCAATGCGGCACGGATGGTTATCACTCCTTTCGACGCACCACAGTTATCCGGTCCGATCCTTCACATTCACCTTCGACACTAGCGCTGCGACAGCGCTTGCAGCGAAGGATGTAACGGAACTCTGGTCTGACTATCCGACGCTTTGGCCCGAGACAGTCCGTGGTCTCTATGTGTCTTCAGCGCGGTGGACGCAGCAGATGCGTGCACATCTGCCGGCCCAGCCGAACAAGGGTCATTACACGCCACTTTTTCAGCGCTATGGATATGGTGTGCCGGACATGGCCCGTGCCCGCCGCAGCGCGTCGAACGCGCTGACCCTCATCGTGGAAGATACGATTACGCCTTACGGGATTTCTGAAAAGACCGGCGGTGATGTCCACAACGAGATGAAGCTGTTCGCCCTTCCCTGGCCCGTTGAGGCTTTGCGCGCGCTCGGCAATGCCGATGTGACCTTGCGGGTGGCACTCAGCAGCTTTATCGCTCCGAACCCGTCCGAAGCCTCGCGCGGCGTTCGATATCGCTACGCGTCCCACAATCTACGTTTCCAACTCAATCGCTCTGGCGAGAGCGAAGCCCAGTTCCTGGCTCGGATCAGCAAGGCGGCCGAACAGCCTGATGGTCCCGCTAGCGACGAAGATGATCTTTGGGACTACGGTAGCAATCGGCGTCATGTCGGATCGCTGCATATCGATCAACTGACATGCAAGGCGTCAGATCTAGCAAGGCGGAACTTGTTGGCCGTTCACCCAGTCACCGGATGGTGGAAATCGAAAAAGCTTCTCGCTGAAGGTTTGCCTTCTGTGCGCTATGCATTGATTGTGGAAATCGATGCGGAAGAGTCGGACACCGAGCTCTATGCCGAGGTTCAAGTTGCTGTTGACGCCTTGATTGCCGCTCAAGCGGTTGTACAAGTCTGACTGTATTGGAGACCCCGCGCAACGCTCCCAATCTAGGCATCGCATCTACATCGGACCGCCACATGAAATGGCAGTTCGATCGCTCTATTGAAACAAACACAGCAAAAGGGGAACCGTGATCCCACGGTTCCCCTTTCGGTGCGGATCGTTTCCTCTCACGATCTGATCACGCGACCAGCGACAGCCCCGCGCCTGCGTCCTGCGGCTGCTCACCGCTGTCGATGAACGGGATGATCGAGAAGGTCTGCCCGCCGCGCTGCTCTTCGTTCTGCACGGCGTTGACGCGCAGGTCCCCATCGGGCGTATTGATCAACAGCGACAGGTAGTCATTGCCCGTGCGGCTGCTCTTCGCCATCCAGGCCGAGCCGACGCGGATCGGCATGCCACGGGGCGAGCTGACCTCGATCCGGTAATCGGGGTGGGTTTCCTCGGTCTTGTAGCTGTTCTCGATCAGCATGAACTCCAGATCGAACATCATGTTGGCGATGTAGCCGGTGAAGGCGTTGTCGGCGTCCATGGCGGTGAGCTCGCCCGAGATCGAGCCGGATTTCATCAGGCCGTTCGAGACCAGCGGGATGATCTCGAATTCGCCGCTTTGGGTAGCGCGCGCCTCTTTCGTCTGCACCGCGTTGACCCGGAACGGGCCGAGGCCGACATCGATCTGCATCGAGATGTAGGGGTTGCCGCTGGTGTTGCCGGTCTCGTTCCACGCCGTTCCGATGCGCACCTTGCGGCCTGATTTGTTGACTGCCGTCACGTCGTAATCCGGGCTGCGTTCGGACATTTTCGGACGGGTCTCGAGCTGGATGGCGATGTCAAAGCGCGCCCCGTGGATCATGCCGGTGTACTCAGCGACTGCGGTTTCGGCGTTGCGGGTAAGGGTTCCTGCGAACATGGGATGGTTCCTTTTCGGTTGGCCGGTGCCTGACGTCCTTGCCAGCACATCCGGGATTGCTTTCTCGACCCCTTGAGGGATCACAAATCAGAAAGCCTGCTTTCCTTTCAGCCCCGCCCTAGGCTCAGAGCCGCCGTCCGAGTGAGAATGCCACCGCGCCTCCGGGTGCTACGCCCCTCCCCTGCCGCTGTCATCTTGATTGGCCGCCCGGATATTCCGCGCCGTCCTCCGATCGCGCGATGAAGAACTCCGCCTCTTTGCCGTTCAACCGTTTCCCTTCCCGGTCGGTCAGGCCGATGCAGCTGCCGTTCGGCTGATAGGTGATGAGGTACTGACCGAGCCGGTCCTTGTGGACAACGTAGCCGGTATTGGCCCAGTGCACGGTCTGGCCGGCATCGACGGCCGCCTTGATTTCATCGAGTGTCAAGTGATCCTCCTCAAGAAGAATGGTGGGGAAACGACGCAAGAAGCCCGATCTTCCGACCGGGATTCCATGCAGCATTCGTTTGGCAAACGGCCGAGAGCCGTCAGGCGCTTTGCGTGGCTTGCGTCGCGCGCGCCGCCATCCAATCTTTCAGGCCAAGAACCGTTCGTCCGGCGGCGACTTCGGAGGCCCAGGCAACCCTTGGGTCGTCGCAGGGGTTGATGTCGACATTGCCGTCGATATGACCATTGGCCATCCATGGCTCGGGCTGTATCCGTCGCAGCCAGTCCGCCATGCTCGGAATGCGGCCCTGGCAGTCTTCTCGGATATGCTGCTCGCCGATCCAGCGCACGGGGATTTCTCGACCAGCGCTATTGGTCAGGGTCAGGCCGAAGACACGTTCGGCCTCAAACAGGCCAAGGGCATGATGGCGCAAGGCTCTGTGCGTGAAGAGCGCGAGGTGCTCTTTCGAGGCGTCAAACCAATCGTGCACAGCCTGATAGTCAGACGGCACCCCGCCGAATTTCCGGGCAGAGCTTTCAGCATGATGAAGCGGATGGGCCATCTCAAAGATCCTCGTCATAGCTGTGCGAGCATTTGACATAGCGATCCGCATGATCGAGCGTAATGCTGTCGGCTGCGATGTTCCAGGTCAGCGTGCCATAGCCGCCCTCGTTGTTCTCGAACCCCGGGTGATGGTGATAGGCGAGCGACCAGGCGAAATCGCCCACTGCGGTGACAAGCGCTTCCGGCAGTTTGACCTCCGCAGGCTGCACCGTCACATCCTCGACGTTGCCGGAGTCGCCATAGCCTTCGTATTCAGCGGTGACCTCGCTGATGCCAAGTGCGCACAATTGCGCGATCAGCTCGGCTCGGGTCGCCTTCAGGGTGGTTTCGCGCTCCGCGCGCCACTGAGCCGCAATCGCGGCGTAATCGATCTGGGGATTGGTCATGGGTCCGTCCTCTTGTCTGAAGTTGGGGGGCCGGGCGTGGCATTGGTCAGCGCGCGGCCGGAAAGCGCAGACCGGTGAAATCCAGATCCGCGACGCCCGGCATAAAGCCCGCTTTAACTTTTCAGGCGGCTTGTTCTGCCGCTCTGGCGGCTTCCTGCCCCACGATCCGGGCCAGAATGCTTTCCGTGTCGATCCCGTCCCCATGCGGCAGGAACACCCGCAGCTGGAAGGCGATGATCTCGGTAAAGCAGCCGAGGGCCTTGAGGCCGTCGATCATGCCCCGATCCGCGCCGCCCAGCTCGAGGCGCATCTCGCCTGCGACACGGCGACGGGTCAAGGTGAGACCCCGGCCCAGATCGACAGGTACGGTGGTGCCGAGGGCGGCGGTCAGCATCTCCTGCGGTGTTTGCGGGTTGGAGACGAGGAAGCGGGCGCGCAGCGCGGCCGCTCCTTCCTCGCTCAGCGTGCGCCCGATCATGGCGGTCGCCCCATCGGGCGTGACCCGGTAGATGCGCTCATTGGTGGTCGGAATGTCCTTCCAGATCGGCAGCAGCAGCCCGGTCAGCAGGTAGAGCTTGGTCGTGGTGGTTTTTGGCAGGGACGCAGCCTCTGCATCCCAAAGACGTGCGAACTCGGGCCTGTCGATCTCTTCCCAAGCCGAGGACTCAAACCGTGCCTCTTCGAGATAGCTCGACCCGTTTGGCCGCACCGCCTTGCGCATCAGCGTGACAATGTCCTCGTCATACATCTGCATGGGCCGCGCCGAGATGAGCGCCGCGCGACCGGAGGCGCGATTGACCATCGGCAGCTTGTCCGGATTGCGAGATATGGCCTCTTCGGCACCCAGGACATGGACCGGGTCCGTCACCTTGAGCCCGATGATCCGCGTCACGGCGCCGGATTTCGGGCAGGTCCAGAGATCCTCGGTGGAGACCTGTTCGATCTTTTCGCCGCGCAGGGTTTCGACGCCGAGATCGAGCGTGCCCGCCGCGCGCGCCCGTTCCGTCTGATCGGCGATCCGGCGCATGAACTCGGCAAAGAGCGCGTTCTGCATGTGGATGGGCAGCGCAAGCACCCGGTTGAGAAACCGCTGGATCGGCGGCAGCTCCTCAAGGAGCACCCCGTCCTTGTCAATGAGCCGCAAAGCTGTCCAGTCGGTGAAACTCTCATAGCTCATCGCCTCTGCGCGCCCGGCGGCAAGATCGGCGAAATACCCACGCAGTGCCGCCCGCGCGATGGGGCTTTCGAGATTGTCCTCCTCGCGGAACATGCCCTGCGAGCCGGTTTCGCGCTGACCCTTGGTCAAGGCCCCCAGCTGATCGAGCCGTTTGGCGATTGTCGAGGTGAAGCGCTTCTCGCCATGCACATCCGAGGTGCAGACCCGAAAGAAGGGCGCGCTGACCTGGGCCGAGCGATGCGTGCGGCCCAGCCCCTGGATGGCCGCATCGGCGCGCCAGCCGGGCTCCAACAGGTAGTGCCGCCGCCGTTTCTGGTTCTTCGCCGTTTGCGCCGCATGATAGGATCGGCCCGTCCCGCCCGCATCGGAAAAGATCAGGATATCCTTCTCGCCGTCCATGAAGGCTTGGGTCTCCGACGAATTGCTACTGGCGGCGCGCTTCTCGATGAAGAGATGGCCGTCCTCGGCCTTGAGGGGCCGGATCGATCGACCGGTAACCTCGGCCACGGCTTCATCGCCAAAGGCCCAGAGGATCTGGTCGAGCGCCGAGGGAATCGGCGCCAGCGTCATCAACTCCACCATGGCGGCATCGCGCAGGGCGAGCGCCTCGCGCGAGACGACCAGCGCGCCGGTCTCATCACGGAGCGGCTCGGCCACCATATTGCCGTCGATCTCAACGAGCTTTTGCGCATGGGTCGGGAAGGCCTGTTCGAGGTATCCTAGGACGTAGTCGCGCGGCGTCAGCGCACCCTCGACCAGCTCGTCCTCCGAGTCCATCGTCACAAGCCGACGTTTCAGCAGGCTCTCCCCTGTCGAAACCACCTGAATGACGCAAGCCTTGCCCGCCGCCAGATCGTCCGCGATGGCGCGGATGATGGTCGGGGCCTTCATGCCCATCAGCAGATGATTGAAGAAGCGCTGCTTCGTGCTCTCGAAGCGGGACTTGGCCGAGGCGCGAGCAGCCGAGGCATTAGTCTCTCCCGAGGCGTCGTTGACGCCGGTCGCTGTCAGCGCGGCCTCGAGATTGTGGTGGATCGTCCGAAACGCACCCGCATAGGCGTCGTAGATCTCGATCTGGGCCGGGGTGAGCGCGTGTTCGAGCACGTCATACTCCACGCCGTCGAAGCTGAGGGCGCGGGCCGTGTAGAGCCCGAGCGTCTTGAGATCGCGCGCGACCACCTCCATGGCAGCGACACCGCCGGCTTCCATCGCAGAAACGAAGCTCTCGCGGCTCGGGAAGGGGTATTCGGGACCTTGTCCCCAGAGACCGAGACGCGCGGCATAGGCCAGGTTGTGCACGCTCGTGGCACCCGTGGCCGAGATGTAGTAGACGCGAGCGCGCGGGGCGGCAAGTTGCAGCCGCAGGCCAGCAAGGCCCTGCTGGGAGGGTTTGACCCCCCTGCCCTGCTCGGACCCGGCCGCGTTCTGCATGGCATGGGCCTCATCAAAGGCCAGTACGCCTTCAAAGTCTTCGCCCATCCAGTCGAGGATCTGGCTCAGTCGCGTGGTGCCGCATTTGCCCGCGGACCGCAGCGTGGCGTAGGTGACGAAG
>NZ_JBSXOE010000005.1:0-5153 GCF_056859295.1 Roseovarius sp. B-10 | reverse complement strand
GACACCGGTCATCGGATCACAAGGACCCTACCGGCGTTGATATACAGACGTCCGTCCGTCGAAACAGACCAAACCGCCCACATATCTCTTCAGATATCAATCATGTCAAAGAGCACGAGACAAAACCAACCAGAGTGCGCCCTACTTAACCGGCGCGCCCCGCCTCGTCTGCCCCAAAGTATTTATCCACTCCGTAACCGTCAGGCCCGTCGAGTGCGCCGCCGCAGCGTGTCCGCCGCGTCGGTGAAGGCGTATTTACGGATACCGACGGAGAGTCGCAAGAGGTTTTTTCGAAAAAAGCGAAACTTTTCCGCGCCGCGGTAAAGTCGGGGACGACGCGCCCTGCCGCCAGGGCGCGATCCCGCGCCTCATTCGCCGTAGGCCAGCCCCTCGCGGCGCGGATCGGCCCCGCCCTCGAGCCGCGTGCCTATCTCGATCGCGTGCAGCCCCGAAGTAAGCGCCCGCGTCTCCACCTCGTAGCCCAGCGCCGTCAGCGCCGGGGCGAGACGCGCCGCGCCGGGCTCGATGTCATAGCGGCCGAAACGGTTGACGAGATGCGGCAGCGCCACCGCCTCCTGCACATCCATCCCCCAATCGGCCCAGGCGATGATGGTCTTGGCCACGAATCCGATGATCCGGCTGCCACCCGGACTGCCTAGCACCAGTACCGGTTGGCCGTCGCGGCGCAGGATCGTGGGCGCCATGGACGAGCGGGGCCGCTTGCCCGGGGCCACGGCATTGGCGATGGGTCGCCCGCCGTCGTGGCTGGCAAACGAGAAATCCGTCAGCTCGTTGTTGAGCAGGAAGCCCCGCACCATGAGCCGCGACCCGAACGCGTTCTCGATGGTGGTAGTCATCGACAGCGCGTTGCCATGCGCGTCCACGATGGAGATATGTGAGGTCGAGGGCTGTTCGAGCGTCTCCCCCGTGCCCCAGTCCAGCGCGTGATCGAATTCAGGCGTGCCGGGGGCCACCTCGGGCAAGGCGTCGTCGCCGCGCAGGAGACGCGCGCGGTCGCGCAGGTAGCCGGGATCGAGCAGGCCGCGCACCGGCACCGGCACGAAATCACTGTCGGCGAGGTAACGCCCCCGGTCGGCGAAGGCGAGGCGGCTGGCATCGCCGATGAGCCGCCATGCCTCGGGGTTGTCAGGGCCGAGCGCGGCGAGGTCGAACGGGACCAGCAGGCCGAGTATCTGCCCCACGGTAACCCCGCCTGACGAGGGCGGTCCCATGCCGCAGACATCGTAGCCACGATAGGGCACGCAGGCCGCGTCGCGCTCGCGCACCTGGTAGATGGCGAGATCGGTCGCACTCAACTGTCCGGGATTGCCCTTCGCCCCCTGCACCGCCGCCGCGATGTCCTCGGCGATGGCCCCGGTATAGAACGGCTCCGGCCCCTCCGTCGCCAGTATGCGCAGCGTGTCGGCATAGGCCGGGTTGCGCAGGGTGCCACCCTCGCGCAGCGGCATGCCGCCGGGGAAGAAATAGGCGCGGGTGGTGTCAAAGCGCGACAGCCGGTCGGAATCGCGCGCCACCAGCCCCGCCAACCGGGGGCTGACCAAGAACCCCTCCTCCGCCAGCCGAATCGCGTCGTCGAAGAGCCCCGCCCAGTCCGCGCGGCCCCAGCGGCCATGCGCCTCTGCCATCAGCGCAGGCGTGCCCGGCACGCCCACCGAGCGCCCGCCCACCACCGCCTCGAAAAAGCCGAGCGGCTGGCCGTCCTCGTCCTGAAAGAGCGTTGGCGTGGCGGCCAGCGGCGCGGTCTCGCGCCCGTCCAGCGTGGTGATCTCGCCGGTGGCCCCGTCATGCCAGACGAGGAACGCGCCGCCGCCAAGGCCAGAGCTTTGCGGCTCGACCAGTCCCAGCACCGCCTGCGCCGCCACCATCGCATCCGCCGCCGTGCCGCCCAGCGAGAGCACTCTTGCCCCGGCCTCGACCGCGAGCGGGTGCGCAGCGGCGATCATCCAGTTCTCGGCCACCGCCGGGCGGCCCGCCGCCTTGGCCTCTGCCGCGCCATGCAGCATGGCCGGCACGTGCAGCACCCCGGCCCCTGCGCCCTCGGGCGCGACCGTGTCGGCGGCCTGTTGCGCCGCCACGGGCAGCGCGAGGCAGAGAAGGATTGCAAGGATCGTGCGCATCGCCGTCTCCTTTCGTCACAACGGGTCGGTGCGCCACAGCGTCACCTTTAGCCCACCATGCGCCACCGGCGGACCCGGAGGCAAGAACGGCAACCCGGTCGCGCGGGCCAGCCCGCCATCGCTCGTTACCAGCCCCACGCGCCAGCCGCGCATCTCGCGGCGCAAGACCTCGCCGAGGCTGCCATAGAGACCGAACAGCAGCTTGCGGTTGCCGATGCGCGCGCCGTAGGGCGGGTTGACCATCACGAGGCCCGGCGCCCCCGCGGGGCGGGTAAGCGCCGAGACCGGCTGGCAGGCGAAGGACACAAGCCCCGCCACACCCGCGCGCGCGGCATTCTCAGCCGCCATGCGCACCGCGCCTGCGTCGCGGTCGAAACCGGCGAATCGCACGCCCATCTCGCAGGGCGCGATCCCACCGCGCATCGCCTGCCACGCGGGCGCGTCGAACGTTGCCAGGTCCTCGAAGGCAAATCGCCGGTCGCGCCCCGGCGCGAGTCCCGCCGCGATCTCCGCCGCTTCGATCGGAAAGGTGCCCGAGCCGCACATAGGATCGAGCACCGGCTCGGTCCCGTCATAGCCGCATTGCCGCAGGAACAGCGCCGCCAGCGTCTCGCGCAAGGGGGCCTTGCCGGTGGCCAGCTTGTGGCCGCGCCGGTGCAGTGGCTCGCCCGAGGTATCGACGCTCAGACTCACGAGGTCGTCATCGATCCGGGCCATGACCCGGACGGCCCCCTCGCCCCCCTCCGGCGCGCCGAAGGTCTCGGTGATCGCGCGCGCGATTCGCTGCGACGCGGCCCCGGCATGGTAGATTTTCGAGCGGCGGCAGGTGGCCTCGACCTTGACCGGCACGTCGGGGCGCAGCACCGATCCCCAGTCGAATTTCCGCGCCCGTTTGTCGAGCTGCGCGAGGTGCATCGCACGGAATTCGCCTATACGGGCAAGCACACGGTTCGCGCCGCGAACCGTGAGGTTCGCGCGCCAGACCTCGGGCCAGCCACCAGTGATCTCGACACCGCCGGGCACCGCCGACACCGGCCCGAAACCCAGTTCCGCGACCTCCTCGGCGAGCGCCGCCTCCAGCCCCGGCGCGGTGGCAAGGAATATCGCGAAATCCACCGCCGCTCAGAGCATCGCCGGCACGACCTGGTCGGGCGGGCGATGGCCGTCCTCGAAGGTCTTGATGTTGATGATGACCTTCTCGCCCATCTCGACCCGCGCCTCGCGCGTGGCCGACCCCATGTGCGGCAACAGCACCACGTTTGGCAACTCGCGCAAGCGCGGGTTGATGTCGGCTCCGCGCTCGTAGACGTCCAGACCGGCGCCCGCGATCTCTCCGGCGCGCAGCATCCGGGTCAGCGCGTTCTCGTCGATCACCTCGCCGCGGCTGGTATTCACGATCACCGCCTCGGGCTTCATCAACTTGAGCCGCCGGGCGTTCATCAGGTGAAAGGTCGAGGGCGTGTGCGGGCAGTTGATGCTCAGCACGTCCATCCGCGCCACCATCTGGTCGAGGCTCTCCCAGTAGGTCGCACCGCATTCCTCCTCGATCTCGGGGCGCAGGCGGCGACGGTTGTGGTAATGCACCTGCATCCCGAAGGCAGCGGCGCGATGCGCCACCGCCTGCCCGATCCGCCCCATGCCGAGAATCCCCAGCCGCCGACCTGCGATGCGCCCGCCCAGGAACGCCGTCGGCGACCAGCCGCGCCAGTCACCCGTCTGCATCACCGCCAGCCCCTCGGGCAGGCGGCGCGTCACCGCGAGCATGAGCGCCATGGTCATGTCGGCGGTGTCGTCGGTCAGCACGCCAGGTGTGTTCGAGACGAGGATGCCGCGCTGCCGTGCCGTCTCGACGTCGATGTGATCGACGCCCGCGCCATAATTGGCAATGAGCTTGAGCCGTTCACCCGCCTGCCCGATCATGCCCGCGTCGATCCGGTCGGTGATCACCGGCACCAGGACATCCGCCTCCTGCATCGCCGCCGCCAGCTCCTCGCGGCTCATCGGCGTGTCGTCTTCGCGCAGTCGCACATCGAACAGCTCCTGCATCCGCCGCTCGACCGGCTCGGGCAGGCGTCGCGTAACGACAACACTCAGGGTTTCTGACGGCATGGCGGCCCTCCTCCGGCTTTTCTTTCCCGCGCGGTGCTGGCAGAGTGGCGCAGGACAAGGCGGGGCACAAGAACCCTTGCCGACGATGCGGGCAGAAATCGGAGTGCAAACATGCGGCGGCTTGTCATGGCCCTTCTCGTCGTGGCCCTCGGCGCGGGCGCGGGTGCCGCACAAGAGCGCGGGCCCGTGACCGGGCTGCCGATGCCGCGCTACGTCTCACTCAAGGCATCCAAGGCCAATGTCCGGCGCGGCCCCAGCCTCACCCACCGCATCGACTGGGTCTACAAGCGCCGCGGCATGCCCTTGCGCATCACCGCCGAGTTCGGCCACTGGCGGCGTGTCGAAGATGTCGACGGGGCCGGCGGATGGGTGCATTACTCGCTGCTGTCGGGGGTACGCACGGTCCTCGTCGCGCAGGACCTGCTGGACATGCGCGCGCGCCCCGACCCCGGCTCGATGGTCACCGCGCGGCTAGAGGCCGGGGTGATCGCGCGGCTCTCGGAATGCGGCCCCGAGTGGTGCGCGCTCTCGACCGGGGGGCATGACGGCTGGGCGCAAAAGACCACGCTGTGGGGCGTGGGCGCCCAGGAAATCGTCGAGTAGACGGCCTGAGCCGACGTACCGTCGCGGTCCGCACATGGCGCTCACATTTTTTTCCGCTGCGGTCTTGATCCGGCCAAACCGCCGGAGTAATGACCGCAGCACGCTGGGGTGTAGCCAAGTGGTAAGGCAGCGGTTTTTGGTACCGTGTACCGTAGGTTCGAATCCTACCACCCCAGCCAGTGCTTCCCGATCTTTAAACCGATGAGCCGCGCGGGCCGCCCCCGGTCGAAAGTGCCCCGAAAGGTGCCCCCGCGGCGGGTGGATCGGGTGACGGCTCGGTCGGCGCGGCGGGGGCTCCTCCCA
>NZ_JBSXOE010000004.1:0-3710 GCF_056859295.1 Roseovarius sp. B-10 | reverse complement strand
CGGTTGCAGTGAAAAAGGAAAAGTAAGCTTTTGAATTTGTGTCTTAAACTTGGTGAGGAATGAGGTCTTCGCCGGGATTTTTGACTTGCCCGAAACCCTTGACAGAGGCCCGCCCCATTACGGAAGTGGGCCTTTTGTCGTGGTGATCCCTGAAGCCGGGGATTGGTCACGCGCAAGCGCGCGCGGGCCACACCTCACCCACCTGGAAGGATATCCCATGACCACAAGTTTTGCCCCTCTCACCGTCGCCATCGGCGATCTGGTCCCGCATCCCGCCAATGTGCGCAGCAACTCCCCGGAAACCTATGATCCCGAGAACATCGCACATCTGAAAGCCAGCATCGCGGTGCTGGGCCTGCTCCAGCCGCTGCTGGTCCAGAAGATCGACGGCAGATATGCCGTACTCGCAGGCGGCCGCCGCCATGCCGCCCTGAAGGAACTGGTCGCGGACAAGAGCGAGAAGGGGTTCACCGCGAAAACCAAGGTCGACTGCCGCGTTGTGCCAGAGGATTGCGACGTCACCACGGCGCTGTCGCTCGCCGAGAACATCACCCAGGCACCGATGAATGCCATCGACGAGTTCGAGGCCTTCGCCCGAATGATGGAGGTCGACGGTCAGACGCCCGAGACCATCGCAAAGACCTTCGGCACCACGGTGGCGGCCGTGAAAGGCCGGTTGCGCTATGGCCTGATCCACCCCGACATCCGCGCCGCGGCACGGGCCAAGACGATCACGCTCGACACGATGAAAGCCTTCGCCGAGCACCCGAGCCAGGAGGCGCAGCGCGAGGTCTTCGAGGCGCTCACGAAAGACGGCGGATATCTGCAGGCCTATACCGTCCGTCAGGCGCTCAAATCCCGCGGGGTGCAGGTCAGTGATGATATCGGGGCTTTCGTGCGCGCGGACTATGAGGCGCGGGGCGGCGCCGTCGCGGCTGACCTTCTGGAAGAGCATTCCGTGCTTGAGGATGCGGCGCTGGTCGAAACCATCCTGCTCGAGAAGCTCGGTGCCGCCGCCGAAGAGGCCCGCATAAAGCTGGGCTTTGCCTGGGCCGATGCGATGGTCCGCTATGATTACGCGACCATGGCCGACTACGGCCGCGTTTATCCCGGCCCGATCGAGCCTGATGAGGCTGCGCAAAAGCGCATCGATGAGATCACCGCCGAACTCGAGAAACTGCAGCTCGAGATGGAGGATGAGGGGCTCGAGGACGGTGCCTACAACGTGCTTTACGAGCGCGTGGACGCCTTGGAAGAGGAAGCCCGCGACCTGCAGGAGGCCTACAGCGCCGAGGACCTCGCGCGGTCTGGGGTAATCGCGTCCTGGTCGGGCGGGCAGGTGACCCTCCATGTTGGCCTCGTCCGCCCGGAAGACACCGTCAAAAAGGAGGGCGCGCGCGGCTCCTCGGCTAGCCCGACCGGGGAGGAGGCCCCAGACGCCGGCGAAATCACTTATCCTGCCTCACTGGCCGAGGACCTCAAGACCGAGCGGGCCATGGCCCTCGGCGCCGCGATGGCGCTGCATCCGGAGGCCACGCTCGATCTGACGCTCTTCAAGCTGGTCAGTGACGTTCTGGCCAGCGGCATGAGTGTCACGCAGGCGATCAAGATCGATGCCCGCAAGGAATACCGCAGCCATGCCAAGATGGACGAGATCGACGAGACCTCGCTCGAGCAGGTCGCGGCGGCGCATGATGCGCTTGACCTCTCGTGGCTCGATGACGCCCGCGCGCCTGCCGATCAGTTCGCGGCGTTTCGCGCGCTCAATGCAAGGGAGAAGGCCAAGCTCGTGGCCTATGCCACGGCCAGCACCACGCAGTCCTGCTTCGCGCGGGACCCGCGGCGCGACAGCCTGATGCATGACTTCGAAATCGAGATCATGCCCGACATTCGCGCCCACTGGACGCCAAACGCGGAGCTATTCAACCGCTTCAAGAAGGCCTGGCTCTTGAAGATCCTCGGCGAGGATCTGGGTCTGGCCCAGGAGGCGGTGACGCTGGCCTCGTCGAGCAAGAAAGAGATCGTCGCCTTCTGCGACAAGCTCTTCGCCGAACCCTTCGCCACCCTCACCGACGCGCAGCGCGCTGCCGTGGCCGCCTGGTGCCCGCCGATGATGCAGACCAACGGTGTCGCCTCTGATGAGGCGGCGCCTATCGCGGAAACCCCCGAGCCTGACAGCGAGGTCGCGCAAGCGGCCTGAGTCCTCACGAGACCCGCGCGTGGACCATGCCACCCGCGCGGGTCGACCCCTCCCACACCCAACGGAAAGACATCCCCATGGCTATTCTCAAGTTCTCTGCCTCCGCTGTTGCGGCGCAAATCGCGCATGCGCGCGCCTGCAAAACCTTCCTGCCCAACTGGAACGGTCCCGTGGACAGGCCGGCCCTGATCCTCATCGTCGGCAATGGCGTGCATCTGCGCTCAAACGGCATCGATGGCACGACCACTCGCATCGTCACGACCGAGCAGGCCGATCCGTCCTTTGCTTTCGCCGACGGCATGAACCCGTTTCGGGATACCGACTGGATGGCGCAGCGCCGCATGGCGTTTCGCGATCTGACCGGCCAGTTCTACACCGACATCCTGGACGACGTGCAGGTGCTCATCGACCGGGGGCGGGGGGCCATCCGGCTCGCCACCGATGGCCACAGCATCCGCGTCTTCGTGCGCCGGGCCTCGGACTATCTCATCGGCGGGACCTACGAGGTGCCCTCGGGCCTCGGCGGCACTTTCCGGGTCATCCTCAAGGATGCCTGCGACACCTTCGCGATCGTGCAGAACTGCGGCAATTGCGAGGATTTCGACGCCATGCAGCCCTACCGCGTGCCGCTCGATGCGCTGATGGAAATCGATGACCGGAGGGCGGCGTGATGGGTTGGCTCTTCTACACCGACGGCCGCGTCCAGACCTACGCGGATGAGAAAGCGGAGATTGCTCGGCTGTGCACCTTCGAGGGCGAAAGGCGCAAGACGGAACTGGTCAAAGCCTGCAAGGTGGGTTCGACTTGGTACGCGGCGGCAAAGGTCACAAATATCGACGGCACCCCTGTCGAAGACACGACCTATGTCACCGATGCGGATGGCTCCATCACTTTCGCCGCCGTATTCCTTACCCGATATGATGACGGCTGCTGGGGCTACAAGGACATGGAGGAAAGCGCGGGACCGGTCGAATCCCGCGCGCCACTGAGCCTATTGGCCCTGCTGTCCGAGCTGAAAGACCTAGACAGCTATGCTCATGCCTGGCGCCAGCGCTGCCAGGACTGGGCTGCGATCCCGGACTACGAGGAAGGCGACAAGATCAAGCTCGCAGCACCTGTGACGCTCACTGATGGCAGTACCTGCCAGATTGTCACCGCGACCCACTACAGGCGCGGGCGGCAAAAGCGCCGCTGCTACCGCATCGAGGAAACTGGTGGGCTCGTACGCCTGTCGAAGGCCTCGCTTGCGGGCTCGGAGTTGCTCAGCTCCGCGAAAGGTGCGGCTAGCCCGGTGCTGGCGGAGTTCCTGGCGGGGCGAAATTAGGTCCTGCGCCGGACGGTTCATCGACCTGCCCGGCGACAGCAGATGCTGCGGCTTGTCTTGACAAGGCAATGCAAATGCATTACCTATCGCGGGCAGCAAAGAACCTTTTCTTCAGGAGACTGCCATGACAGCCCTCGCACAAGATGTCTCGAAACTCACGGATCGGTATCAGACGACCGTGCCGGC
>NZ_JBSXOE010000003.1:0-3456 GCF_056859295.1 Roseovarius sp. B-10 | reverse complement strand
AACGTTCACGGGCTGGCAGGCGCACCGAAACGGGGCATTCTGGTAGCTGGCAGTCTCACGGAAACCGAAGGCGGCGAGGTGGCCAAACCCTCCCAGGTTTCCGAAGAGGATCACGAAGCCCACCACGGAGGCGGAGAAAAGTCCGAGACAAGCGCCACGAGTCTGGTCACCCTGGTCGATGCCGACAGTCATGAAATACTGCGCCGCATCGAAGTGCCCGGCATCGTTCACCATGTCGGGGTTTCCTCGGATGAACGCTTCGCCGCGATCACTCATCCTGGGCTCGGTTCTGTTTCGCTGATCGACCTGGAAAGCGGTGAGGTGACAGCGACTATCGCCACGGGACCGATCCCGGAATATGCAATCGCCGATCCGAAGACCGGCAATTTCTTCGTTTCCAATGCCGGCAATGACACAATCAGCGAACTCGACCCAGAAGACGGGATTGTAACGCGAAACTTCAAACTGCAAGGCCCACCCAACCACATGCTGCTGGATGCCGAGGCCCGTCAACTAATTGTCAGCGAGTCCGACACCGGGAAAGTTTCCATCATCGATGCCGACAGCGGTGAAGCCCTTGTGTCGTTCGAAATTGGCGGTGAACTGCATGGCGTCGCAGCCGACAAGGATGCAATCTGGTCGAGCGCACGCGACCGCAACCGCGTGGTACGCATTGATCGCGCCACAGGTGAACGTCTGGAAGTCAACGTCGGCCCCGAACCCTATCACATGGCGCGCGTGGGCGACGCGCTTCTGGTGAGCAGCGCGGCGAAGAACGAGCTATGGGTTCTCGACCCAAAGACGCTTGATCTGATCACGACTGTCGAAACGAACAGCACAGGGCATCAGTTCGTCCGAATCCCATAGATGGAGCGATTGAAGCCATGACGGGCGCGAACGTGCCCGCCACCGCGCAAATCACCCGACAAAGCGGGTTGGATCATGCGTGTTGCTATAGCGCGTGACAGCATGGCGGCGAGTGCACGGCTCCAGTCCAACGAAGAGCTTCTCGTATCATTAAACTTGGGATCAATCATCTGCGAGGGTCGAAAAGTCTGACTTTGTTACGTTTCGCGACAAATCTTCTCGGCAACGATCCTTCGACCACCTAGATACAAGCCATGACGAACCCGCCCCACGTACTTCTGGTCGATGACAGCGCCGAAATTCGTAAAGCTGTTGCGCGATATCTGGAAAAGAATGACATGCGCGTCACGAGTGCGGTCGACGCGGCCCAGATGGATGACCTGCTGAAGGTTGGCCGCTATGACCTCATCGTCCTGGACGTTATGATGCCCGGCGAAGACGGGATATCGGTCTGTCGCCGCTTGTCCGCCAAGGGGTCGGCCCCAATCCTGATGTTGACAGCGCTTGGTGAGGAAATGGACCGTATCATCGGCCTCGAGGTCGGTGCGGATGACTACTTGCCCAAACCCTTCAATCCTCGCGAGTTGCTTGCGCGGATCAAGGCAATTCTGCGCCGGGCGCAGAAACCGAAAGCCCTAGCGGGAAGTCTTACAGGCAGCCGTGTACGGTTCGCGGATTGGACGCTCGAAACCGACACGCGCCGTCTTGTCGCGGCAGACGGCCGCGAGGACGTGCTGACAACATCAGAGTTCAAACTGCTGACAATCCTGCTGGAACGCCCGCGTATCATAATGAGCCGCGAGCAGCTTTTTGACTTGTCGGTCGGACGAACACCCGCCGCTTTCGACCGGACCATCGACAATCAGATCAGCCGCCTAAGGCGAAAAATAGAGGACAACCCGGGGCGGCCCAAAATCATCTCCACGGTTCGAAACGGGGGCTATTGCCTTGCAACGGATGTCGAGGTGAAGCAGTGACCCGCAAGCCTCTGGATAGCTTGCGTGTCCAGATTCTGTTGCTCATTATAGGCAGTCTCCTGGTGGCTCAGGCTATAAGCCTCTGGCTGTTCGTGGACGAACGCAGCCTCGCCGTGCGCGCTGCGATCGGGGCAGAGGCGGCCGGGCGCGCAGCGAATGTGGCGCTTCTCCTCGAACGGGCGCCACCGGACCTGCATACCTCTATTCTCCGGGCCGCTGACTCCCCGCTTGCAAGGTTTCGGATCGACCCGCAGGCGGCTGTGGATCATCTTGATCACCGTGCAAGAGGAGTGGTTGAAGCGCGTATCAGGTCGTTGCTTGGAAGCGAAGACCGCCGCGAGATTCGCGTGGAGTTGCATGAGGTTGATCGCGAATTCCCACCAATGAAGACGATGTCACCGCAGATCGCCCCCGCGCACAAGCAGATGATGCATGACAAGATCTCGGGGCTTGAACTAACGCTCTCTATCGCGCTTGCAGATAGCACCTGGCTGAATGTCGATACCCGCTTTCAGCGCCCGCCCCTGCAATGGCCGGTCTTTTCCGCGGTGAGCTTTGGCTTCACGGCGGCGTTGCTGATTGGTGTCGCTTGCTGGTACCTGCTTGCCCGCCTGACGTGGCCGCTCAGGCGTTTGGCCCAAGCCGCCGACAGCATTGGTCGTGGAGAGGAAAGCGAACCGCTTCCAGTCGCCGGTCCAAGCGAAGTCAGAAATCTGACAGACTCCTTCAATCGCATGCAGGAGCGACTGGTACGCACCGTTGCGGACAAGACGCGCATCATGGCCGCTCTGGGTCACGATCTGCGCTCGCCACTTACCGCCTTGCGGGTTCACGCCGAGATGGTGGATGAGGAGGAGACCCGCGACGCCTTGGTGAAATCCATCGCGGAAATGCAGGTCATGGTAGAGCGCACGCTGGCTTTTTCTCGCGGCATGGCAATCAGTGAACCCCCGGAAACGGTAGAGCTGGGAAAATTTCTCACTGAGCTGAAACAAGACATGCTCAACGCATTTCAACTCGAAGCGGATGCACCGCTTCAGATCAGGCTCCGGCCTCAATCCATGCGCCGAGCACTGCGGAACATCATAGAGAATGCCGTGCGTTACGGCGAAGGTGTCGAGGTCACCTATACCCGGCAGTATGACAGAGCCTTGATCTGGGTTCGCGATCATGGCCCCGGCATCCCGGACACTCAACTTGAAGAGGTTTTTGAGCCTTTTTACCGGGTCGAGACGTCACGCTCACGCGAGACAGGTGGCACCGGTCTCGGCCTGTCAATTGCACGCACAATATTGCGATCACATGGTGGCGACATCACTTTGCGCAACCACCCGGACGGTGGGCTTCTCGTGCGACTTGACTTGCCGTTCTCACAAAGTTTCAACTATCAAGAAAGGACAAGATCATGAATGACTATATGTGGTTGAAAACCAGCGTGATCGCTCTGTTGGCGGGCACCGTGCCGGCGCTCGCGGATCCGGGCAGCAATGCCAATGACACCTATGGGCACATGATGTGGGGTGGCGGACATGGCTGGTGGGCAGGTTTCGGCATGATCCTTTTCTGGGGGTTGATTATCGCAGTTGCCGTTTTCGCCTTTCGAGCGCTTACC
>NZ_JBSXOE010000002.1:0-2892 GCF_056859295.1 Roseovarius sp. B-10 | reverse complement strand
CCCTGATCGCCGCCATCTACGGCATGAATTTCGAGATCATGCCCGAGCTGACCTGGACCTGGGGCTACCCGGCTGCACTCATATTGATGCTCGCCTCTTCCGTACTGCCCTATCTCTGGTGCCGAAAGCGCGGCTGGCTTTAAGGTGCTGAACCCAGGAAGTAAAAAAGGCTACGCCGCCAAGCCCATGCAAGAGAGCGCGAATAGTCCAGACCCGATATGCTTCAATACCGACATCATGCCGTTATAGGCAGCGCCGCAAAGCCGAAAGCAGTTGCTTACCCGAGCGGGAGTGAAAGCGAGGCTAGAGCGGGTTGCGCCCATTCCGATTCAGGATTCCCATGGGGCTTAATCTGTAATTCCCTGTCTGGCGGGCAGATATGGGGGTTTGAGATGGGCAAGCCACACCCTATGGCACTTCGCGAGCGCGTTGTCGCGTTCGTGGAGGAGGGGCATTCACACCACGCTTCCGCTGCGCGGTTTCGGGTTTCGGTGAAGTTCGTCAACGACATGGTGATCCTGAAGCACGGGACGGGCGGGCTGGAGCCGCGTCGGCAAGGCAATCGCGGCGGTCATGGAAAGCTGGCCCGTCTGCGAGGCTGGATCGTGGCGCGGATGGCTGCCAAGCCTGATCTCACGCTGGATGATCTGGTGCTGGAAACTGCCGATGAGCACCAGATGACGGTGCATCGCGTGTCTGTCTGGCGCACCCTGCGCAGTCTCGGCCTGACGCATAAAAAAAGACCTTCAGGCCGTCGAGCAAAAGCGGCCTGAGGTCCGGCAGGCGCGCCATGTCTGGATCACACGGCGTCAGCCGTTCATGGCTGAACTGTTGCCACGCATCGGTTTCATCAACGAGACCTCGCTCAAGACGAACATGGCCAAGACCACAGGCTGGTCTCCCAAGGGTACGCGCCTGATAGGCCATGCGCCTTTTGGCCACTGGAACACCCATACATTCATCGACGCATTGCGCCACGACCGTTTGGATGCGCCATGGGTCATCAACGGCGCGATGAACCGCGACCTCTTCGAGCTTTATGTCGAGACCCAGCTCGCCCCGACTGTGCACACCGGCGATGTGATCATTCTGGACAATTTGTCATCCCACAAAAGCCCCAAGGCGACCGAGGCCATGCGCGCGGTCGGCGCATGGTTCCTGTTCATGTCGCCCTACAGCCCCGATCTGAACCCGATCGAGATGGCCTTCGCAAAGCTCAAGGCACTTATCCGAAGAGCTGCTGCACGGACCTACGACGATCTCTGGCGCGCCGTTGGACACGTCTGTGATCTCTTCACCGACAAGGAATGCTACAACTTCTTCAAAGCCGCAGGTTATGAAACCAATTGAACGCAACGCGCTCTAGGTCGCATTGGTGCGGTTTATCACAATTCGACTATCAAACCGTTTGCTGAGCGTTCAAAAAGGGGCAGAAAGCCGGAGAAGGTTATCATCACGGCCGCCACCTGAAGCTTCGGGAACCCACGACGGCATTGTGCAGAGGTCATCGAAAATAGGCGTCATCGGCTCCATAGCTCATAAAGTTCCTAGAACTTATAGTGAAAATTATCTAGAACGATACGCTCGTAATTTCCGTGACTGATCTCCATTTTTGTTATATTTTCGTAATTTGCATCAAAATATATTGGGCCACTATTAGTTAATCTTAGTTTGTCTTCGTGAACGAGTTTTCCCTCACGCCAAGCCCGGAAAATCACATCTTCTTCCTTCCCTCGGCTCCAAGCCACACTCACATAAGTTCCCTTGAAATCGAACGGATCATCGGCCCAAATTGGAACAGGAACACCAGAGCTATTGTATGCGATATATTCGGAAGACACCGTTCCATTTACATAACCGCCTCCTTCGTAGAACCGGTTGTGAACCGCGATGAGATTGTATGAGTTAAGCCCTCCATAGCCAGACGGAATCTCAAAAAGGGAATCAGCAACCAAAAAGTCGTCGAACGTCAGCTCTTGCCAAACGACGTCAGCCTCAGGTTTAGTTGTCTCGCCTGGAACGATATTTGAAAAATAAACTGCGCCGTGCTCGATCACGAAATCACGCGCATGGACCAATACATCATCCGGATCCCGCACCTCGAGTCGCCACTCTCCTTGCCGACCGATGCCAAGGAAGTTTCCATTTTCATCCACCAACAAATCCAACCTCGTTTGATCACGCTTATCTATGGCTACAACAGAATAGGCGGTGGTGGCGAAATTGGACACCGGGGTGATCTTCCCTTTCATTTCAAGGATGGGCACCACGCCGATCGGCATACAAGGTTTCTCAGGCACAATGCGACCGCCAGCATTGACTTTTTCAATGAAGATTAAATCTTGTGTGGCGGTTTTTGATAGCGATTGCCAGCCTTCATCAAAGATCGCGCGAACATTATGATGTCCCGGCTCAAACACGTCAGCGCTGTCGTCCCCCAGCGATGCCTCAAAGTTGGCGAACCCATCTATATTGGATCTCTGCCGCGCTTTCGTGCCATCCGGCCTGGTCATCTCAACTGGAAGGTTTGCATAAGGCTTGTCACCCATATCAAAAACACCGTTCCGGTTCATATCCTTGAATGCATAGCAGGAGTGCCGCCACGTGTCGCGGGGTTGAGTTTGAGCATCAGCAATGGTTGCACAGGCACCGATAGCGCATGCAACTACAAGGTTGATAGATTGCATGAGAAACTTCCTTTTGCTCTTTGGATTTAATATATTCTGCTGCTGTTGCATTGGTCAAGAATCCTCTAGGGTCAGGATTCATAACCAGTAGATGACGACTGCGGCGAGGGCGATGGCTGAAAGGAAGACCTTCGGACAGCGGTCATAACGTGTCGCCACGCGCCGCCAATCCTTGAGCCTGCCAAACATGATCTCGATGCGGTTG
>NZ_JBSXOE010000001.1:0-2040 GCF_056859295.1 Roseovarius sp. B-10 | reverse complement strand
CTTTTCTCCGCCTCCGTGGTGGGCTTCGTGATCCTCTTCGGAAACCTGGGAGGGTTTGGCCACCTCGCCGCCTTCGGTTTCCGTGAGACTGCCAGCTACCAGAATGCCCCGTTTCGGTGCGCCTGCCAGCCCGTGAACGTTGCCGAGCCCTTCGATGCGGCCCGTAGCCTTGAAAGCTTCATCCAAATGAAGCACCGTTCCGTGCGTTCCTTCCGGGATGTAGACATCGGCCAATGCAGCACTGCCAGTCAGTAGTGCGGCACCGATTGCCACTAGTGGAATTCTCATAGCATAGCTCCTTGTTTTCCAATGGTGTTTCGTGTTGAACATTCGACCCTGTCCGCAACCAGAACCGGCGCCCAGCGTCGGTCGTGCGTCCTATTTCACGAAGCAAAGCATGGCTCATATCGCGGTCATAATCCTCGCGGCGTCTACTCTGACTGCAGCGCATGTCGAGCGCCGCAGTCAGGTTCTACTTGTCGCATTCGGGCTTCCCTTTGTCAGCCAGAGCGCCCGATTGAATGCTTCAGCGACCTTGCTGCGGGCCGTTACGCTCTTCGAACATACGCTGAAACTCTGACGCCGCCGCCATGTGGGCATCCATTTCCTCGCGCGTGACCTTGTCGTCGTCGTTCCGATCCGAGTGGTCGAAATGGCCGCGCATGTTGTCGGTCATGTGAATGTTATTGTCACGATCAGGCAGGTCATGATGCCCGGTTCCGTATCCCATGTCTGCGAGTGCCGCGCCGCCGACAACCGTGGCGAATGCGGTTGCGATAATGAGTGAGGTGTTGCGTTTCATTGAGTGTCTCCATTTTGCGTGTTGCATGTTCTACTTGGCAAATTGGATGTGCTATGCAACGGGCTGCTGGAGTAGTCGTGTAACGGTCTGTCACAGAACCCCACCTGGTTACATTTGGCGACAGATTTTCTCGGTAAGTGGCGCTCGAACCTGTAGGTCCAAGTCAGGACGAAGGTGACCGTTTCGACATTAGCGACGTGTTCCCATCGCGATCGCGCCAGCAAGGGTGATGCTGTTCGCCTTGTATTCCGAGTTCATTCTACACCTGCCCCTTCGTCTGACCAGGGGGTGTCCTCGGTCCGGTCTGTGCGCTTCGCGCTGCGCGCGCGCCAGCACATGTCGCAGACCGGATCACCAGCCGACAGCGTGCTGGCTCTGCGGTAATGCCCTCGCTGGCCATCCCCGGCGATGAGGTCCGCGCCGGGCCAGTCGTAGAGGCACCAGCTTTGCCGAAAAGCCTCCAGCAGTTCAGGATCCTCGTGGTGCGTGGCTACCCTGCGCGCAAAGCTCTGGGGCGGGCAATGGGTGAAATGCGTGTGCAGATCGTCGCCCTCCGGGAAGACGCGCGTTTCATAGCCGGGCGCACCGACCGGGCGGAACGGAAAAACCAGGAGAGCCTGGATCGTCCAGCGCAGCCTGCGTCCGGGATCGCGGCTAGCGATCCGCGCTGGCAGCGACGACAGGCGCAACATGCGGCGGTAGAGGTCCCAGCCGATATCGGCCACTACCAAATGCGCGTAATCCGTTCTGACCCCGTGCCGTCGCAGCGCCGCATCGGCGGCGACGGTATATATGGCGAGTTCGACCATCAGACGGCTTCCGCCGTTGGGCAGAGCGTGCAGTTCGGCGACCTCCCGCATCTCTTCAACGAGTTGATCCAACGTCTCGAGGAACCTGTCCCTGTCCTGCCGCAGCCATCGCATCGCGCCGCCGCCCTCGTCGTGCAGTGCCCGGTTCGCCAGATGCCGGTGGCAGGTGCGGCGCAGTTCCCACCGGACAAGCCAGCGCACCATTTTCCAGTGGAGCGGTGTTGGTCGCGGCGATGTCCGCAGGTTACTCATGCGTCGCCTCCTTTCGGCGCGGCCCCCTCATGGCCACCGAGACCTCTTCGGTGACCCACAGGTGGATCGGCGCAAAGGCAACGAACAGGCCCGCACCAATCGCGCTTGGGCCAAGCTTCCCGCTAGCGATCCTGCTGACCCGCGTTCCATAGCTTGTCATGCGGCGTGCCGTCCTCA